>CAJBVW010000197.1 GCA_903959175.1 uncultured Pseudomonadota bacterium
ACGACGGCATCGACCAGGACTGCGACGGCGCGGACGCCTTCATCGACGACGACGAGGACGGCTACGACTCCACCGTCGACTGCGACGACTCCGACGCCACCGTCAACCCCGACGCCACCGAGGCCTGGTACGACGGCATCGACGGCAACTGCGACGGCCTCTCCGACTACGACCAGGACGGCGACGGCTTCGACAGCGCCGACTTCGGCGGCGGCGACGACTGCAACGACGCCGACATCACGATCTACCCGGGCGCCCCCGAGATCCCCGACGGCCTCGACAACGACTGCAACGGCGGCATCGAGGACAACGACACCGACGGCGACGGCCTGACCGACGCCGAAGAGGAGGTCGTCGGCAGCGACCCCACCGACGCCGACAGCGATGACGACGGCTTGTACGACGGCGCCGAGGTCACGGATCCCACCGCCCCCGAGGACACCGACGCCGACGGCCTGCCCGACTGGAACGACGGCGACGACGACGGCGACGGCATCCCCACCGCGGACGAGATCGGCGACTACGACGCGACCGACCCCACCGACACCCCCGACGACGTCGACAGCGACGGCACCCCCGACCACCTCGACCTCGACTCGGACGCCGACGGCGTGCCCGACGCGACCGAGGGCATGACCGACCTCGACGGCGACGGCCTCGGCGACAGCGAGGACGCCGACGACGACGGCGACAACATCGGGACCGTCGTGGAGAACGCGGAGGACGCGAACGGCGACGGCGTGGCGGATCCCGACGCCGACGGCGACGGCACGCCCAACTACCAGGACACCGACTCGGACGACGACGGCCTCCTCGACCTCGACGAGGGCACCGTGGACGGGGACGGGGACGGCATCGCCGACTACGTCGACCCCGAGACCGGCGACACGGGCGACACCGGTGACACCGATCTCCCCGGCGACACTGGCGCCGACACGGCCACGATCCCCGAGTGGTCCTACAAGGGCGGCGGCGGCTGCGGCTGCGCCCCCGTCTCCACCCCGACGGGCGGCCTCGCCCTCGCCGGTCTCCTGCCCGCCCTGGTCGCGCTCCTCCGCCGCAAGCGGTAGGGCGTTCCTTCGGGCGGCGGGCCCCGGGCGCGACTACACTCGCAGTCGATGCGCGTGGAGCTGCAGCACGGCGGTGAGCACCTCCTCGCCGATGTCGACGTAGAGGAGGAGGTCCGCCGCGCGCGCCTCTTCGCCGAGGACCACGTCCGCTACGCGCCGTGGACGGGCGAGCACTTCCGCAAGCTCGGCGAGGTCGCGGAGCTCGCGGAGGCGTTCGACAGCCCGGACGCCCGCTTCGCCGCCTTCGTGCGCGCGGGCCACTTCCCGTGGGGCGCCCTGCTCGTCACCGTGGGGATCGCGCTCGCGGGGGCGATCCAGCTCGGCGCCATGTTCGCGGGCTCCTTCTCGCCCGACCTCGGCGCGCGCGTCGACAGCGCCGTGCTCGGCGGGGCCACCGGCTACGAGCCGCTGGTGCTCGACGGCGCGTGGTGGACGCCGTGGACCTCCCAGCTCCTCCACGTCGGCCTCCTCCACCTCGTCGGGAACCTCCCGGTGTTGGCCTACTGCAGCTTCCGTGTGGAACGTGCGCTCGGCGCCTCCGGCCTCGCGGCGGTGGGCGCGGCCGCGGTCTTCGGCGGGACGGCGCTGGTGACGGCCTTCGGCGCGCTGCCCGTCCTCGGCTCCTCCATCCTCGCGTACGGCTTCTGGGGCGCCCAGATCGCCATTGGCTTCCGCGTGGGGGGCGCCATGCCGCCGGGCTGGCGCGGCTTCTACGGCTGGGGAAACCTCGTCCTCTTCGTGCCGCTCTTCGTGTCGAGCCTCGGCGCCGAGGGCATCTCCCACCTCGGTCACGTCGGCGGCCTCCTCGGCGGCCTCCTCGTCGCGAGCCTGCTCCCGGCCGAGTCCTTCGCGCCCCGCGCGGCCGCGCCCGCGCGCCGCCTCCGCGCCTTCCAGCTCGCCGCCGCCCTCGCCGCCCTCCCGATGCTCGTCGCGCCCGCCCTCGCGCGCCTGTCGCCGAGCCTCTCCCTCCCCGGAGACCCCGTGGACGTGCGCGGCGCTGGCGTCACCCTCGAGCTGCCCTGGCGCATGGCGGAGAACCCCGTCCGCGTCGCCGGGCTCCCCGGCTGGCTCGTCTCGCCCAACCGCGACGAGCCCGTGTTCTGCGGCCTCTCCCGCCTCCCCACCGCCGAGGATCCCGACGACGCCGCGCTCGCGGAGGCCTGGGCCCTCGCCTACGACGCGGACGTCTCCGTCGATCCCGGGCCGCCCCCGCTGCGCGACGGCTTCACCAGCCGCACGTTCGTGCTGCGCGATCGCGCTACCGAGGTCGAGCTCGGGCGCGTCGTCGAACACACGCTCCGCCGCGGGGTGTGGCTCCTCCGCGCCGGCTACCACCTCGACGCCGCCGTCGACCCCACCGCGCGCGTCGGGGAGGGCGGCCGCGAGGCCCTCTACCGCGACGTGCTCGCCACCCTCGTGGTCAGCGACCCACCGCCGCTCGCCGCCGCACGCAAGGACCGCGAGCGCTACCCGAGCGATCCCGAGCACGCCTGGACGTACGGCCGCGAGCTCGCCCGCGCGGGCGCCTACGCCGATGCCGACGCCGTGTGGACGGAGCTCGGCGCGCGCACGGACGGCTGGGAGTGGGAGGCCGCGCGGGCCCGCGCCCGCATGTGGGCCGACCTCCGCGGCACCGACCCCGCCGCGCTCGACGGTTTGGCCCCGTTGGACACCCGCGTCGCGTGGATCCTCGGCTGGCTCGACCGCGCCCCCGCGGGCGACGCGGAGCTCCACGTCCAGGGCCTCCGGCTCCTCGTCGCGGAGGGGATATGCGATCGCGTCGTCACGCGGGTCGACGCGCTGCTCGCCCGCGGCCCTGACGATCCGCTGCGCTCCAGCGTCGCGGAGGTGGTGGGCGCGTGTCCCGAGGCCCTCGCGCGCTTCCCGTGAGCGGCCTCAGCGCGCGGCGAGCGCCGCCTCGGCCACCTTGATGCCGCCGATGGCCGTCGCGAGCGTGCTCTGCCCGGGGAACACGCTGTCGCCGACCATCCACAGGCCCGGGAGCACGGCGGAGGGCCACAGATCGCGGTAGTGGTGCAGGCCGGCGCGGCGCGGGATGCCGCCCACGAGGCCCTCGGGGCGCCGGGTGAAGCGGGCGAAGGTGCGGGGGCTGGCGGGGAAGGTCTCGCGGACGCCCGCCGCGAGGTCCGGCGCGAGCGCGCGGAGGCCGGTCAGCATGTGGTCCTGGACCGTGGCGACGGCCGCGGCCTGCTCCTCACTGCTGGCCCCGCGGATGCGGGAGACGGGAAAGTGCGTGGACACGGTGACCGTCCGCCCCGTCGTCACCGCGCCCTCGCTCGCGGCCTCGTCCCGCCCGCCGACGGAGCAGAAGAGGTGGTTGCCGTCGAGGAAGGGGCGTTCGAGGTCCTGGACGAGCTCGAGGTGGTGCGGCCCCGGCAGCGCGGGCGCGTCGGGATCGACCACGAGGTACAACATCGCGGCGCTCCACCCGTCGGCCACCCGCGCGGCGAGCGCGTCCAGCCGCGGCACGGACGCGCCGAGCAGCCCGGAGATCGCCTGGGGCAGCAGGTTGGCGACCACGATGGGCGCGCGCACGCCGCCGTCGCGCCCATCGACCACCCACGCGTCCCCGTCCCGCGCCAGCCCCTTCGCCCGGCACGCGAACCGCACCGATCCGCCGAGGGTCTGCACCGCGCCGGTCATCGCCTCCGCGAGCCGGCCGATGCCGCCGTGGACGTGGCGCGTGCCCCGGAAGCAGAAGTCGATTGCCGCGAGCGCCAGGGGCGACTCGGCCTCGCGCACGCCCACTTGCACGGTGATCTGGCACATGGCGTCGAGCCACGCGACGAGCGGCCGGAAGCCGAGCAGGCCGTGGCGCGCGAGCATGACGGACAGCGGGCGGCCAAGGTGGCGCACGAGGCCGGCGAGCGCGGGGAGGCGAAGGGTGTGCGCGGTCAGCGCGCCCGGCGCGAAGGGAGGGAGGAGGCCCGGATCGTCGAAGGCGGGCCACAACGCGTCCGCGACGCGGGCCTGCTCGGCGAAGAAGGCGCGGATGGCGGGGGCCGGCGCGTCGGGGAGGGCGCAGAAGCGGTCGACCAGCGCGGCGCGGTCGGGCGGCACGTCGATCGCGAGGCCCGGGGCGCGGAAGGAGATGACGGGATCGAGGCGATCGAGGCGGACGTCCAGCCCGTGACGCGTGATCCAACGCGCGAAGAGCTGGCCCTCGTCGAAGCCGCCGAACAGCGTGGCGCCGGCCTCGAAGCGGTGGCCGTGCTTGGTGAAGGTGCTCGCGCAGCCGCCCGGGTAGGTCAACGCCTCCATCAGGACGACGCGCGCGCCGCGCTCCGCGAGCGTGAGGGCCGCGCCGAGGCCGCCGAATCCGGCGCCGATGACGATGGCGTCGACGTTTTCCATCGGGCCGGCCTATCCGACGACGAGCCGGGCTGCGCGGAGGGGGTGATCCAGCCCCTTGAGCACGGCGTCGAAGCGCTCGGAGATGCGCGCTCCACCCATCCAACCTTCCTCGACGGCGCGATCCGCGAGCGCGTCGGTCACGACGATCTCGCGCTCGTGGGCGGCGCCCTGGAGGCGCGCGGCGACGTTCACGGTCTGCCCGAAGTAGTCGAGCACACCGTTGGCCGTCACGACGAAGGCCGGGCCCGAGTGGACCCCGATCTTGAGCATGGTGTCGCCGCCGTCCGGGCGGGGCTCTCGGAACGCGTCCCACGCCGCCTGCATCGCGACCGCGGCCCGCAGCGCCGAACCCTCGTCCTGGAAGGCGGCCATGACGGCGTCCCCGATGGTCTTCACGACGACACCGTTCTCCGCCGCGATCTTCTCCCGGAGCAGCTCGAAGTGGTCCTGCACGAGGCGGAAGGCGATGGCGTCGCCGACGCGGCTGTAGAGCGCGGTGGAGGCCGATAGATCGCTGAACAACAGGGAGACGCGCGCGACGTGGAGCTGCCGGCCGGGGCTCAGCACCTCGCCGGAGAACAGGCGCCGGAAGCGCGGCTGGAGGCTCATCCGGTGGGCCGTCGCGGCGCGATCGATCCAGGCGAGCTGTTCGATCTTGGCGTGGCGCGCGGTGCCGCCGTTCTGGTGCACGACGATGGCGGCGCCGGGCGTGACCGTGGCGGCTGCGGGGGTGACCACGAGGTCGGTCAGGTCGAAGCGCACGTCGTCACGGCCCGTCGGCGCGACCGTGAGCGAGGCGGTTGCGCCCCCGCGGACGAACACCCGGTACTTGCCCGGCGCGCTCGGCGCGAAGAAGTGGGCCGACCCGTCCTGCGGGAGGTGCGCCTGCGCGAGCACATGGGGAGTCGAGGTGGGGCCGCCCGTGCAGTAGGGCAGGGGGGTCACCTCGCGCAGGGACGCGGCCGGCTGGAACACGGCCTCCACCGCCTGATCCAGCGGCAGATCGAAGCGGATGTCGCAGAAGCCGCAGTGACCGCCGTCGCGCACCTCGTAGAGGTGCTCCACGCGGCTGGCGGCCGTACGGCACGAGGGGCACACGATGTCCCAGTGCATCTGGAGCAGGCCCGCCACCACGCCCTCCAGGCACAGCGTCAGGATCGCCTCGCGCGGCTCTCCCCACTCGTCCGCGACCTCGAACGGGCGGATGTGCATCACGTCGACGTCGGGGGCGCGGGCCAGCCATTCGCCGAAGCGGCGGGCGAGGGCTCGGTCGGGCTCCGGCAGCACGGTCTGGAGCGCCGTGATCGCGCGCTCGAACGCGGGAGAGATCGCGGTGGGCGGGGCGGGCGCGGGCGGGTCGACGAGCGTGGCGTCGAAGGCGCGCGTCGCGGCCAGGATCGTGCGCATGCGCCAGCCGCCGACGAGTCGCGTGATCGGTGCCAGAAACCCAAGCTTCACCGTGAGGACGAGGCGCCAGGTCACGCGGGAACCGCCGTTGTCGCCCGGCAGCACCGAGAGCCCCATCTGGAGGCTCTGGAGCGCCCCCTTCGTCATGTTGCGGCGCACGACGAAGCTGTCCGGAGACCGCCACTCGAAGGGCTCCTCGTCGTACTCCGCCGAGAACCCATCCAGCGACGTCTTGACGTGGTAGCGCTCGGCGCCGGGGCCGTCGAGCGGGGTCAGCTCCAGCGGCGCCATCCCCACGATGCGGTTGAGCCGGGCAGTGTCCGCCAGCAGCGGCCAGAGCGTGGCCGGCGGTGACACGCAGCTGATCTCCTGCTCGAGCTCGATCGTCCGCATGACGGTAGCGTACCGCATCCGCGCGCGGGGCTGGGCGCCCCGGAGCGTGCTAGCCTCCGATCTTCCCGGCGTCCTCGCACGCGGCGGGCGCGGTGGGGTCCAGATCGTGGGACTTCAGGTAGGCGCCGTTGGCGTAGGCCTTGGGGTCGTCGAGGAAGAGCTTCTCGCAGCTGTCGCAGCAGAAGTAGTACCGGGTGCCCTCGTGGTCGGCGTAGGACACCGCGTCTTCGCCGCTCTTGATCGCCATGCCCATCACGGGGCAGGCGACCTCTCCGGCGCCGTTGCGGAACGCGGCCGGCACTTCGCTCGCGGCGTTCGCGGCGGAGATCGCGCCATCGGCGAGCGGCACCTTCGCCCAGGCTTCCCCGGCGGGGGCGTCGGGGGCGGCACCACACGCGAGGAGGAGGGGGAGCACGAGGACGAAGGGAGCGAAGAGGAGGCGTGCCATGCGGCCTCCTAACGAGGCGCTCCCTACAGATCCCGCCCGCACTGCCAGCAGAGCTCGAACGCGGGCGGGTTCTCCTCCCGGCAGTGAGGGCAGGTACGCGCGGGGCCCGCGCAGGCGGCCTCGACCTCGGCGAGCAGCGCCGCCGCCGAGAGCACGTGCTCCTCCGTCACCCAGACCTCCACGCGCGCGTCCACGAACGGGATCTCGCCCGCGAGGGGCAGGCGGGACTCGCCGCGCACCTCGGTGGGGATCCCCGCGCGCATCAACTCGGTGTTCACGAGGTGCGCCTCGGGCAGCGTGCGACAGGTGCGGAAGCGGACCCACTTCATCGGGGCCGGGCCTAACCGGTCCCGATCCGCCGGGGGCCGGGACGGCGCGCCTACCCCTCCAGGTGCGCGTAGGGATCGAGGGTTCGCAGCCGCGGATCGTCCACCGCACCCCCGACGGTGAAGTGGTACATCGTCGCCCAGCCGCTCGGCGGCACGATCCCGAGCGCGTTGCGGGTGGCGTCGTCATAGAAGCAGCCGATGCCGGTCCCGCGCAGGCCGTCGGTCTCCGCCTCCAGATAGAGCACCTGGCCGATCGCGCCGGCCTCCCAGTGGATCCGGCGGTAGAACGCGGCTCCGTGTCGGGCCAGGCACCCCGGCAGGTCGGCCAGCATCGCGACGGCGAAGGCGCCGTCTCCGGCGATGGCCTGCCCGCAGGACACGTGCCCGGCGAGCCCGCGGACGTCGGTGGGATCAAGCAGATGGAGGCCGGCGGGCCCTCCCTCCACGGGCTCCCAGCGGAAGCGGGGTGAGAGGGCCGTGCGGAGGGCGGGGAGCGCCGCCGGATCGCGCGCCAGGGCGTAGAGCCCGGGGGTCAGGCCCTCGACGCGGTGCACGAACAGGGCGAGGTGGACGGCGGGTGCCCACGGGAGGGCGTCGAAGGGGGGCGCTCCCGGGAGGAGGCGGCAGAGCGTGCGGAAGAAGGCGTCCCGACCGAGCGGGGTCTGCCCGTCCATCTCCACCGCGCTCCGGCGTTGACGCAGGACGGCGCGCAGGGCCACGGGACGGTCGGCGAGGCGGCCCTCCCGCGACGAGGCGGGGGCCCACGACGTGCCGGGCCCCTCGCTCCGCGTCGCCTCCTCCACGATGCCGAGCACCGGCCACTCCTGATGCTCGGGCGAGAGCGCGTTCGGCGTGCCGCACCAGGTGAGCGGCGGGAGCGGGGGCGCGCGGAAGTGGCGCCACTGGGGGAGGGGAAAGGCGCGATCCGCGGGGTAGATGGCCACGAGGCACTCGGGCACCTCGGCCTCGATGCCTGCCTGGGTCGCGACGCCGAGCAGCGCCCCGACCGCGGCGTCCGGCACGCTGTCGAGCACCCGCGCGGTCCATCCGAGCCCGCCCGCGGCGAGGGAGAGCGCCCCGATCGCGTGCCCGAGATCGTGCTGGCAGTAGCGGAAGGCGCGCTCCCCGTACTTCCAGGACTCGCGCCAGACGATGGAGGTGAGCCCGACGATCACGGCGCCATCGGGGAGATCAGCGGCCAGGCGCGACCACGTCGGTACGGGGAGCGCGGCGCGCCGCTCGAGGCCGTGCAGGTAGGGGTTGTAGTGGTAGACGCCGGGGGCGTCCGCGAGGCCCGCCACCGCGCCGCACACGAGGTAGGCCTCGGTCGGATGCAGGTTTCCGCTCGAGGGGTTCACCCGGAGAGACCACCGTGCGTCGCCCGCTTCCTTCCACGCCGAGAGCGCGAGGGCGTCGAGGAACAGCCGCGAGACCGCCTCCCAATCCGTCGGGGCGGGGGAGGGGAGCGCACCGTCCAGCACGGCATCGTAGCGAGGATCCACGCCCCCCGGCGCCCGGTCCAGCAGCACCACCTCGGCCCCGACGTAGCGGCGGAACGGGTCCGGCTGCGTATCCCAGTCGAGGTACGCGGCGGAGCGCGCGAAGGCGTGCGGTGAATGCCGCGTCCGCTGGTGGTACTCGAGCGCGGTCGCGACGGGGTCGGTGGGCATGCCGCAGCGCTATCCCGGCGCGTGCTCACGCTTAGCCGTGTATCCTTCCGGTGACGAAACGGATCCACGACGATGCTCCTCCTCCTCTCCCTCCTCGCCTGCGACGGAAAGGACTCCTCCGACACCGACTCCTGCGCCGGCTGCGCGGACACGGCGGCCCCCGACACCGACGTCGCCGACACGGACGAGAGCGGGGACACCGATTCCGCCGATGACACCGGGCCCGAGGACACGGACGAAACCTCGCCCCCGCCAAGCCCTCCACACGTCATCCTCTTCGTCGGTGACGGCATGGGCTTCCCTCACGTCGAGGGCGGCGGACTCTACGCGTACGGCGCCGCGGGCACGCTCGTCATGGAGAGCCTGCCCAACCGCGGCCGCCTCCTCAGCGCATCGCTCACCGGCACGACCGACTCCGCCGCCGGCGCCACCGCGCTCGCCACCGGCGTGAAGACCTGGAACAACGTCGTCGGCATGGATCGCGACATCCTCCCCGTGGCCTCCGTCCTGGAGGACGCCCGCGCCCGGGGCATGGCCGTCGGCGTCGTCACCACGGACGCCCTGAACGGCGCCACGCCCGCGTCGTTCTTCGCCCACACCGACCACCGCGGCAACACCTCCGACATCGTCGACCAGCTCGTCGCTAACCCGCCCGATGTCGTGCTCGGCGGCGGCTACACGGTCGTCAACCTCCCGCTCGCCGGCATCGACGCGCAGCTCGTGCGGACGCGCAGCGAGCTCCTCGCGGCCGTGCCGGACGGGCGCCCGTTCTTCGGCTTGTTCGCGGACTCCACGCTCCCCTACGTCGGGGACGGCTACGTCGAGCAGCCCACGCTCGCCGAGATGACCGCCTTCGCGATCGACGTGCTCGAGGAGGATCCCGACGGCTTCTTCCTCATGGTCGAGGGCGCGCGCATCGACCACGCCTCGCACAGCAACGACGGCGACCAGGTCCACCTCGAGACCGCCTCGCTCGACGAGGCCGTCGCGGTCGCCGCGACCTGGGCCGAGACCCTCGACGAGACCCCCACCATCGTCGTCACGGCCGACCACGAATGCGGCGGCCTCGCGGTCTCCGGCGGGGGGGCCGCGGGCACGGTCCCCGAGAGCGACTGGCGCTGGGGCTCCCACACCAACGCCGACATCCCGGTGTTCGGCCTGGGCGATCTCACCGCCGTCTTCGACGGGCAGCGCCTCGACAACACCTGGGTCCACGCCGTCCTCGCGTCCGCCATCGCCGGCGACCGCACCGTGACCGCTCCCGCCGAGAGCCTCCTCGTGGACGGCCGCACCGAGGACCTCGGCCCGCCCGTCGCGACGCAGGCATGGGAGACCTCCTTCGGGCTCGGCTTCAACCAGCTCGACGCGCTGCGGATCACCGCCGACACCGACGGGCTGTGGATCGGCGTGGACGGGGTGTTCGAGCGCGGGGAGAACAGCACGCTCCTCCTCCTCGACGTCGACTACGGCGCCGGCACCGGCTGGGGCGCGGACGCCACCACCCTCGAGGACGTGGACGGCACGATCGACACCCTCCTCACGTCCATGCCGTACACCTCGGGGATCGACGGCATGGGCTTCGACCTCGTGGTCTGCGCGATCGGCGCCGAGGAGCTCGCCCTCGGCGACCTGAGCGAGGTCTCCGGCCTCCGCGGCCTCCACGGCGCGTGGGGCAGCGCCGCGGATTTCTGGTGGCTGCTCGCACAGACCAGCTTCGACGACGGGAACGTCGCCGAGCGGGGCGCGGCGCGCGACGCCTCCAGCACCGGCACCACGAGCGGCGGGTGGGAGGTGCACGTGCCCTGGTGGTCGATCTACCCGTCGGGGATCCCCGCGAGCGGGATGGACGTCGCGGTGGTCGCCGTGCTCCTCAACGCGGACGGCACGCTCGCCAGCAACCAGGCGCTCCCGTCGCTCCCCACCGGCGCCTCTCCCGGCGGCGACGCCGTGCTGCTCGAGTCGGCGGTGCGCCTCCAGCTCGACGCCACTGGGACGCCGCTCGGGCCCGCCGTGGTGGTCCCCTGAGGCCCAAAGCAGGCCTCCCATCGAGGAACGTGCGTCGTCCGTGAGCTGTCCTCGGGGCGGGTATTGCCACCCTGCCACGGACGTGTGACGCTCGGCTCCTCCGAGGACCGCCATGTATCTCGAGCTCCGGGTCTTCCACGGGAACGCCCATCCCAAGCTCACCGAGGCCATCTGCGACGCCCTGGGGGAGGTCGCCGGCAAGGTCCGCGTCGGCCGCTTCTCCGACGGGGAAGTCCAGGTCGAGATCGACGACAACGTTCGTGGCCGGGACGTGTTCATCGTCCAGCCCACGTCGTCGCCCGCGAACGACCATCTGATGGAGCTCCTCATCATGGTGGACGCGTGCAAGCGCGCGTCCGCCGGCAGGATCACGGCCGTGATCCCGTACTACGGCTACTCCCGGCAGGACCGGAAGGCCGCGCCGCGCGCGCCGATCACCGCCAAGCTCGTGGCCGACATCCTGACCACCGCGGGCGTCTCGCGCGTCCTCACGATGGATCTGCACGCCGGCCAGATCCAGGGGTTCTTCGACATCCCCGTCGACAACCTCTACGCGGGCCCCACGCTCCGCGCCTACCTCGCGGCGGCGCTCCCCACGGGCAACGCCGTCATCGTCTCGCCGGACGCCGGCGGCGTCGAGCGCGCGCGGTCCTACGCGAAGCCCCTCGGCTGCGGCCTCGCCATCATCGACAAGCGTCGCAGCGGGCCCAACCAGGCCGAGGCGCTGCACCTCATCGGGGACGTGCGCGACAAGGACGCCATCATCATCGACGACATGATCGACACGGCCGGCACCCTCGTGAAGGCCGCCGCGGCCCTCAAGGAGAAAGGCGCGAATCGCATCTTCGCCGTTGCGACCCACGCCGTGCTCTCGGGCCCGGCGATCGAGCGGATCGAGGACAGCGCCTTGGAGAAGGTCATCGTGACCGACACCATCCCGCTCCGTCCCGAAGCGCAGGCGTGCGCGAAGATCGGCATCGTCTCCGTGGCCGCCGTCTTCGCCGAGGCCATCAGCTCGATCCACTCCCACGACTCGGTCACCCGCCTCTTCCGCTGAACCTCGGCGTTTCCGGGTCGTCCACCTCTTGACGGTGCCGTACCAATGCGCTAACTGGCGGCCGCTCCGGTAGGGTGTATGCCCTGCCGGTCCGCGCACCGGTCCCCAGGGGCCCTACGTCCATGGTGCGAAACATCCCTCGGGGTGTGGTCCGGTTCGCCGGGGCGATGGACGTCCCAGCCCCACCTCCCCGGACCCCTCGTCCCGGCGCCTCCTCCTCCTGGAGATTTGTGATGGAAAACCTCATCCTCAACGCCACGCCGCGCGGCGAAACCGGCAAGGGCGTCGCGCGCAAGGCGCGTTCCGCCGGCCGTACCCCCGGCGTGGTCTACCGGGCCGGTGGCTCCGCCACCCCCGTCAGCTTCGACGTGGCCGCGCTCGCCACCATCTTCCGCAAGACCGCGGACCCCAACACCCTCATCTCCGTGCAGGTCGAGGGGACGGATGCCCGTCCTTGCCTCGTGCGCGAAGTGCAGCGTGACCCGGTCTCCCGCAAGGTGTTGCATGTCGACTTCTACGAAGTCGACGCCGACTACGTCGTCACCGTCGAGGTGACCCTCACCTCCGTCGGTCGCGCCGCCGGCACCCGCGCGGGCGGGACGATGCGCCAGCTCATCCGCTCCGTCACGGTGCAGTGCGCCGCCGGCTCGATCCCCAAGACGATCGAGATGGACGTGTCGCCCCTTGAGAACGGCACGTTCCTCAAGGTGTCCGAGATCCTCCAGCCCCCGGGCGTGAAGATCATGTACACCCGCGACTTCAACGTCGTGGCCGTGGAAGGCAAGCGCGTCTCCAAGGAAGAGGCTGCCGCCGCGGCGGCCGCTGCCTCCGCGCCCGCCGGCAAGAAGGCCCCCGCGAAGGCTCAGGCCAAGAAGGCCTGATGCACCTCGTGGTCGGCCTGGGCAACCCCGGTGCGCGCTACGCCCGGACCCGACACAATGTCGGGTTCTTGGCGGTGGAACGCATCGCGGCCCGCGCTGGCGCCTCCGTAGAGAAGAAGCTCTACGGTGCGCTGGTCGGGGATGGTGCCCTGTCCGGCTCCAAGGTGATGTTCGCGATGCCGCAGCAGTTCATGAACCTCTCGGGCCAACCGGTCGCCTCGATCCTCGGTTTCTACAAGATCCCGATGCCCGAGCTGATCGTCGTCCACGACGACATGGACATCCCCTTTGGTCGCCTTCGCGTTCGCGTGGGTGGGGGCCACGGGGGTCACAACGGCATTCGTGACATCCATCGCCTCGTCGGTACGGACTTCGTCCGGGTGCGGGTCGGCGTAGGCCGCCCCCCCGAACAGATGGATCCGGCCGACTGGGTGCTCGCGCCCTGGTCGTCCGCTGAGGCCGCCGCGCTCGATCCGCTCCTGGATGCCGCCGCAGACGCCGTGGAGAGCGTCGTCCGCGTGGGCGTCACCAAGACAATGAACACGTTCAACGCGGCACCGTCCGCCTGATCCTCCGCGAGAGCAGCCTCCGGCCCGCTCTCCATCCCATCGCCCAAGTGGAGGCCACTTGATCCTCAACGAATACGAGACCATCTACATCGCCCGCCCCGACCTCACCGAAGACGTGATGACCAAGATCACGACCCGCTTCGAGGCCGTGATCACGGACAACGCCGGCACCATCCTCGTCAGTGAGGACTGGGGCAAGCGCAAGCTGGCGTACATCATCAGCAAGCACCAGCGCGGTCACTACATCTACCTGAACTACGTCGCCCCCGCGACGTTGGTTGCCGAAGTCGAGCGCACCCTCGGTCTCGAGGACCAGCTGCTCCGCTTCCTCACCGTGAAGCTCGAAGAGAACGTCGAGATCGAGGCCCGCCGTGCCCTTGCCGAGGAGCGCAAGCGCCTCCGCATCGAGCGGATGGCCGCCCTCAAGGCGGAAGAAGAGGCCGAAGCCCGCTACCGCGCCGAAGCGGAAGAGGCCGAGGACGAGCTCGCTGTCGAAGCGGACGCCTAGTCAAACGCCGAACCATCGGAGCTCCCAATGAAGGTCATCCTCCAGGAAGAAGTCGCGAACCTCGGCGCCACCGGCGACGTGGTTGAAGTGGCGAACGGCTTCGGCCGTAACTACCTCCTTCCCCGTCACCTTGCCGTCCTCGCGGACGAGCGCAACACCCGCCGCCTGGACCACCAGCGCCGGCTGGCGTCCGCCCGTCAGACCAAGGTCCTCGCTGCAGCCAAAGAGCTCGCGGCGAAGATCTCGGGCACCGCGGTGTCGATCAAGCGCCAGGCGGGCGCCGAAGACAAGATCTTCGGCTCGGTCACCAACCAGGACGTGCAGGAGGCCCTCGCGGCCCAGGGCGTCGAAGTTGACCGTCGCAACATCGTACTCGCTGACCCGATCCGCAACATCGGCGTGTTCCAGGTGTCCGTCAAGGTGCACCGGGACGTCGAGGCGTCGGTGAAGGTGTACGTCATCCGCGCTTAGAGTGAAGCCCCCCTTCCGCGAACGCGACGATGACGGGCGCCGCTCGTCTGAATCCGCTTCATCGCGCGGTCTCCCCCACAACTGGGAGACCGAGCGGTCGCTGTTGGGGGGACTCCTCCTCGATGCGAGTCAGCTGCTCGAGGTCCGCGAGGTCCTCACCGCAGAGGACTTTCATCGCCCGGCCCACCAGCACCTCTTCGAGCTCGTCTGCGCGTTGTCGGACGGGGGAGTGGTGCCGGACCCCACGACGGTGCTCGACGACGTCGAGCGCCGCGGGGAGGCCGAGAAGGTCGGTGGTATCGCCTACGTAGTGGCGCTGCCGCAGGCCTGTGCGAGCGTCGACAACGTCACGACGTACGCACGACGGGTCAAGGAATACGCGGTCCGGCGCCGGCTGCTCCTCGCGGCGCGCCAGATCGAAGAGGACGTCCAGGAGGGCGTCAAGGACCTCCCCGCGCTGATGGACAGCGCCGAGAAGTCCATCTTCGAGGTGTCGAACCTCTCGGGCTCGCGGGACTGGCACGCGCTCTCGGAGATCGTCGACGAGCAGATCCTCGAGATCCAGAAGCGCGCCTCCAACCCCGGAGACGTGACCGGCGTCCCCACCGGCTTCGTCGATCTCGACAAGAAGCTCGCGGGCCTCCAGCGCACGGACCTCATCATCCTCGCCGCTCGTCCGGCCATGGGGAAGACGGCCTTCGTGCTCAACCTCGCCCTCAACGCCGCGCTGCTCGGCGGAGTGGCGGTCGGGATGTTCTCGCTGGAGATGTCGCGCCACCAGCTCGCCACCCGCATGCTCTGTTCGCATGCGCGGGTGGACGCGAGCGCGGTGCGCACCGGCACGCTCGACGCCGACGGGGATTGGCGCAAGTTGATCGAGGCCGCCGAGGTGCTCCACAGCCTCCCGATCCTCATCGACGACACGCCAGGCCTCACGATCACGCAGCTGCGCAGCAAGGCGCGCCGCCTGAAGGCGGAGCACCCGAACCTCGGGCTGCTGATCATCGACTACATCCAGCTGATGCAGGGCACCGGCGGCGCGAAGGAATCGCGTGAAAACGTCATCAGCAACATCTCGCGCGGCCTGAAGATCCTCGCGAAGGAGCTGGACATCCCGGTCATCGGGCTCTCCCAGCTCAACCGCTCCCTCGAGAGCCGCCAGGACAAGCGCCCGATGCCGAGCGACCTGCGCGAGTCGGGCGCAATCGAGCAGGACGCCGACATCATCCTCTTCATCTACCGCGACGAGGTCTACAACAAAGAGGCCAGCGCGAAGAAGGGGGTCGCCGAGATCATCATCGCGAAGCAGCGCAGTGGTCCCATCGGCACGGTCGAGCTCGCGTTCCTCGACAAGTACATCCTGTTCCAGAACCTCGCGACCTCAGGCGAGGCTCCGAACGGTTACTTCTGACCGGTCCGAACGAACCCGCGCCCATCGGCGCTTCGGGTGGGGTTGACAGCAGACACCCGCTTCTACTATCAACGCGCTTTCGCACCTCGCCCCGCATTCAGACGACTCACGCCGCCTACCCTTCAGGAGCCCGTTGACATGGAGAAGAAGGAACTCCTCGATACGCTCACCGCGCACGTGGCGCGGTACGAGCAGCACCGCCACTACATCGAGAAGGCGCGCGCGCAGGCGGCCACGGGCAAGTTCAACACGGCCGTGATCGAGAAGGTCGTCCTCGACCACACGATCAAGGCCTCCGACGTAGCCGACCAGATTCAGCCGCTGCTCCCGCGGCTGCTCGAGCTCATCGCGGGCCTCGAGGCGGACAAGGCCGGCATCGAGGCGTCCCGCGGGGGCGTCGACGAGCAGATCCAGGAGCTCGAGCTCCGCGCCGCCATCGGCGAGATGACGGACGCCGACTTCGAGAAGGAGGTCGGTGACCTCCGAGCCAACCAAGCGAACGCCAACGAGCGCATCGCCGTGCTCGACGCCGACCGCGCCGACCTCCAGAGCGCACTCGACCGTTGGGCTGCGACCGCCGGCCCCGGCGGGCACTACGTCGAAGCGCCCGTCGCCGCCCCGGCCGCCGAGCCGGTGGAAGCGCCCGCGCCGAGCGAGTTCGAGATCGAGGTCGAGGTCGAGGTCGAGGTCGAGGCCCCGGTGGAGAACGAGCCTGCCGCCAAGGCGGAAGACGACGGCGAGTACGCCAGCCGCACGGAGGTCCGCGAGGACCTCTCGGTGGTGTTCCCCGGCGAGATCTCCGGCGACGTCGCGTCCATCCGCGTCACCTCCGTCGAGGAGGACATCGCCATCGAGACCGCCGAGGTCGGCGAGGTCGGCGAGGACGATGGGGACGCCCCCAGCGCCGACGTTCCGTTCGGCTTCGAAGACGAATTCCCCGGTGGCGACGTGGTGGTGGCCGCCGGTGAGGTCGAGATCGACCTCGCGGGGGACGGCAGCAACGGCTTCGGCTCCGTCGCGCCCGCCGCTGGCGACTCCGGAGACGCGCCCCGTCGCGCGCTCCTCCTCTACCAAGAGGGCACCGCCGAAGAGCAGATCTACCCCTTCACCGGGGACATCCTGACGATCGGTCGCGGCCGCGAGAACGACATCCAGATCAAGAACGACTCCAAGGTGTCGCGCTACCACTGCAAGCTGTTCCGTCGCGGGAACAACTTCTACATCGAGGACCAGAAGTCCTCGAACGGCAGCCTCGTCAACGGCGAGCTGATCACCGATCGTCGCCTCTTCGGCGGCGAGGAGATCATCATCGGCGAGACCTTCTTCCGGTTCCGCATCATGGAGTGACTCGCCCCCAGGGCCAGTCTCTCTGACCTCAAAAGCGGTCGAGCCTCGCGCTCGGCCGCTTTCGTCGTTTTGGTGTCTCGGGTTCGAAGGACGTCCGGAATCTGGTAAGGTCGAGGC
>CAJBVW010000198.1 GCA_903959175.1 uncultured Pseudomonadota bacterium
GACGCCGCCGACGCCGCCGATGCCGCGCGGACGACCCCCGCGGCCCGCGCCACCGCTCCCCGCACCCCCACCGCGCCCGCGTGAGCGCCCCGAGCCCCCGGGCCCTCCGCACCGTGGCCGCCGCCGACCGCTTCGGCCCCCGCGTGCACCGCTGGGCCGCCGCGCTTGAGGAGGGGGACCCCCTCGCGGACGCCGTCGCCGCGCGCTTCGCCGCCGACCCCGCCCAGCTCGGGCACTTCCACCGCATGCTCGCGGCCCACCCCGGCGAGCGGGGCGCCCCCACCGGCGCCACCCCCACCCCCACCGCCACCGCCGCCCCGACCGGCGCCCTTCCGACCGAGGCCGCCACCCCCACCGGCGCCCTCCCGACCGAGGCCGCCCCCGAGCTCCACGCGCTCTTCGCCGCCACCTCCGTCGTCCCACCCGGGACCGACCACGCCGCGATCGCCCGCGGGGGACGCCTCTTCTTCCGCACCGGCGCCGCCGGCGGCCTCGCGCTCGGCGCCGGCTCCCTCGTCGGCGGCTACGCCTCGCCCGACGGCAACAAGCCCCTCGTCTTCTCCCGCCGCCTCCTCGACGACGTGCCGCGCCGCCTCGCCGAGACCGCCACCTTCGTCGTCGCGACCCACCGCCCCGGCGGGGGCCTCCCCGGCAGCGAGGGGTGGCGCCTGGCGCTCCACGTCCGCGTCATGCACGCCCAGGTGCGACGTCGCCTGCTCCTCGGCGGCCGCTGGGACCCCGCGTGGGGCGTGCCGCTCAACCAACACGACCTCGCGGGCACCCTCCTCCTGTTCTCGATCGTGTGGGTCGAGGCCACGCGTCGCCTGGGTTGGCGCGTCTCCCGGGCCGAGGCCGAGGACCACCTCGCGCTCTGGCGCCTCGTCGGCGGCTGGATGGGCGTCGCCCCCGACCTGCTCCCCCGCGACGAGCCCGACGCGCTCGCTACCATGGCCCTCATCGAGGCCTCCGAACACCCACCAGATGACGATGCGCGCGCTCTCGTCCGGGCCCTCCTCGCCGCCGGTCCCGCCGGCCGCACGCGCCCCGCTCGCGTCGCCTTCGCAGAAGCGCTCGTCCGCCACGTCCAGGGCCCCGAACGGGGTGACACCCTCGGCCTCCGCGCCACCTCCGCGCGCTGGCTCGTGCCGCTCGCCACCCTCCCCAACCGCCCGCTCTCCGCGATCGCCGCGCGTTCCCGACGGGCCGAGGCCTTCTTCGTGGCCTCGGGTGAGCATTATTGGCGGACCACCGGCGGCGCGGACGTGCACGCCCCGGCGGTCGAGGGGCCGCGGTAGGGGCCCGGCGCGGTCTTCGCGGAGGATCGGGCGCGTCCCCGGCGCGGACGCCGGGGACCGGGCTGCTGCGGGCGCGCTTCGCTTGGTCCGTCCGGCGGAGGGGCGAGCGCGGCGATGAAGCTCCGCGATCGCCGCCCGGGACCGCGGCGCCGAGGCGGCGCCGCGCCCTCCGCATCCCTCGCGCGGTGCGTGCTACGCTCGGGCCATGCTCCTTCTCCTCCTCGGATGCGCGGACACCTGGGTCCAGCGTCCGTACGCGTGCGAGCATGACACCCTCGACTGGTGGGAGCCCGACCCGACGTGGCTCGTGGCGCAAGCAGCCGAGGGCCGCGTCGGCGCCCCACCGGTCGCGCCTCGATTCGCCGACGCCGCCACGCCCCCGTCGGGTCGCCACCGCCGCCCAA
>CAJBVW010000199.1 GCA_903959175.1 uncultured Pseudomonadota bacterium
GATCGCGGACGATCCGCGGCTCACCACCTGTGTCACCCAGCAGGTGTACGCGGCGTTGGAGGGGCGCGAGGTCACGTTCGAGGACACGGGCCCCCTCGTGACACACCACGCCGCCTTCGTGGACGCGGGCCTCACGCTGCGCGGGTTGTTCCGGTCGATCGTCGAGGCGGCGCCGTACCGCGGCGAGGGCCGCACGAAGCTCCTGTCCGTGGAGCAGCTCGGCACCACGATCGAGGCCCTCACGACGTTCCGGTTCACCCACCTCGGCTTCGACCTGCTGCAGAGCGACACCTACGGCGTGCGCAGCCTCGCGGACGGGGTCGACGGGCTCTACGCGAGCCGCCCCAACGCGGTGCCCACCGCGACGGCGGTGCTCGTCCACGCGCGGGTGACCCAGGCCGCCGCCGCCCACGTCGTCGCGCACGACCGCGTCGATCCCGCCGCGGCCGCGCTGTTCACCGAGGTCGACTTCACCGAGACGCCGGCCTCCGGGCGCGCGGCCATGGTGGCGCAGGTCCAGGCCTTGCGGGCGCGGGTGCACGGCGCGCGCGTGGACGCCGACGGGGAGGAGGTCGAGGCCGACCTCGCGCTCTGGTCCGAGCTGTACGCCCTCGACGGAGACCCGGCTGACGCCTGGGCAGGCGTGCTCTCCGTGCTGATGCGCGAGCCGACGTTCCTCCTCTACTGACCGAGGCCCCCGATGTACACCCGCCGCTCGCTGCTCCGCGCCACCGCCGGCCTCGCGGGGGCCGCCGCCCTCGGGGTGCCCCGGCGGGCCCAGGCGCGCGTGGCCGGGCCCCTGCTGAAGTTCGTGTTCGTGGTCAACTACGGCGGCTGGGATCCGACCCGGGTGTTCGCCTCCGCGCTGGAGGATCCGTCGGTGAGCACCGAGGCGGCGGCCACCGCGGCGACGGCCGGCGGCCTCGCCTTCGTCGACCACCCCGAACGCCCGAGCGTGCGCGCGTGGTTCGAGCGCCACGCCGCCCGGAGCGTCGTGTTCAACGGCATGCTCGTGCCCTCCGTCGCGCACGAGGCGTGCCTCCGGCTCGCGCTCACCGGGCAGCTCTCCGCTGAGGCCGCGGACTGGGGCACCCTCCTCGCCGCCGCCGCCGCCGCCGCCTACCCGGCGCCGCACGTGGTCCTCCAGGCGCCGTCCTTCCCCGGGCCGCACGGCGGGCTCGTCACCCGCACGGGCAGCGGGCAGCAGCTCGCCGCGCTCCTCAGCGGAGACATCGCGGCGTGGAGCGACGTCCCGGTGGCGCGCACGACCGCCGAGGCGGACGCCGTCATGCACGCGGCCCTCGCCCGGCGCGTCGCGGCGGCGGCGGAGCGGGCGCGCCCGGGGCGGGAGGCGGAGCTGGTCGAGGGGCTGAGGGGGGCCGTGGACCGCGCGGGCTCGCTCCTCGGGCTCGCGGACACGGTGGCGTGGTCGGCGGTCACCTTCGGTGAGCAGGTCGCGCTCGCGGTCGACCTCCTCGCGCGCGGGCTCACCCGCGTGACGACGCTCGCCTTCGCGACCCACGGCTGGGACACCCACTTCGACAACGACCTCCACCAGTCCGCCGCCTTCGAGGGCCTGTTCGCGGCGCTGCTCGACCTGTCGGCGGGGCTCGAGGCGCGGCCGGGCGCGTGCGGCGGGACGCTCGCGGACGAGACCGTCGTGGTCGTGCTCTCCGAGATGGGGCGGGCGCCGGCCCTGAACGCCGCGAACGGGAAGGACCACTGGCCCTACACCAGCGCCCTGGTGACCGGGCCGAACCTCGCCGGAGGGCGCGTGATCGGCGCCTTCGACGCGCTCTTCTACGGAAAGCCGGTCGACTTCGCCACGGGCGAGGTCGCGGAGGGGGCCGCCACGCTCGACGCCGCGGCGCTCGGGGCCACCCTCCTCACCCTCGCGGACCTCGATCCCGCCGAGCACCTCGGGGCCGTCGAGCCGGTGACGGCGGCGCTCGCGTAGGCGTCGCCGGGGGCGTCGCGCCGCGGACCGCGATATCGGCGAAGAGCCATGCGCGTGTTGCACCTCTACCGCCCGCGGGTGCCGGCCACGCGCGCGCAGAGCGTGCAGGTCGTGCACACCTGCCACGCCCTCGCGCGCCGCGGCCACGTCGTCACGCTCCTCGCCGACCGCGCCACGCCCGAGGCCGCCCGTGCCGCGGGCCTCGCCGCGGGCGCCGACCCCGGCGATCCCACCGCCGTCCTCGCCGCCTACGGCCTCGATCACCCGCCACCTTCGACCTCCGCATCGCCCCGACCGTGTGGCCGCCCGGCGCCGGCGTATGGTTCCGGTGGCAGCTCGCGCGGTGGTCTGGCGACGTCGTGTACGCGCGGGCCAAACGCTACGTCGCGCGGGTCCCGGCGGGCGTGCCCGTGGTCGTCGAGGCGCACGAGGTCGACTCCGCGCTCGCGGAGGAGCGGGGAGGGGACCCCGCGCCCGCCCGCGCCCTCGAAGCGGCGGTCTATGCGCGCGCCGCGGGCGTCGTCGCGAACTGCGGCGGCACCCTCGCGCTCCTCGAGGCGACGCACGCCCTCCCGCCCCGCCGCGTCGTCCTCCACAACGCCACCCGCGCGGATCGCGCCGTCGCCCGCGCCCCCGCCGAAGGCGGCCCGCTCGTCGGCTACACCGGCTCCCCGCGGGCCTACAAGGGCCTCGCCACCGTGCTCGCGTCCCTCTCCGCGTGGCCGGCCGGCGCCTCGCTCGAGCTCGTCGGCGGCGCGCCCGAGGGGGCCGTGCTCCCACCCAACGCGCGCGCGGTGCCGCCGGTGCCCTACGGGGCGCTCCCCGCGCGCCTCGCCCGCTACCACGCGCTCCTCCTCCCGCTGGACGACACGCTCTTCGGCCGCGCGCTGACCTCGCCGCTCAAGCTCTGGGACTACCTCGCCACCGGCATCCCCATCGTCGCGGCGGACCTCCCCTCCACCCGCGAGATCGGCGGGTACATCCTCCACTACTACCGCCCGGGGGATCCTGCCTCGCTCGCCGCCGCCCTCACGCGCGCCCTCGCCGCCGGCACGAGCCCCGTGCGCCTCCGCACCTGGGACGACCGCGCCGCCGAGATCGAGGCGTTCCTCGCCGGGTGTCTGGCGCCGTGATCCTCTACGTCCTCCGCTACTGGCCGACGCTCACCGAGACCTTCGTCCACGACGAGATCGCCGCGATCGCCGCGCGCGCGCCCGTGGCCATCGCCGCCTTCGACCCCCGGGGAGACCCGCACACCGCCCCCGCCCCCGCCCCGGTGCACGCCCGTCCGCACCGGTGGGGCTGGCTCCGCGCGCTCCCGTCCCTCCTCCGCGAGTGGCTCCGCGCCCCCGCGATCGTGCCTCCGCGCGTCCTCTGGCTCACGACGATCGTGCGCCGGGCCCGCCGCGTCCACGTCCACTTCGCCGGGGAGGCCGCCGTGTGGGCGCGCCTCGCGTGCCGCCGCGCCGGGGTGCCGTACGGCGTCACCGTGCACGCGGTCGACCTCTGGAAGCCGCACGCCGCGCTCGCCGACGTGCTGCGGGACGCCGCCCTCGTCGTCACCATCTCCGAGCACAACCGCGCAGTGCTCCGCGACCGCTACGACGTCGACGCCGTCGTGGTCCGCTGCGGGGTCGACCTCGCCCGCTTCGCCGCCCCGCCCGCCCCCGCGTCGCCGCCCGTCGTCCTCTCGGTGGGCCGGTGGGTACCGAAGAAGGGCCTCGATACCCTCGCCGCCGCCGCCGCGATCCTCGATCGCCCGGCCACCGTCGTCCTCTACTCCGACGCCCCCGCGCTCCCCAGCGTGGAGGTCCGCGGGCTCCGTCCCCGCGCCGAGGTCGCCGCCGCGCTCGCGACCGCCACCGTCTTCGTCCTGCCGTGCCGCCGCGCGCTGGACGGCGACCAGGACGGCGTCCCCGTCGTCCTCCTCGAGGCGATGGCGGCGGGCCTCCCCGTCGTGACAACGGCGGTGTCTGGTATCCCGGAGATCGTGGACGAAGCCGTGGGATGGGTCGTACCGCCCGACGATCCCGCCGCCCTCGCCGCCGCGATCCGCGCCGCGCTCGACGATCCCGCCGAGGCCCAGCGTCGAGGCGCGGCGGGGCGCGCACGCCTGTATGAACGCGGCTGCATCGCGACGGACACCCACGCGGCGATGGCGCGCCTCCTCGGGGCCGACGTGACGAGCCTGTAAAGCCGGGGCGCCGCGCGGGGGGGCGGGTGGTGGGGCCGCCCGAGCCCGGCTATGGTGCGCGCCGTTCGGGGTACCCATGTTGTTCGCCCTCACGCTCCTCGGCTGCAGCGCCTGGATCGACCAGGAGCCCGCCTGCGGCCAGGACATCTACGTCTGGTCCGATGACCTGCTCGCCTTCGTCCTCACGGGCAACGGCTCCGGCGAGTTCGACGTCGACCCGGACGACGAGCCCCGCACCGGCGTCGTCGGCGAATACGACGCGCTCGACGGCGACTTCGACTGGGCGACCCAGTACGACGGCGGCTACTACCTCCGCCGCGCCACGGCCGAGGGGTTCGGCACCGTCTTCCACAATGGCAACCTCGATCTCCTCTACACGGAGGAGGTCACGGACATGCTGGGGGACGCCGTCTCCACCGTCCACCGCGTGCAGCGCACCGAGTGCGACATGACCATCGCCACCTGGGACGCCGAGGCCACCGCGGACGACGCGTTCGTGATGAGCGGCAGCTACTCGGACGACTCCGTGTGGAGCTGGACCGCCGAAGACGCCGGCTACTCCTACACCGGCTCGCTCCGCCAGAACCTCTCGCGGTCCAGCCAGATCGACGCGGACGACGGCAGCTACTCCGCCTTCACCTCCTCCAAGCCCGACGGCGAGACGACGCAGACCTGGAGCGGCGTCTGCTCCGAGCTGAATTGCGAGGGGGAGTCGACCCGCCACTTCGACGGCACGCTCGACGCGACCGCCTCCTACTTCGACGGGGACGAGCTCTACGCCGAGTCGGTCGGCGCCTACGCCTACGACGGCTCCGGCGTCGAGACCATCACCTACGTCGGCGGCCCCACCTGCGACTACACGACGGACGAAGCGGGCGACTGCTCCTACGAGTGTGACGACGGCACCGACGGCAACTGCTAGTTCTGCCCGTCGTACGCGCAGCGGAACCCGACGGTCTCGCTGCGCGCCTCCGCCGGCACCGTCCGCGTGACGCCCAGCTCCTCCGGTAGGGACACGAAGCTCCCGCCGGCCACCGCGCCGTCCGCCAGCCACTCCTCCACGTTCCCGTCGAGGTCCGCGTGCCCCGCCGCCGTCGCGTACGGGGCGACGCCCGCGATCCCGCGCGCCACCTCGCCGACCGCGCTCGACCCGAGGCGATCCCGGGTCGCGTCCGCGACGGGCGTGCCGGCCGCGC
>CAJBVW010000200.1 GCA_903959175.1 uncultured Pseudomonadota bacterium
CGCCCGCCGCGCCCACCCCCGCCGCCCCGGACGCCGCGACGCCCGCCCCCTCGCCGGCCCCGACGCCCGGTCCGGGCGGCGCTCCTTCCGCCTCGGCCGTCGCTCCTGGGGCGGGGGGCCCGTCCCCCCGAAGCGCCCCGCTGGCCGAGGACGCCGACGATCCGCCGCTCTCGTACACCGTCCCCGTCGATGGTCCCTGCGAGCGTACCGTCATCGAGGACATCGGCACCCGCACCGTGGACGGAGACGGCACACCCGATCTGGAGTCGGGCGTAACGGTGATCTTCGCCAACGGGCTCATGCTCGTCGGCTACTCCAGGCCGATGCTGGTGGAGTCCCAGAAGCCGGGGGACAAGGTCGAGGTGTGCCTCGTGGAGGTGCCGGTCGGGTGCCCTCCCGGCGACACGCGCGGCAAGGTGTACCGGGTGCGCGACCTCCGCGCCGGGCAGTCCTACACCCTCCCCGACGCCATGCATATGTGCGGTGGTGCGTAAGGGCCCCCGCCCCTACTCCTCCTCCCCCGCAGCCTCCTGCGCCACCCCGCGGCTCAGCTTGACGGCCCGCGCCTTGATCGCGAACAGCTGGAGCGCGAAGCCGCCGAGGAAGTACTCCAGCCACGGCGTGTACTCGTCGGCGGCGTCGGCGCTCCGCAGCGCGGCGTAGTAGCGGTCGCGGTCGCGGTTGTAGTAGGTCGAGAGGTCGAAGAGGTACTTGAAGTCGTAGCCGCGCTGGTAGAGCAGCATCGTCGTGAACATGCGGGCGGTGCGGCCGTTGCCGTCAAGGAAGGGGTGAATCCACACGAGCCGGTGCTGCGTGATGCCGGCCACGATCACCGGGTGCACCCAGGGATCGTCGGCGCCGCGGGCGAGCCGGGCGGGCGTAGGGTGGGTCTTCACACGCTCGAGCCACCCCAGGAGCGCCTGGATGTGGTCGCGGACCTGCTCGGCCGGCGGCGGACGGTGGTGCACGACCACCGCGTCGCCGTCCCGATCGCCCACCACGACCTCGTCGTCGCGGAACCGCCCGGCGTTTGTGAAGCCGCCGCGCGCCTCCTGCACGATGATGCCGTGCAGGTTGAGCAGGTCGCGGTGGCTGACGGCGTGGGCCTTGGCGCCGCGCAGACCATCGATGGCGTCGAACGCCGCGAGGTAGTTCACGAACTCGCGCTCCGCCTCGCCGAGTTCGCGCGCGGGCGGCTCGGTCACCAGCCGGAAGGCCCGCTCGATGGTGAGGGACGATCCCTCGATCTGGAGGCTGGACACCGCGTCCTGGAGCCGGGCGCTGGCGCGGAGGTCGTGGCGCCAATCGGCGTCGAGGTCGACAGCCTCGAGGAAGCCGACGCACCGATCGATGGCGACCAACTGACGCTGCATGCGCGGGGTGATGGTGAACGAGGGCGCGAATCCGGTCATGCGCCCCACCTATCCCGCGATCGCGGAAACCCCGCGGTCGCTTGTGCTCGAAGCGCTGCTCGTTGTCGGCGACCTCTATCGGGAGCTGGGGGATCGTCACGGTCGCGCGCGTGTAGGCGGCGCGGAGGGCGCGCGCGTCGAACCGGGTGATCCACCCTGCGCCCAAACCAACGGTCCAATTCGCCCCCGTTGGTCCGAGTCGGCGCCCGGCGGTGTACCCCGACCGTCCCCCGGAGCCGCCCCGATGTCCCATCCCCTCGACGCCCTCCCCCCGCGCGCGGACGAGACCCCGCTCTGCCTCGACGCCTTCGTGCGCGCCCGCTGGCCCGCGGCGGCGCCGCTCGCAGAGACCGTCGCGGCGCTGTTGGCGGCCATGCCGCGGCCCGTGGACGCCGACCTCGCCGAGCTGCTCGTCCACGCCGGCTGGGCGCGCGCCGCCCGCGAGGCTGGGGCCACGCACGAGGATCTGTGCGCCGCCGCCGAGGTCCTCGCGGACCGGCGCGCCTTCTTCGCCGCCTTCGTGGGCTCGCGCGCGGCGCCGCTCGGCTGGGAGGACCCGCGCGCCCACCTGCTCCGGCTGATGCGCGTCGAGCCCTCGACGCTCCCCTCGCTCGTGTTCGTGCTCACCACGGCGGCGCTCCGCCGGCTACACCCGGAGTACGACGCCTTCCCGCCCCGGCGCCGCGACCGGAACGGGCGGCGCATCGCCCGCACGCCGCACGAGCGACGCGGCGACCGCCTGCGCGCCGAAGCCACCTTCGCCCTCGCGCTCCTCGACGGCATGGGCGACCCCGCCCTCGCGCGTTGGCTCGGCCCGGTCCTCCGCGGGCCCCGGTGACGAGGAGCGCGGCTCCCTCCCAAGCGGCGTGGAAGGGCGCGCCGCCACCGCCCCGGAGGGCGAGGGTTTCCCGACACCACCCGCCGCCGTAACGATCCCCGAGGGGGCGCCGAGCGCGTCGGGATCCCCGGGGCCCGTCGGATTAAAATCCAGCTTGCTCCACTACCTACGGGAATCTTCCCCCACCGAGGTTCAGATCGGCGTCGGGCGGTGTACCCCCGATGCCCCCCCGCGCCGCCCCCTAATTTCGCACGTCGGGGGTTTCGCGACGCCCCCACCCTCCGTTCTCTCCCTGCACACCCTGTCTCCCACCGGAGTCGTCCCATGTCCGTCCCCCGTGTCTCCCCCGCGCCGGCCCCCACCGCCCTCGAGCTGCTCCACGCCGAGCTCGACTGGGTCGAGAAGCGCGTCATCCGCATCGCGCGCGAGCAGCAGCAGAACAGCCAAGGCCGCCGTCGCCCGTTCCACGAGGAGCACGCCCCGGTCGGGCCGCCGCTGCCGACGCTCCGCCGCCAGGAGGGCAACGCCCGCACGACCTTCGAAGCCCTGTGCGCCCGCTGCGCCGACCCCGTGGGCCTCGACGCGGTCGTCGCGAGCTTCGGGCTCCAGCCCATCGAGCGCACCGCGCTCCTGCTCGCGAGCGGCGTGGCCCTGCACCGGCGCATCGGCCGCCTCCTCGGCGAGCTCGAGGACGGCTGCGGCGGCACCTGCACCGTCGAGGACGTGTTCACCTTCGAGGAGCTGCCGCTCGTGGCCCGCGTGGACGCGCGCCGCCACTTCCGCCCGACGGCGCCGCTCTTCGCGAGCGACCTCTGCGAGCTCGGCATGGGGCGCCGCTACTCGCACCCGGAGCAGCTCCTCGACGCAAACGTGAGCATCACCGGCCGCGGGCTCGAGCTCGTGCTCGGCAACTCGGCGCTGGCCGAGGAGATGGAGCTGTTCTCCACGCTGGAGACCCCCCGCGCGAGCTTCGACGCGGTGGTGCTGCCCCCCGCCGATCGGGCCCGCATCCTCTCGGTCGTGGACCACGCCGCCCGCGCCCGCGAGGTGTACGACGCCTGGGGCGTGGACGAGGTGGTGCGCGGAGCCAGCGGGCTGTTGCTCCTGTTCACCGGCGCGCCCGGCACCGGCAAGACCACCACCGCCCACGCCGTCGCCGCGCGCCTCGGCCGCCGCGTGCTCAACGTGGACATCCCCACCTTCGTGGAGCACGCCGACGCGGCGCGCTTCCTCCCGGGGCTCTTCCGTGAGGCGCGCCTCCACGACGCGCTCCTGTTCTTCGACGAGTGCGAGGCGCTCTTCGAGACGCGGCGGAACGGAAACGCGCTGATGACGCTGCTGCTCACCGAGCTCGATCGCTTCGACGGCATCGCGGTCCTCGCCACGAACCTCCCCGATCGCCTCGACCCGGCGCTGGACCGCCGCGTGCGCGTTCGGGTGGACTTCGGCGCCCCCGACGCCATCGCCCGCGCCGCCCTTTGGCGCATGCACCTGCCGCCCCGCGCCGCGCTGGCCGTCGACGTGGACGTGGACGCCCTGGCGCGCCGCTACGACCTCGTCGGCGGCTACATCCGCAACGCGGTGCTCAACGCGGTGTCCGCCGCGGTGTGCGACGCGCCGGGCGCGCCGGTCCTGCGTCACGCCCACCTCGACGCCGCGGCGCGCGACCAGTCCCGCCGCCCCGCCGCGGAGGACGCGATGACCGGCATCCAGGAGCCCCGCGCCACCCTCGCCGACGTCTGCCTGCTCGCCCCCGCGCTCCGCGAGGTGCGCGGGATCGTGGGGGCCGCGGGGGCGCGGCGCACCGTGTTCGACCGTTGGGGCGTGGCGGCGCGCCAGTCCGGCGGGCGCGGCGTGGTGGCGCTGTTCCACGGGCCGCCGGGCACCGGGAAGACGCTCTGCGCCGAGGCCATCGCCGGAGAGCTGGGGCGCGGGCTCCTGCGCGTCACGCTCCCGAGCGTGCTCTCCCGCTGGGTGGGCGAGGCCGAGCGCAACCTCGCGCGCGCCTTCGCGACCGCCGCGAGCGGCGACGCGGTGCTCCTCCTCGACGAGATCGACGGGCTGCTCATGGCCCGGGGCGAGGGGCGGGCGAGCCGCCACGACGACGGCCTCGTCAACGCGCTGCTGGACCTCCTCGACCGCCACGACGGAGTGGTGGTGCTGTGCACCAACCGCCCCGAGGTGCTCGACCGCGCCCTGGACCGGCGCGTCGGCTGGCGGGTGGCCTTCGACGCGCCCGACGCCGCCGCACGGGCCGCGATCTGGCGCCAGGTGGTGCCGCCTAGCGCCACCGGAGGCCGGGCGCTCGACATGCGCGGCCTCGCCGCCCGCTACGCGCTGACCGGGGGGCGCATCCGCACCGCCGCGATCCGCGCCGCCGCCCGCGCCGCCACCGAGGGC
>CAJBVW010000201.1 GCA_903959175.1 uncultured Pseudomonadota bacterium
CGAGCCCCGGGGCGGCTGAACGCACCGTTTCTTGAGCGGCGAGCCCTTTGCCTCGGACGCGAAGGTCGTCGAGCCCGTGTCTTCCCTTGAGCTCCGCGTTGGTCGACTCGATCCCGCTTCGCAGCTGCTTCCAGAAAACGTGGCGTAGTAGGCCGTGTCGGTCGAACGCTGCTCGGTGGGCCCACCGCCGTTGGGGCACGGGGTGACCCCGCTGAACGTGGCGTTGAAGGTGAAGGCACCGAGCCCCATCGAAACCACGGTGGGCTCGGCCACAGTGGGCGTGGGCGTGGGCGTGGACTGGGGCGGCACGGTCGGGTGGGACGTTGGGTGTGCGCTTGGGCGCGCCCCCGTCGGGCCCGCCTTACGGCAGGGCCCGCCGAGGTCGGTCGCCTGCGGGCTCGCGGCAAAGCCGCTCGGTCGTGCCGTCGCGGACGTCGGCACGGACCGGCCGCGCCGGGGCGCGCGTCCGCCCTCCGGTGCCCTCGCGCGGGCTCCGTCGGGCGGCGTCCGCGCCGCGCGATAGCACCCGGCCGGCGTCCGCCGGCGCGCCGTTCGGCCGGTGGCAACCGACCGCTCACGGAGCGCACCGGCCGGCGTCCGCCTCGCGCCCGAACCCTCAGCCGGGCGTCGCGTCCCACGGATTGACGACAACGGCGCCGGTCCCCTCGAAGTCTGCCACGTTCCGCGTCGCGAGCGTGAGCTGGTGACAGACGGCCGTGGCTGCGAGCAGCGCGTCGATCGGTGGCCGAGCTCGGCCCGAGCGGCGCCCGATCGCGCTGATCGTCCCCCAGTGGAGTGCGACCGCCTCGTCGACGGGGAGGATTCGATCGGCAAAGCTCGCCCGGAGCTCGCCCAACCAGGCGTCAACCCTCGCCTTGCGCGGGCCGGGGTCGAGGAGGTCTGCCCCCTTCTGGATCTCGCCCAGGGTGAGCACGGACAGCCGGAGCGAGTCGTCGCTCACGCGTTCCATCCACGCGAGGACCGCAGGATCAGGTGAGGGCTTGGCGAACTCCGAGATCACGCACGTGTCGAGCAGGATCACGGGAGCACCACGTCGGGGCGGTCGCCGGCGTCGCGAGAGAGCTCGAGCCCGTCGAGAGGAGCGGAGCGGAGGAAGGCCTTCAGGCTCGGCACCGGCCCGGAGACGCGCCGCCAGGTGTCGATGGCGACGATCACGACCACGGGCTCGCCACGGCGGGTCACCGTCTGCGGGCCAGACTGCAGCGCCTCCTCGACCACCTCGCTGAAACGGTTCTTCGCGTCTTGGAGTTGCCAGGCGGTCGACATCTTCGAGATCCGGTCTAGACAGTCTAGATAGCTCCAGGCGCGCGCCCGGTCAAGGCTCGCCCATCGCCGTCGCGACCCGCGTCCTCACGACCGACAACGAGCTGGTCGCGCTCGTGCTCGGGGACGCCGTCGACCCGAACGCGGCGGACACCGTCACCTACACCTACGCCTGGTACCAGGACGGGTCGCCGCGCGCGGACCTTACCAGCGCCACCGTCCCCGCCGACGAGACGGCGAAGGGCGAGTCCTGGAAGGTCGTGGTGACGCCCAACGACGGCAAGGTGGACGGGCCCATCGGCATCGCGGAGACCGAGATCCTGAACACCCCGCCCGTCGCGACCGTGTCGCTGCCCGTGGCGCCCGTCGTGGTGGACGCCCTCACCGCCACGGTCGAGGGCTCGGACCTCGACGGGGACACGGTCACCTTCACGTACGCCTGGACGGTGGACGGCGTGGCCGCCGCCTACACCGAGGCCACGCTGCCGGTGGGCGCGGTCGTGCGCGGGGAGACCTGGGAGGTCACCGTCACGCCTTCGGACGACGAGGCCGCGGGCGAGCCCGTGACCGCGTCGGTGACCATCGAGAACGACGCCCCCGCGCTTGTGGAGGTCACGCTCGCGCCGGACCCCGCCCGCGAGGAGGACACGCTGGTCGCGACGGCGAGCGGCGCGGAGGACGCCGACGGGGACGAGGTCGCCGTGGCGTGGACGTGGCGTGTCAACGGCGAGGTCGTGCCCGGGGTGGACACCGACGTGCTCACCGGCGAGTGGTTCGCGCGCGGCGACGAGGTCGAGGCCGAGGCGACGCCCAACGACGGCTTCGTGGACGGCCCCGCGGTCCTCTCCAACGCCGTGACGATCGAGAACACACCGCCGATCGTGGCGGGCGCCTCCGTCTCGCCGAGCGAGGCGTACGAGCTCTCCGTGTTGACCTGCGTGAGCACGGGCTGGACCGACGCCGACGGGGACGCCGAGGCCTACGCCACGAACTGGTATGTCAACGACGTGCTCGTCTCGACCGACGCCACGCTCGACGGCGCCCTCTTCGACCGCGACGCCACCGTCCGCTGTGTCCTCGCGCCGGACGACGGTCTCGAGTTGGGTGCCGCCGCGGAGAGCGCCACCCTCACGGTGTCAAACACCCCGCCCACGCTCGCCGGTGCCACCCTCTCCACCACCGCGCCGACCGAGGACGACACGCTCTCCGTCACGCTCGGCCTCACGGTGGACGATGACGGCGACCGCGTGGACGCGGACTACACCTGGTACGTGAACGGCGCGCTCGTCGGGACGGCCTCTACGCTCGGGGCCGCGTACTTCGACCGGGACGACACGGTGTACGTCGTCGTCACCCCGTGGGACGGCACGGACGCCGGCGCGCCGGTGACCTCGGACGTCGCCACGGTGCGGAACCTCGCGCCGGTCGTCGCGTCGGTGGTCATCACCCCCACCAGCGCGAAGACCAACGACGTGCTCACCGCGTCCGCCACCACGTCCGACCGCGACGGGGACACCGTCGACGTGACCTACCGTTGGTACGTGGACGGCGTGTCGACCGCCACGGGCGCCACGCTCGACGGCGCCGCCTCCTTCTCGAAGGGGCAGGTCGTCTACGTCGTCGCGACCCCGGACGACGGCACGGACACCGGCGCCGCCCTCACCTCCGCGTCCATCACCGTCGCGAACACCGCGCCCGCCGGCCTCGCCGTCGCGATCTCCCCGGCCTCGCCGGTCGACCCCGACGCGCCCCTCGTGTGCGCGGTCACCACCGCGGCGACCGACGCCGACGGCGACGCTCTCTCCTACACCTTCGCGTGGACGCGGGCCGGCGTGGCCTACGCCGCCACGACGACGACGACGCGCGCGGGCGACACCGTGCCGGCCTCCTCGACCAGCGTGGGCGAGGCCTTCGTGTGTACCGTCACCCCGAGCGACGGCACGCTCGCCGGCGCCCCCGCGACCGCCACCGCGACCATCACCTGCGACATCGACGGCGACGGCGCCGACGACGAGGCGTGCGTGGGCGGCGACGACTGCGACGACACCGACGCCGGCATCTCTCCCGACGCCACCGAGGTGTGCGGCGACGGCATCGACCAGGACTGCGACGGCGCGGACGCGGGCTGCGGACCGAGCGGCACGGTGTCCCTCTCGACCGCGGACCTGACGGTGCGTGGCGAGTACTCGGGTGACGGCGCGGGCTGGGCCGTCGCGATGGGGGACCTCACGGGGGACGGCCTCGCGGACGCCCTCGTCGGCGCCCCCCGCAACGACGCCGAGGCGGTGGACTCCGGCGGCGTCTACATCCACGCCGGCGGCACCAACGACATCGTGGCGGGGGCGCCGGGCGGCTCGGGCACCTGGATCTCGCGCGGGCTCGTCACGTCCATGCGCGCGTTCACCTCGTCGGACTACGAGCTTCAGGGCGCCGCCGGCTACGCGGTCGCCACGGCCGACTTCGACGGGGACGGCGCGGACGAGGTCGTGACCGCCTCCCACACGGTGGGCAAGATCTACGTCGCGTCGATGCCCACCGCGGCGCGCACGAGCCTGTCGACCGCCTCGGACCTCGTGATCTCGGGCGCGGCGGTGAACGACTTCGCCGGGCGCTGGGTCGAGGGCGGCGACGTGGACGGCGACGGCCTCGACGACCTCCTCATCGGCGCCACCTACGACGCCGAGGGCGGCATCGCCTCCGGCGCGGCGTACCTCGTGCTGGGCGGCAAGAGCGGCGCGCTGAACCTCGCCGACGCCGACCTCAAGCTCATCGGAGAGGCCGCGGACGACGCCGCGGGCCGCGTCGTGAAGCTCGGCGACATGGACGCCGACGGCACCCTCGACATGGTCATCGGCGCGCCCGGCAACACGGGAAGCACCTACATGTCCGGGACGGTCTACATCGTGTCCGGCACCCACACCTCGGGCGACCGCCACCTCTCCCTCGCGGACGCCGAGATCCACGGCGACGTCGCGAGCGGCTACATGTCCTACGAGCGCGGCCTCGCCCTCGGCGACCTCGACGGCGACGGCGCCTCCGACCTGCTCGTGGGCGAGTACACCCGCTCCCGGGTCTCGGTGTTCTACGGGCCCTTCACCGGCACGGTGGGGGTGTCCGCCGCCGACGCCTACCTCACGAGCGAGCAGTCCGGCGACTACACCGGCGCCTCCGGCATCGCGACGGGCGACGCCGACGGCGACGGCGCCGACGACATCCTCGTGGGTTCCCAGAACTACGACGCGACGCGGACGGATCAGGGGCGGGCGACGTTGTTCTACAGTGTGGACTGAGGGGGGCGGGGGGGCGGCGGGCGGCATAGACCCGCCGGCCCCGCGCGGCCTTCGGGCGAACCGCACACAACCGCCCGCAGTCCGTCGCCACGAACCCCTGTACCCCGCGCTCTGGAGCCCTCGATGTCCCTCTCCACGCTGACCCTCGCGCTCGTCCTGGCCTGCACCGATAAGGGTGACGCCGACACGGCCCCGGTCACGGACACGGACACGGACACCGACACCGACACGGACACCGACACCGACACCGACACCGACACGGACACCGACACCGACACCGACACGGACACGGACACGGACACGGACACGGACACCGGCGTCCCGCTGACGGAGGCGCTCATCGCCAACGGTGCCGTGGACGCGGAGGGCACCTGCTCCGTGAGCGCCTACGTTCCGGTCGAGACCAACATCTCCCCGTTCTACGTGATCAAGATGGAGGAGGCCCCCGCCCCGCCCTACGAGATCCGCGCGCTTGCCTTGAGCTCGCTCGCCATGGAGGGCGCCTTCGACGGCACCTTCACCTGCGATCCGACCCTCCAGATCCGGCTCTTCGCCTACGTGAGCTCGGACGAGACGCCCGACGCCTATGCTCCGCTCTCGGGGCAGGACTGGCCCACCATCTCCCCCCTCGCAGAGGTCGTCGTGTCCGCGTCCGCCTCCGCGGAGCCGACGTCCGTCACCCTCGAAGGCCGCCTCGCGACCCCCGTGACGGTGACCGAGGCGGGCACCTTGTGGTTGGGCTACGAGTACGTCGAGAGCGTCGACGACGACGCCGCGAGCCGTCACATTCAGTGTGCCAGCGTCTGCGCCGCGGGCGATCTCGAAGGCTGGGCCTACCTCCCCGAGGGCAATCGTTGGGGGAGGGAGGCCGGATGGACCTACAACACCGATGTGCCGGACATGCGGGCGGTGGTTGCGTATTGAGGTGAGGGGGGGGGGGGCGACGGCCGCGGCGCAAGATGAGGAGCGGGGCCCCGCCCTCCCGGCCGGTGGAGGCGCCTACTTGGCGGGGCAGCTCAACTTCTTCGCGTCGAACTCGAGCGTGCGGCCGGTGTCCGGCACGGAGTTCCGCAGCGTCTGCTACGGCAACCCGTCGGACTCCGCGGCCGGGTACCTCTCCTCGGACGAGTGACGGGACTGGTGCCGCTGCTGTCGGTGGGCGACTGGACGGGGGACGGCGTGGACGAGTGGGCGATGTTGCGGGGCTCTCGCGACGTTGGCGGGGCCAACAGCATCTCCCACGGCACCCCGCTCTTCTTTGGGGGCGAATTCCCGGCTCGGCGACGCCGATGCACCTGCGGAACGCTGCCACGGCATCTCCCGGCGAGGCGGGGACGTCCGGAAGGCTGGGGTAACGCCCTATCCTCGCCTTCCGGACGTCCCTGACGTCCGGAAGGGCGGGGTAAGCGCGTATCCTCGCCTTCCGGACGTCCCTGACGTCCGGAAGGGCGGGGTAAGCGCGTATCCTCGCCTTCCGGACGTCGCGTCCGTCACCCGCACGCAGCACCCGCGCGAGGGGGCGTCACCCGGAGGGCGGAGCCGCCCCGGCTCCGTCGGGCGGCGTCCGCGCCGACCGATAGCACCCGGCCGGCGTCCGCCGGCGCGCCCGCCGAACGATTTCACGGGACTGATTTCGCCGCCCCGACCCCGCGGTCGACGCGCCCCCAGGCCGCGCCCGCTCCGAGCGCCGTGGTACCCTCCGCGGACGCCCGGTGCCGCCCGATGATTCGCCTCGTTCCTCTCGTCCTCCTCGCCGGCTGCTGGCTCGACGGCTATGGCGCCGACCTCTCCGATTTGGTCGATCTGTCCGTGAACGCCGCCAGCGCGACCGCGGACAGCGACGGCCTGCACCTGCGGACGGAGGCCGGGACCAACCCCGTCGGGGGGTTCAACGGCGCGGGCACCGGGAACAAGGCCATCGCCGGGATCGAGGGCTACGACGGGCTGCTGCTCGCCGATCTGACGGGCGCCGCCTACGAGACGGCGGCGGTCACGGGTGACAGCGCGCCGTACCTGAACCTCGTGGTCGACCTCGACTGCACCGGCGCCGACCTGCGCGTTGTCGTCGCGGACGCCACGCTGGCCACGGCCACCCCCACGGCGGGCGGCGCGCTCCGGTACGCGTTCCTGGCCGAGGCGCCGCAGTGGAAGGCGGTCGGCGGGCTCGACGAGCTCCTCCCCTCCCACCTCGCGTCGACGGGCGGTGCGCTCACCGACGTGGTGGCTGCCTGGCCCGCGGCCTGCCTGCGGGACGCCGCCACGGGTGACAACGGCCTGCCGGCGGGCGTCGTGACCCCCTCCGTGCTGATCATCCTCGGGGACTCGGTCAACGAGCTCGAGCTCGAGCACACCGTGAGCGCGGTCGAGGTCGGCCTGGACCGGTTCGAGGCGCTGTAGCGCCCCCTCGCCGGACCCCCACCGACCGCGCCACTCCCCCCCGGTTGACGCCACGACGGCTCCGGTGCGACCCTGTCGCCAGGGGTGCACATTCGTCCCATCCGCCTCGGCGCCGTCGCCCTCCCCCTCCTCGTCGGCTGCGGCGGCGACCGCCCCGTGTGCACGATCGCGTGGTCGACGGACGCCGCGGACCCCGACGTCGCGCTCTCGATCGAGCTCTCGCGTTTCGCCGACGCGCCCGGCGCGGCCCGGCGGCTCGGGGCCCGACCGGTCACGCTCGCCGCTGCCGACGGTGGGGGCGCCGCCGCCGTCGTGATCGTGGATGTGGTCGGGATGGGCCCGGTGACCCTCCTCGACGCCGACGGGGCCGTGCTCGCCGTGCCCTTCGAGGTGCGCGCCGGCGACCTCCCGCTCGCGCTCTACGTGGAGGGGGCGGCCCTCGGCGAGGCCACGCTCACCGCGACGGTGGAGGGGTGCACGCTCCCCGAGCTGCCCCTGCGCGTGGTCCCCGTGGCGCCGCTCGCGGGGCGCGGTCGCGCGGAGGCCCCGGGGTTCGGGTACGACGATCTGTTCACGCTCGGCCAGCCGCTCGAGGTGGCGCTCGACCCCGCGGCGCAGCCGGACGGGTTCGCCGGGGCGGACGCCTGGGTGGTGCCGCACCGGAGCCTGACCGAGTGGGCGGCGGACACGACGCTGGTGGACGTGACGGGCGCGGTCGAGGCGCTCGATATCGGCGACGGCGCCCCGCTCGCGGAGGCCGGCCGGGTGGTGTGGGAGGGCGTGGAGCCCGCCGACGGCGCCTTCGGGGCCCGCTACGACGTGGTGCTGGACGTAGACAGGGACGGCGCTTTCTCCGCCGGCGACCGGCTCGACCAGGGCGGCGAGGGCGACGGCGTGCGCGTCGCGGGGGACCTCGCGGTGGCCGGGCCGCACCCGGTCTCCCAGGTGGACGTGTCCGGCGGAGATTGGTTGGGCGAGCGCGTGTACTGGCCGGACGACCTCGGCGCGCTCGGGCCGCGCCCTCTGGTGGTGATCTCCCACGGCAACGGCCATAGCTACGATTGGTACGACTACCTCGGCCAGCACCTCGCGAGCTGGGGCTACGTCGTGATGGCGCACGAGAACGACACCCAACCCGGGATCGAGACGGCGTCGACGAGCACGCTCACCAACACGGAGTGGTTCCTCACCCACCTCGACCAGGTCGGCGGCGGCACGCTCGTGGATCTCGTGGACGCCCACCGCATCGCGCTCATCGGGCACTCGCGCGGCGGGGAGGGCGTGGTGCGCGCCTACACACGCCTGCTCGACGGGGACGACACCCCGGACGGCTTCGGCGTCGAGGACGTTCGTGTCATCGCGTCGATCGCGCCCACCGTGTTCAACCCTGTCACCGTGTCGGACCCGGACCTGGTGCGCTACCACCTGCTCGTCGGCAGCGCCGACGGCGACGTGACCGGCGGCCCCGAGTCGCCAGTGGCCCAGTCCTTCCGCCTGTACCAGGCCGCGTTCGGCACCCGCTCCTCCACGACGGTGTACGGCGCCTCCCACGAGGACTTCAACTGTTGTGGCGGTGACGACGGCGTGGGCACCGACCAACTGGAGCGCGATGACGTGCAGACCATCGCGAAGGCGTACCTGCTCGCGGTCGTCGCGGAGGGCGTGGACGACGACGTTGTGGCGCGCGCTCTCCTCGCGGGAAACCCCATGCAAGCGCCCGCCACGGCGTTCACCACCACCGTCGCGGCCACCTGGCGCCCCGCGGAGGGGCTGACCGTCGACGACTACCAACAGTTCACCGACATCGGCTCCGCGTCGAGCAACGCGGCGGTCGGCTACGACGTGGCCGCGCTCTACGAGGGCGACCAGGACGACGCCGACCTCGAGCTCGCCTGGACGGGAGACGACCCGATGAACGGCATGACCCAGGCGGACGACCGCGGCGACCAGGGGCGCGGCGTGGTGTTCGAGTGGGAGGCGCCGGCCTTCTACGGCTACGACCTCCCCACCTCGCTGCGGGACTGGCGCGCGGAGCGCTACCTCTCGTTCAACGCGTGCCAGGGCACCCGGCACCCGCTGACCGAGGCCCTCGCCGGGCCGCTCACCTTCTCGGTCACCCTGATCGATGGCGCCGGCGTGGCCGTCACCCGCCCCATCGCCCCGGACGCCTCCGTGCCCGCACCCTACGATCGGCGCTTCAGCGGCGAGGGCCGGGGGTGGGCCAACACCTTCGTGACCGTACGGATGCCGCTCGTCGACTTCACGGCGGGCGGCACGGGGCTCGACCTCGGGGACATCCAGGCGGTCACGTTGGAGTTCGGCGGCGAGGGCGACACCCCCTACGGCCGCATCGGCCTCGACGACGTGCGGGTGGTGCGATGATCGGCTTGCTCCTCGTCTTGGCGCCCGCGTTGGCGGTCACACCTGCGCCCGCCCCGGTGCCCGTCGCGGCGGTGGTGTGTCAACGCGCGCTCACCTTCGCCCAACCCTACCGCTGGCGGTGGAGCGCCGACCACCCAAACGTGGTGGATGTCACGGCGCTGGTCGTGCGCGCGGACGCCGAGCTGCTCCGCACCCGCGACGTGGGCCAGCGCGTGCTCTACGTCGAGGGGTGGCCCGCCGAGGTGCTCTGGACCGAGGGCGACCGGGCGCTGGTGCTCGCGCCGCTCACGATCCCCGACACGGGCGCGCGCGTGTGGTTCGGGGACGAGGCGCTCCCCGAGACCGTCGGGTCCGCCGAGCGCGTCACGGCCCTGCGCGCGGCCTCCTCCATCGCCGTGGCGCCGCCGCGGGTGCGGGCGGCCCCCTTGGCCTGGGACGCGAGCCGGCGCGAGCTGGTGGCCGTGCTGCGCGCGTGGGCGGAGGGGTGTCCGGCGGGGGAGTAGGGGGTGACGCCCGGGGGCGACATCGGGGCGACATCGGGGCGACATCGGGGCGACATCGGGGCGCGCCGGCTGCCGCCGGCCGGGTGCTATCGGTCGGCGCGGACGCCGCCCGACGGAGCCCGGCCCGGGCGCCGGTCTCCGCCCTTCGGGTCACGCCCCCTCGCGCGTCACTCCCAGTCGACATCCTCGAACACGGCCTCGCCCGCGTACAGCGCGAGGCCGCCGGCGGCCGGCAAGGTCCGCGGGAGCTCGACTTGCGTGTCACCCACCGTGACCGTGGTGGTGCCCTCTCCCGCCGACTGCGACCACACGACGCCACCGCTCACGGGGGCGCTCACGGGGGCGCTGCCGAGCACGTCCCAGGCCACGCTGCCCGCCACGACCGCGAAGCGCGACACGCTGCCGTCCGCGGAGACGAAGGCCAGCTCGATGTCGCCGGTGGCGGGGTCGTAGCCGTACACGGTGCCGACGTTGGCGCCGCCCGTGGGCGCGCCCGTCGTCATCGAGAAGGTGTCGACGCCCGCCTTCAGACGCGCGGCGGACGAGACGTCGGAGGCGCCGTAGGCCGAGGCCGCACCGAGGGGGATCCAATCGAGCCACACCGGCGTCATGGGCTCCTGGTCGAGGGGCACCCACGCCGCGTAGGCGTCGGCGACCTCGTCCAGGGGCGCGATCGTAGCCGCGAAGGCGTCGAGGTCCGTAGCGGAGGCGCCCGCGCCCACGTCGGCGCGCCACGCGGAGAAGCCTTCGGCGAAGATGGGATCCGACGTGAGGAGCCGCACGAGCTCCTGCGCGGTCGGCCGGCTCACGTCTCCGCCGGCCAGCACCGCCGCGACATCGACAGTGTCGAGCTCGGCGAGGGCCGCGGCGCCCGCGTCCTCCCAGGACAGGAGCGGCCGGACGCGCAACTGTAGGCAGGTGCCGTCCCAGTGGTGGCGGGAGAGCGCCTCGGCCAGCCCCTCCACGTACCAGACCGGCAGGCCGCCGTTGGTCTCGACCGCGTCCTGCCACTGGTGCACGAGCTCGTGCAGGAGCAACACGCGGCTGTAGTAGGCGGTGGGCTGGCGGTAGAGGTAGGCGCGGCCGTTGGAGGGCTCGTAGTAGCCGCCGGCGCCCTCGACGGGCCCGAGGCCGTCCGCGGCGAGCTGCGCCTGGAACCCGGCCTGGTCCGCCGCGACGAAGGCCTCCAGCGGCCCCGCCGTCGCCGCGCCGAAGGAGGCGGCGAAGCCCTCCGTCGCCAGCTCGGCGAGAGTGGCGAGGTTCTCGGCCTCGGCGGCGTCGAAGCCATCGAGGTGCAGGGTGTAGTGCGTGGTGGTCGCGACGAAGCCCGCGCCGTTCGCGACGAGGCTCACCGCGGGGGTGCCGCACACCTCGGGCTCCTCGAGCCAGGCGGCCTCGTCGGCGGTGTCGTCGCCCCCTGCGGTGTCGTTCGACTTCGGGCCGGGGGCGCTGCACGCGAGGGCGAGGAGGAGGAGGGGCATGTGGAGGGTGTAATCCGCCGGCCCCCCCCCGAGCGCGGCCACCAGGTGGCACGATGGGCGTCCCTGGTGATAACGGCGTTTGTGGACTTCGCCGAACTCCAAGCTGACGTAATCGCCGAGCACCCCGAGGTGGCCGAAGGCGCCGACGATTGGACCATCGTCACCGCCCTCCGCGCGTACGCCACAGCGCACGTAGACTACGTCTTCGGCGTGGATTCTCCCCGCTACGTGGATCAGGGCGGGCAGGCGGTCGAAGCGCGCTTCACGGACTTCGATGCAGATGGCGGCGGCGTGGTCTGCGGTGGCACTGCGGACGCCTTTGCCGTGCTCGCGCGGGCGTGGGGCTACCCCGCCTGGAACCTCGGCATCGGGGACTACTCGGAGGGCGGGTTCAGCCACGTGCAAACGCTCGTGCAGATCGAGGTGGACGGCGTGCCCGTGATCACCCTGCACGACCCGTCCACCAACCTCTCCTACACCGACGCCGCCGGCCTGCCGATCGACTATCTCGACCTGCTTGGGGAGCTCGCCGGGCGGGACACAAACGAGATCGGCCTGCTAGAGGACCGCGTGGACTCGGACAACCTCGCGGCCGACTCGGAGACCGCCGACATCGCCGCGCTGGCGGAGTCGAGCTGGACGGTGGTCCCGGACGCCTACACGATTCGCGCGGTGGATGGCGGCTGGGTCGTCCGCTCACCGAGGACGCTCGCGCGGTTCGAGGAGGTGATCGGTCCCTGGTATGGCCCGTTCCTCGTCGGACACGGGCTCCCCGAGGCGGCGATCTGGCTCGAGCTGTTCCCCCAGGCCATCTACGGCGAAGGCGGCGACGAGCTCCTGGCGCGCGCACAGGAGGTGATCCGGGGGTCTGCCCGCATCGGCTTCGAGGTCGGCGAAGGCTTCCAGGTGGGCGATGAGGGCGGCACCGTCAACCAGCGGTACCTCGACGCCGGCTACGCCGTTCTGTCCTGGTACTACGGCGGGATCGCGGTGGTGACCGTGGACGAGGGGCAGGCGCTGCAGGTCGCCTACGTTGACGGCGTCGGCGGCGACGAAGAGGGGATCTTCGAGCTCCAGTCGGGCACCTCCGGTGCCGTGTCCGCCCGCGTCGCCTCGACCGACGGGGGCGAGGTGCACGTGGTGGTGAAGGACGCCGCTTATCAGGTCATCCACGAAGAAGACGTGGCGAGCGGCGCCCTGTTTTCCTGGTCGGACGCCGACGCGCGCATCTGGCGCGTGATCGTGGAGGCTGAGGGCGGCGACATCCTGGTTGACGACTTTGCCTACGGCAGCATGGCGGCGCCTCCGGAGCCGGAGGACACGGGCGGCCCGGAGGACACGGCCGGGTCGGTGGACACCGGTCGCGGCGCGGACACCGCGGAGGCTGCCGGGACGCCCGACGAGGACGGCGGAGCCGCCGACCCGGGCAGCGGCGCCTGCGGGTGCGCGTCCGTGCGGCCCGCGCCGGTGGGCTGGATTTTCGCGGCGCTCCCGTTCCTGGGCTGGCGGCGTCGGCAACGGTGAGCGGCCCGCCAGGGTCGGGCCGGTGGCACCCCGCAGGGCGTCGTCGCATCGCGCCGTCCGTTTCGACGCTACAACGGCAGAAACGCGGCTATCGTGGGCCTCCCTCGGGTCCCCGTATGTCGCTGCTCCGCTCGTTCGCCCCCCTCAGCCTCCTGCTCGTCGGGTGCATCGACAACGAGCTCGGCGGCCCGGAGGACAAGGCGTGGGACGGCACGGACTCCGGCCGCGACACGCGGTTCGACACCGACACCGCCGCGTCGACCCCCGAGGAGTGCAACGGCCTCGACGACAACGGCGACGGCGTCGTGGACGAGGGCTTCACCGACGCGGACGCCAACGGGCGCGCCGACTGTGTCGACACGGAGTGCCCGCCGCTCCTGCTCGGCACCGCCGGCAGCGTGGCCATCAACGAGGAGTGCCTGCGCGTCATCGACCCCTCCCCGGTGGTAGACCCCTGGAACCTCCGCCTGAAGTGGACCTACACCGCCCCTTCCGCCGGTGTCGGCTACACCGGCTCCCTCGGCATGCCCACGGTCGCCAACCTCGACGACGACAACGGCGACGGCGTGGTGGACGATCTGGACAGCCCCGACGTGTTGGTCGTGTTGCTCGACGGCGGGCTGGTCGCGCTCGACGGGGCGACGGGCGTGGAGAAGTGGTCGGTGGCCGACATCGACGGTGAGTCGACCGCGGTGGTCGGTGACATCGACGCGGACGGCCTCCCCGACATCGTCGCGGGCGGCCCGGGGCGCAGGGTGGTGGCGCTGGAGGGCACGGGGGCGCCCAAGTGGACGGCGGACACCCCCGGCGGGCCGTACCACTACGTGTTGCCCGTGCTCGCCGACCTCGACGGCGACGGGCTCCCCGAGGTGCTGGAGGACGAGCTGGTGTTCAACGGGGCGGATGGCACGCTGAAGTTCAGGCTCGACGCGCCCACC
>CAJBVW010000202.1 GCA_903959175.1 uncultured Pseudomonadota bacterium
CCCGCTCGCGCTACTGTCGGCGTTCGCCGCGGTAGCGTCGTCGTCCACGGCGCTCGCGGGACCCGAGGTCCCGTCTTCGCCGGCCACTGCACCTGCGACCAGTACGGCAGCGCCGCAGCCTGCCGCGGCGCCGGTCGCTGCGGTCACGACCGCGGACCCGGTGTCGGTGTACGTCGGGGTGTACCTGCGCGACATCTCGCGCTTCGAGCTTGAGGAGGGGCAGTTCGAGGCCGACCTGGACGTATGGATGAAGTGGGAGGGCAGCGCCGAGCCTCCTCCGCTGCGATTCTCCAACGGCGACCTCGACGTCCAGGACGTCGTGGCGCAGGAGACCGAGGGGAAGTGGCACGCCATGCGCTGGCATGTGCAGGGTACCTTCCGCGGAAAGTTCGACCTGCACGACTTCCCGTATGACGCCCAGCCGCTGGAGATCAGGGTCGAGCTGCCGTCGTCCGCGGCGCAAGACGGCGCCGAGCGCGCGTTCCGGCTGCTGCCCGACGCCGCATCCAGCGGCATGAGCGACGAGTTCAGCATCACCGGATGGGTGTACGAACGCGCGTTCACCGTGCGGGAGTTCGACACGCGGCTCGCCTCCGACCTCGGGAGCGTCCGCCAGGAGGGGCTCCCACGCACGGGGCAGGTCATCGCCTACCGAATCGTGATGTCGCGACCGTTTATATCATATATAATCAAGTTCCTGCTTCCACTTAGTATCATCATACTCGTCAGTATGTCCGTGTTCTGGATGGACGAGGATCGTCTCGACGTACGGTCCAGCGTCGGAGTGACGGGCGTGCTGTCGTGCATTGCCTTCCACTTCACCCAGGCGGACACGCTCCCCGATGTCGGCTACCTCGTGCGCGCCGACCTGCTGTTCCTGCTGGCGTACACGGTCGTGGCCCTGGCGCTCTTCGTCACGCTGGTGGTATTCCGTCTGTCCACGACACGACAGGCGCTCGCCAAGCGGATCGACGCTGCTGCGCGGGTCTGTACGCCCATCGGCTTCATCGCGGCGGCGTGGCTCATCCTTTCGCCGCCGGCACATGAGTCGGAGGCAGAGGTGGACCCCGTCGCGGCGCCCCTTTCCGCTACGGCGCGCACTTCACACGATGACACGGTCTACATCCAGGCGGTGTCGAACAGAGCGGATCACGCGGAGTTCGTGACCTACTGCACGGTGGGCACCCTCACGACGACGGACACGGACCGCACGGCAGCGAGCGGCCCGACGCACTTGCTCGACCGCATGCCGAGCGTCACGAACGACCTCGTGCGATTCCTGGCGGATGGCGGCATGGACGTCATCTGGCGGCTGCGCAGCGGCACGCGCTGGTCGGACGGCCATCCGATCGACTCGGGAGATCTGTACTTCACGTTAGGTACGCTCCCGGGTGCGGCCTCCGGCCACCGTCAGGTGATCGACGCCCGCACCGTGAGGGTTCGCTGGCCGGATCGAGCGGCCGCACATCTGGAGGATTTCCGGCTCCTGCCCGAGCACGCGGTCGCCGAAGCCGCGGCCGCTGGTCCCGAGGCGTTGCGAGAGCACATCCATTCGGGACGCACTCCCGGGGATGGTCCCTATACGTTCCAAGAGGTCAAGGACGACGGAACCCACGTGTACGCGCGCAACCCCCACTTCGCGGGGAACGCGGCACGGGTGTCCGAGCTTCACATCTGCAACGATCGCAACGCCCGCTGCGCCGATGCAACGCGCGCAACGTATTGGCCCGTCCTGTCCAGCGCCTCCGAGCAACGGGTACGCGACATCAACAAAGGGCTCCGTGAGCTCACATCAGCGCAGATCTCGAGGCCCTACTTCTTCTTCCTGATCATCGCCGGCATGCCGGAGTTCTCGACGGTACAGGCACGACGGACCCTGCTCGGCGCCTTGCGGCGTGACGAAATTCCGCAGTGGGACCCGAACGCCAGCATCTCCGATACGTTCCGGGAGGTCGACGGGCTCGCTGCGCCTTCCACCTCCACGACGGACGATGCGCGCAAACTACTTTCGGTGTTCACGTCACAGCGACCACTGCCACTGATCTGCGTCGACACGTCGGGGGGAGCCGAGGCGTTCTACTGCGACCTCGTGACCCGCAGCCTGCGTGAGGCGGGCGCGTACGTGAAGGTGAACAAGCTGACCACGACAGAGCGCACGCGCTTGACAGACGACGGAGGTTTCGTGGGCATCACGCTCACACAGAGCAACGGCGATGATGTCACGCCGCGCGCGTGGGGCGTCACACGCGCAGGCAGCGGACATTACAACTACTCGCGCTCCATCGGCTTCGGCTGGGGCCCCGCCCAGCAAAAGCTGGTCGAAGTGTCCCAAACGTCGCTGTATCAGGAGCGCCGGGAGGCTGCGCTGGACGAGCTCGCGCGGCAATATGCACAGGTCCTTCCTACGATCCCGCTCGCGCGTACCATGGCCGTGGTGACGTGGGACTCCCGTCTGCGCGGCGAAACCAAGCTCTTCCGCAATCTCGAGGACTGGTACACCGTCTCCCCCGAGCAGCTGGCCGCGGAGAACGCGGCGGCCGCAGCAAGCACGGCACCCATGGTGACGGAGGGTGCATCCGGGACCGGCGTCGCTGCGCCGACCACCGGAGCGGCCACCGCGGGTACGCCGGCCTCGCCAGCGCCATCGCTTGGCGCACCTCCACCCGTCCGGTAGGCTGTGCACGCCGCACCGGCCAACTCCCGGAACCTGTCAACGATTTGAGACATTCAGGTTAGCACTTTCTCTGGCACCGACCGGGCGTTGTGACAGATCATCCTGCTCGTCAAGAGCGCAGAGTGCGGCTCAGGTCACGACGATTTAATCGGGACCGAGATTTGTTCGGTTACCGGCGCCGAAGCACTCGTTTTGGGTGAGGAAGGGAGATGGGTCGAGGTATGCTACAACCAAACCAGGCAAGCCACAATGACTCGACCCACGTCCACCGACCTCTCTCCCCCCTCGGCTCACGAGGCCGCCATCCGCGCGCTCCTCCTGCAAGGGCAGCATGGCGGTGCGGCCGCCCTCGCCCGTGAATACGGCGTTCGCCGCGAGAAGATCTACGAGGTTCGCGAACGGGCCCAGAGTGCCGTCGCGGAGGCTGTCGTGGCGCGCGGGACGCCCGCTCGGGGCACGCGTACGCCGTCCTTCAATGACGCAGACATCGCTCGCACGGCGATCGCGTTGCGGGTGGCAACGCCGTCCTCGATCCGAGACGAGGTGGCCCTCCTCCCCATCATCTACGGAACGGGGTGGAGCTACGGAAAGATCCAGGCCACCTTGGTGGAGGCAGAGCAGGAGGCGACGGACCGCCTTCGGCAGGTGGACCTCTCCTCGGTCGAGAACGTGGCTTTGGATGCGATTTTCAGCCAGGGACGCCCCGTGTTCGGGGGGATCGACCTGGACAGCGGCTACCTGCTGCTGCTGGATGTGTGCCCCAGCCGGAGTGGCACGGAGTGGGCCGCGGTGCTGGGCGCGCTCGGCGACGACCAGCGCCTGTCGCCGTCCGTCGTGGTCAAGGACGCCGGTTCGGGGCTTGCCGCCGGAGTCAGTGCGGCCTGGCCTCGATGCCGAGGAGCGTGACGACCTCTTCCACGCGGTGTACCAAGTCGGACTGGAGGCCGCTCATCTGGAGCGGCGCGCG
>CAJBVW010000203.1 GCA_903959175.1 uncultured Pseudomonadota bacterium
CGCTCGAGGCCGGCGCGGTCGCCCTCTTTGAAGCCCATCCCTGCGTGCAGGCTGAACCCCGCGAAGCTCCCGCACCGCGGGGGAATCTCCAGCTCCTTCCCCCCGAGCACCTGCACGCGCGCTTACCCGCGCGCTCCCCGAGGGCCGCCTATCCCAGGAGCGAGGTCTGGGAGATCACGGCCTGGACGTCGTCGCTCTCGTCGTCGACACCCTCCTCGCTGGCGCCAAAGCGCGGGTCCGCGAGCATCCCCGCCAGAGCCTGGACGCTGTTGTAGCGCCAAAGTGTGTAGAAGGGTTGCGAACTGCTCCGGGATGACGTCGGGGGTGGTGGACATCTCCCCAACGTCGCCCAAGTATGCCTCGGAGAGTGGGGCATGAACCTCTGCGACAGCTCCCCGTAGAAGAAGTCGTGCAACGCCACGAGTAGGTGGATTAGGAACGAGGCCAGGATTCGCGGGGTCCTGGGGGCAGGCCGACGTTTCGCCCTGCCCCCCCGCCCAGTCCTATCCCGCCACGCACTGACCTTTGATCACATCGTCTTATTCCAGCCCTGAAGGCGCCGAAGTCGGGAAACGATGGGCACGATTGGGGCGACGCGCTCCCACCCCCGCGCCAGGATGATCATCCCAGGCGGGCCTCCGGACGACTTCCCGACGTAACCGCCAAGATCCGCTATCCAGCGCGTCATCTGTCCGATGGTGGGGACGCGCTTTCCGTTCCAGTCCGTGTCCCGCGCCAAGTGCACGGCGTGGATCTCGTCGAGGGAGAACTCCTCGGTGGCCGGGCGCTCGGGCGTGTGGCGCGACAGGTAGGTGAACCGAAGCAGGCGCATCGCTGCGGCTGCGAGCAGCGTTGCCCACGCGCGAATGCCATCTTCGCTGCGGAGTTGTAGATCTTCAACGTCGCAAGCGCCAGTCTTCCAGGCCTTGTGGAATTCCTCGACCCGCCACCGCTGGGTGTAGCCGTAGATGGTCAGGTGGGCGTCCTCAAGACCCAGAACCGGCCGAGTCGTCAGCAGCAGCCAATGGAGGGGCTTCTCGCCCTCGGGCGTGGTTCCGACCTCCTTCGCCGAGACCGCCCAGACTGGGACACGGTGCACCTTGGAGCTTCGATCATCCGTCATGTGCAGGGTCACCGGACAGGTCCGGACCTCCATCATCGCCGTGCGCGGCGCGCGCCCGCCCGCACCCGTCACCGGCAGTCGATACGCGCCGAGGACCGGCGTAGCGCCGATAGTAGCACGTAGATAGCTGCGCTTTTCATCGGGACCGGACTCCAGGCGGCGGTCCGACGAGGAGCGGATGGTGACCCAGCGCCCGGACCGCTGGGCGTCCGCGAGGACGGCCCAGGCGTCGCCGCCACGGTCCAACTGGAACCACGGGATCGTGTCCTTGTCTCCGTGGTTCTTGAAGAGCGCGTCTACTTCGCCGGCGAGCTCGTACCAGTGCCGCGTCTCCTTCTCCTCCGCGCGCTTGGCTTTGCCGTTCCGCGTGTCGGCTTCCTCGGCGCGAGCCCACCACGTCTGGCCGCAGAGCCCGACGGGGACTCCGTCCAGGGTGATGGCGATGGCGTTCATCAGCTGAAAGCCACGCGCGCCCTTGCCGCGTGCGCCGATGGGGCCGGTTCCCTTCTCCTGTCCGGTGTCGGTGATGTTCAGGCTGGAACCGTCCTCGGCGACGAAGACGACCCTCTCGCCGCGGCAACGCTCGACGCACGCGACGTGCGAGGCCTTGGCGATCTCCTTCCAGTCGACGTTCTCGTTCGACAGCAACCGGTACGCTCCCTCCCGCTCGGCCGTGGTGCGGAACACCGCGCTTACCGTCCCAGCCGGCGCTTCAGCCACTCGCGCGGCCATGCGCACGAGCCGCTTCCGCCGCCGAGCGTCCCCCACGTCCGCGTGTCCAAACTCCTCTACGGCCCAACTTTGTAGGTCCATCGCGTGCTCCGGAGAGCATCGATCACCTGTCGGGGCTGGGGAGGCAAGATGTGACTAGTGGTCAGGCCACGCAGCCGCCCCCCGCGGGCACGACGCAGACGACGGAGCGCTGCTTGGTGAGGCCGGGCGCTACTCGGTACGAACAAACTCCAATCCAGCGTTGACGAGCGCAACCCCTACGAGTCCGTCTCCCGCACAAACCGTCGCCAGCGCCTCGGTCGCTCGTATCCCCATGATATACTTGTAGGTCTTGCAGCCGCTCCAGGTCCCCCCGGCAGGCTTGTCCATCGTACCCCCCGCTTCCGCCAGTTCGACGCTGAACACGTTGCCCCCCTCGCTCTCGCGCTCGCTGTCCCCCTTCGAGAGCCCACTGGGCAGCAGTTCCATCTCCCCCTCGAAGGATGTCCCTCGCCCTTCGTCTGTCGCTTCGACGAGCGCCACTTGGCCGCCAGTCCCATAGGCGAGGAGTAGCCCGTAGTCGCCGTCGTAACCTGACGTGCCTGTAACCGTGGCATCATAAGGACAAAGTCTCTCCCCGGCGTCCACCTCACAGTCGTCGGCGTCGAGGACAATGGTGGCCCCGGAGGCGCTATCGACGAAGGTCAGCGTCCCGGCGCCGCCGTCGAGAAGATCGCCGAGAGCGGGGGCGCACGCACCAACGGCCACCCCAGCGAGCCCGATCCACGAGAGAGGCGAACGAAGCAATTCGCGCAAGCTGAACATTCTTCCTCCAAAGAGCGACTCTACTCGAAGGTCATCGTGTCGTCAAGGCAGGTAGCGTCCCCGCGCGTGGTGTACGAGGAAGCCAGCACAGCGAACGCTGGTCTCCACTCCACATAGGGCTGGAGAAGGTCACGGGGTCTCCGGAGGGGCCTTTACACGTCAACCACCCCGGAGACCCCCGATGTCCGATCCGCACGTACAGGCACCCGAACTCTTCCGAAGTTCGCCGAGGGCCTGACCCAGGACTTCTTCTAACAGACCCTCGTAAAGGCGCTGACGCAGATGATGGAGACCGAGGTCTCCGCACTCTGCGGCTGGTCCAGTCTCCGCACTCTGCGGTTGGTCCAGCCAAAGATCGGCAGCGTAGTACGTCCCGATCCCCTCGCGCTGGTCCTTGTGGGCTGGCGTATCACCAGCGAAGGAGGAGAAGTCGTGCTCCACCATCAGCAGGCGCGAACGGACGAAGGCCAAAAGCAGGGGCGAACCTTCCGACTCATGTCCATTCCCCTATACTCTCGCCATCCCGAACGCCCGGATCTTCCTACCCTACCCCCGCCGATCCACCAACACGAACGCCGTCACCCACCCCCGGCCCGCGCTGTAGTCGCGGATCGGGCTCCCCTCGAGGGGCAGCACCGCGGAGATCCCCTCGCGGAGTTGCTTGATGTACCAGCGCGCCTTGTCGCTGGCGCCCTCGCCGCTCCAGGTGAGCCGCCCGCCGTTCTTGGCCATCGCGCGGAGCAGCTTCCACGGCTCGGTCGGAACCGACCCGCTCTTGCGCCCGTCGGTCATGCCGAAGTCGGCCGCGGTGCGGCGCTCGCGGAGGGCGCCGACCACCACGTCGACGGTGTCGTCGTCGACGAAGCGCACGGTGACCTGCCGCCACGTCGCGCCGGCGGGCACCGAGATGGGCCGCACGGTCGCGCGGGTGGCCTTGCCCTTCGCAGGTGGCGCGAGCGGCGTGGGGTCGAACGTGAGCGGTCCATCGACGCCGACCACCCGGCGGAGCGGGAACACGGGGACGTCCAGCACCGCGGCCCATCGGTCGGGGTGCGTGGCGAGGACGACGGCGTGGGCCTCGGGGACGCAGGCGGGCAGCGGCTCGCGCCCCCGCGCGAGGTACACCGCCCGGCGCGGCGCGCCCCCGAGCTCGCCGAGACGCCACACGCGGCCGGGGCTGGCCTCGTCCACGTCACCCTCGAGCTGGAGGCCGCGCGCGAGGGCGCGGGCCACGGCGCCGGCGTCGAGGCGCAGGGTGTCGAGCGCGGAGAGCGGGAAGGTCAGGAGGCCCGCGGCCACACCCTCCTCGCAGGCGCCGACCAGCACGAGGGTGCCGTCGGGCTGCTCGCGCTCGTCGATGTCGACGGCGCAGTAGCGGTCGCAGCCGCGGCACACCGGCCGGGGGAGCGGCGCTCCCCTCTCCAACACGTCCGCGGCGCGGAGGCCGTTCGCGAGGCCGGGCGGCCACTCCTCACCGATGAAGGCCTCCGACCAGGTGTCGGCGTCGAGGCCGAGCAGGCGCTCCAGGTTGTACTTCCGGCGCTGGTCGGCCAGGACCAGCTCGTCCCAGTCGCTCATGCCGCGAGCTGCCACCGGGTGAGGTAGCGCCGGATGACCTGGTGCTTCGGGTCGTCGGAGAGGTCGGTGCCGTCTGGCATGAGCAGCTGGAAGGTCGTCGTGGTGGGCTTCCGGCGCCCGATTCCCCGCCAGATGACGCGGAGCTTCACCCTGGAGATGTCGAGGCCGCAATCGTAGAGGGCCTCCACATGCACCGCGCGCTCGAGAAAGGCGTGCAGTGTCTCGTTGTCGCCACGCCCGACATCCACATGCGCGCCGCCGCGGTTCTTCTCGGTGAACCGCACGCCCGCGACCTCGACGTTGAGGATGCCGTCCTTCGCGTCGGTCGGGAAGCGGAAGGCGGGGTCGAGCACCGCGTGGACGCGGAGGCTGCGGGCGTTGCCGGCAAGCGCGACATCGGGGAGGACGGCCGCCCGGAAGCGCGCCGCGATGGCGTCGATGTCTGAGCGCGCGCCGGGCGCCCCCACCTCCAGCACGCCCTCCTCCCACCGCCAGATGAACACCACCTCGAAGGCGGGGCTGAAGGACGCGGTGCCGAGGCCGTTCGCGTCGATGGTGAGCGGCGCCGCCGGGTAGTCCTCAGCGTAGGCGAAGAAGCAGAACCGGTGCGGGTTGAGCCGCTCCTGGACGATCACCTCGCAGTGGCGGGCGCGGCCCTGGGGCCGGAAGTGCTCGCGCACCGCGTCGGCGAGGCGGCGGCGGGCGAGCTCGTCGACGAGCGGGAGCATGCGCGGGAGGCCGCTGCGCCGACGCAGGCGCGGGAGCGCCTGGCCGCGCGCATGGGCGAACATCCGCACCGCGTCGAAGGCGCCGCTCGGGACGGCGCCGTGGTCGAGGAAGAGGCGCAGCGCGCGCGCGTGGTCGCTCCCGAGCGCCCCGATGCGCTCGGCATCGGCGGGGAGGCCTCGCAGCGTGAGCTCGTCCTGGATCGCGGCGGCGCCGGCGCGCCGGGCAACCAGATGGACGTCTCTCAGCTCGGTCTCAACCTGCGCCCGCGCGTCGGGAGCCATCCGCCCGATTTCCGCCAGTATCGGCGCCACGTCCCGCGTCCGCAACGCGCCGAAGGGCACGTCGCGCAGGAGGTCACGCGCGTGGAAGTACTCGGCGAGGAGCGCATTGGGCGCCTGCCGAAGGAAGGTTGAGAACTCGAAGTGGACCGTCGACATGCCTTGCTCCATACCTGAACACCCGTACTGTTACAGGGCCATCGGCATGGAGTCAAGGGGGTCGAAATGGGGGGCGGACAGAAAATGGACGCTCCCCATTGGCGCGTCAAGAGCACCGTTCAGACGGCTAAAATCCCATGTCGCCGCGCTGGAATCCTGGCGGGCAAAACCCATCGTCAAGACGACGCGCCAAACGGATGCAGGACCCTTCGGGCCAGGGCTACGACCCCGCCGCCTCCAGCCCGATCTCCCCCACCCCGCCCAGCGGGATGGCCTTCCGCATCCCCGGAACGAGGCGCACCGCGAACTCGGCGACGATGGCCCCGCCCGCGCCGTTCGTGAACCGGGGCCCCGCCGCCACCTTCGCGGCGATTTCCGACGCGAACTGCTCGCGGACCACCTCGGCCACGGCGGGCGGGAGGATGAGCACGAGGAAGCCCTGGAGGTTGCGGAAGCCGACCTCCCCCAGCATGCGAATGGGGATGGAGAGCCCCTCCCCCTCGGGGATGGCGAGCGGGTACACGTCGAGGATCGCGCCGCCCGCGCCGGCGCGCTGGTGACGCGCCGAGACCATGAGCGGCGCCAGGATCTCGCCGAGGTCGGCGCCGACCAGCGCCTTGAGCCCGTCGAAGGCGAAGGGCCCGACACGCACGGTGGTGGTCGGGACGGTCAGGTTCACGCGCAGCGCGAGGCGGTCCTTCCGCAGCGCCGGGTTCACGCCCCACCCCGGCCGCGCCCGGCGAGTACGTCCTCGGCCGAAGGGCCTCCGCGGCTCCCGCGCTCGACGATCTCGGGCACGAGCACCTCGACGTCACCCTGGCCGTGGTCCTCGTTCTCGGCGTCCATCGCGTCCGCGAGGTCCGAGGTGCCGTCGGAGTCGTCGTCCCCTTCCCCAGGGTCGTCGTCGTCGTCCGCGTCGTCGTCGGCGTCGTCGTTGTCGCCCGCCTCGCCGCGCACCGAACCGCCGCCCTGGCTCTCCAGCATGTCCAGCATCTCCTGCTGGCCGCGGGCGATGACCACGAGCGCCTTCCGCACGCCGGGGAGGTGCTGGAGCGACGCGATGGCCTTCGGATCGAGGCGGGCGAGGCCGGTCTCGATGCCCTTGAGCGTGGTGTGGATGTCCCCCAGCGCCTGGACCTGCCGGAACGCGAGGTGAGCGGAGTGGAAGGCCTGCTCGTCGGGCGAGAGGTCGGCGAAGGCCTCGGCGGACTCGAGCAGCGCCGCAGGCGAGCGCGCGTCGAAGCTGTTGGCGTAGAAGCGGTCGGTGAGCGCCGCCCAATCGGGTCGGGAGGACGGGCGGACGCGGGGCAGACGGGCAGTGATCTCCGGCATGGGAGGCTCCTTGTGGGGCGTGGGGGAGGGTCGGTTCAGGCGGCGGGCGGGGTGCCCGTCGACGGAGGGGTCTGGGCCGTTCCACCGGCGGCCTCGTTCAGCATCCCGGCGAGCTCCCTGCGGGTCTTCTCGTTGCGCAGGAGCTTTCGGACGTCCGGGTTGCGGATGGCCTCGGTCAGCTCGGGCGAGGCGGCGATGATCTCCGCGAGCTCGGCGAGCTCCGGCGGCATCCCGAACTTGGAGGTGGCGAGGGCGCGGCCCAGCGTGCCCAGTTCGGCGATGAAGGTCTTGCCGAGCTCCTCGCGGACGCGGGAGTCGTTGCCCTCCTGCCGCTCGAGGTTGCCGGCCTCGGCGAGCCCGACGCGGAGCTTCACGAGCTCGCCGGTCACCGAGTTGAGCCCGTGCTGGAGGTGCTGGATGCGCTGGTCCTGGTTGGAGAGCGCGGTGTTCTGCAGATGGGCGAGGTGGGCGTAGGTGGCCTGGAGCAGCCCGACGAAGTTCGTGTAGCCCTCCCCCAGCGCGCGCCAGGTGCGCGACTCGGGGAGGTTCTCGGTGCCCGGCGCGGGCGCGACGGGCATGACGGTGGGGGCCGGCGGCGGGAAGGGCACGACGGTGCCGCGCGCGGGCTCGCCGCCACGGTCGAGGTCGTTCACGCTGAACCGGCAGGCGTGCAGCGTGCGGTGGCCCTTGGCCGAGTGGACACGGATCTTGAAGTCTCGCGCCTGCTCCCCGCCCATGTTGGCGGCGACGGTGTAGCGGACCCAGCGCATCGCCGCGTGGGCGAGCTGTTCGAGCGACGGGAGGGAAGAGTCGGGGAGGCCGAGGTCCGCGAGCCGGGGATCATCCTCGCCGTGCTCGTCGTCCTCGTCGTGGTCCTCGATCTCCTCTCCCTCCTCGTCGCCCGCGGGCTCCACGCCCCGACCGGCCCGGCTCAGCGGCGGGCGGTCGTCGCGCAGGTACCCGGCGAGGTGGCCGGTGTTGAAGTCGACCCGAGCCAGCACGCGGTCGTTGTTGCGATCCACGATCTCGCAGAGCGCGATGTACCCGATCTCCGCGCGCAGCTCGTGGATGCGCCGCTCGGTGTCGGTCAGGTCGTTGAACACCAGATCCATGTCGTCCTCGCCGTCCCAACATGGCGAGGGGGATCCGGTGCGACAACCGGTCTCCGCATGGCGACTCGTGGGCCTGCTTTCCCGCTTCCCGCGGTGGAATCACGGCTCGGAAGTGCGCGGAAGCGCCAGCGTGTACCGTCTCCCGCGCGGGAAGCGATCGGTACGGGGTGTCTCCCGCGAGGGTTGGTGACACCTCCCGCCCGGCCAGGGCCGGTCTCCCGCCCCCGCGTCCAGCCTCTCCCGCGCGCGCGGCCCGAACCCTCGATCTTCCACGCAGGAAGGCACCCGCCTCCCGCGGCTGCAAAGTTACCGTCCGCGTGCGGGGCGGGATGCCGTGGGCCACAGAGCAGAGCCGCTCCTCCATGGGGCGCTGAAATGGCCTTGGAGGCCGTACTGGAAAATCCGTTGGTGGAACGGGCTCCCGACCTCGCAAGCCCCCGGCTCATCTTCAGATTGGGCTTTAGCAGCTTTCTTGAGAGTTCTAGCCGCAGCTCGCACAGGTAGTACGCAGCGAGGAGTGGCCAGGAATCGGCAAACCGACAATATACTTATATTGTCAAACCATGTTCTTCGGAACGAGATACGGGGTGATTTCTTTAATCTTTTGCTCCCGAATCTCGGTGTGCTCGGCTTCGATGACTTCCACAACTTCGGTTCCACGCACCAACAAGAGTCCAATGCCGGCGCGTTTGAGCTTCTCGTCGAGAACGTCACCATCCCAGGTCTTAACTCCGCGACCCGTGACGTGAGAATTGAGATATTCGACGGCCAATGCCGGCGTACACGCAAGATAGATCTGATGCGTGTAGTCAGCGAACGTAGTCATCTGATCCAAGCCCCGCTTGAGCTGGACAAGGTCATTCTTGAGCTCAACGCCGATGAGCCGCTCAGCGCTGAACCAACCAGCCTTCTTGCGCGCCAAAAGGTCTACGCGCGCCTTCCCCATGGGAATCTCCTTGTACACCTCGAAGCCGTCACCCTCAAAGTACTTCGAGACGGGCTTTAGGAGATCTGCTTCCTGCTTTACCTTGGGCCAAATAGCGTTTTTCACAGTGACAGGGATATCCAAACCGAACATATGAAAGGCGAGCTGCTCAAGTTCGTCGACGCCATGGAACATGCCCTTCATGCGCTTCTGCGCCGTCAGAGCCGTTGAGATCGTGTCGAGTTTGTCTTCGACATCCATCTTCTTCAGCACCTCGGGGCGGCCGACCGCGCCGCAGCGCAGCAGGAGAGCGTCGACCACCTTGGGGTTGTCGAGCGCCCGTCGAAGCGCCTCCGGCGGAGAGTAGCACCAGAGGCTGTCTTCCTCGGCATCCCGGAACCACTTCTTCATCCACACCTCTTCAGCGCCGCATCGTAGTGGAGCTGGAGCCGAACCGCAACCAGTGGGGGCGCGACGAACGACCTGACGACTACGCGGGACACCCAAGCCCCCGCGAGCGCGCCACCTGAGGGCTGGCGCGGCCCCTCCCGCATCGCCTCCGCAGCCTCCCGCCGCAGGCCCCCGCCCTCCCGCCTCGGTGCGCGCGTCTCCCGCCTCCAACGTGCCGAACCGCGGGAGACGCGGGAGACGAAACCCGCTTCCCAAGCCGGTTCTGCCGCGCAAAGTGGTTGGTGTCCGCCGGGCAGCCCGGCACCGATTCCCGCCGGCTCGGCCGGTCCCTCCACTCCACAAGGAACAACGCGATGAGCACCGCCCTCCAGAAGGCCATCTCCGGTGAGAAGGTCCCCGAGAGCAAGAAGAACGGCATCCTCCACGAGGCCCTCGACAGGGTCAAGAGCCTCGGCGGCCGCATGGCCAAAGCCCGCGAGCTGTCCGAGACGCTCGCCGACTCGGTCATCGCCACCGCGGAGACCCAGGGCACCGTCTTCGCCTCGAGCTTCGCCGAGGGCTACTTCGGCGAGGAGAAGATGGACGTCGGGCCGGTGGATCTGCGCCTCGGCGGAGGTCTCCTGCTCGGCGGCTACGGCCTCTACCAGACGATGTCCGGCAAGGGCGGAAGCCACAGCCTCGCCATCGGCAACGGCCTGCTCGCCACGGGCATCGGCCGCATCGGCCGCCACGCCGGCAAGGCCCTCGCCGACAAGAAGAGCGCTCCCGCAGCGCCCCCCGCGCAGGCCCCGGCCGCCGCCGCGCCCGTCCCGGTCACCGCGGGCATTCCCGCCATCGCGGCCGACGACATCGGCGAGATCGCCCGGATGGTCCGCATGACCCCCGGCACCGAAGGCGAGCGCGTCGCCCGCGACCCGGTCGATGGCCGGCGCCACCGCCGCGGCCGCTTCATCCGCGAACGCGACTGATCCCAACTCCCAGCTTCGAACCCACCTATCCGACTGAACAAGGAACAACTCCCATGACCGCTCCTCTCTGGGCCCTCGTGACCTTCACCGCCGCCGGGGAATGCCTCGTCGACCGCACCTCGCTCCGCGCCTCCCTCGACGGGTTCCGCTCCACCAACGCCCCGAGCTTCGGGTCGGACTTCGACGGCGACGACGACGACGACTTCGGGGACGACCTCGGGGACGACCTCGGCAACGACGTCGGCGACGACCTGGGCGACGACCTGGGCGACGACCTCGGCGACGACCTCGGCGACGACCTCGGCGACGACCTCGGCGACGACCTCGGCGACGAGATCGGGATGACGCCCGCGCAGCGCAAGCGCCGCCGCCTCGCGCGCCGGCAGAAGCGGCTCGAGGTCAAGAACCAGCGCCTCCAGCGGCGTCTCCGCAAGGCCAACAAGGGGAAGGTCGTGCAGCGCAACGTCACCGTGACCGGATCGGTCGCCACCTCCGTCGGCCAGTCCATGAGCGTGACCCTCACGCCCCGGACCAGCCTCCACCTGTCCAAGATCTTCGCGACCGGCGACACCAGCTCGACGATCAACACGATCATCTCGGGCGACGACCCGGTGGTGCTCGACAACCTCGACGCCGCGCTGCTCGCGCCGACGGCCTACCACGGCCCCGGCTTCGAGGGCCGCGTGCTCAAGGCAGGCGTCCCGGTCACCATCAACTACACGGCGGGCTCGACGACCACCGCGCTGAAGCTGTCCTTCTACGGCAAGGCGCGCGTCAAGTCCCCGCGTTGCTGATCGGACGGGGGTGAGCCGTGGGCGCCTGCAAGCTCTCCCGACGCTCCGGCACGGCGAAGCTCTCCGCTTCGCCGACCGCCGGGGTGGCCGGGACCGAAGGCGAGGTGCTCACGGCCCAGTCCGAGGGCCAGGGCGAGGGTGACTGGCGCATCCTCGACCTCTGGTCCGACGAGGGTTCCCCCTGGGAGGCCCGCGTCGTCTGGTCCGGTGGCGGGGGTGCGCTCCGCACGGCGCTCGTCAACGTGCCGAAGTGCGTCCGGGTCTGCGTCCACGCCACGATGATCCAGGTCTTCGGGGCGAACCTCTCGACCTCGGCGAACATCCAGGCGCGCGCGGCGATCGCCGACGGGTACTGCGACACCGAGAACCAGTGGACCGTTCGCGGCAACGTGCTGGCCCAGGGGCAGACGGTCAGCGCCGCCCCTCCGCCGTGGGCGAAGTTCGCCCGCCTCGAGCTGTCGGACAACACGCTCCTCGCCACGGCCTTCGTCGAGCTCCTCGACGCGAACGGCACCGCCCGTGGCCGGTACGCCGGCAACGCCCAAACGCAGCCGGGCGCGCCCATCGGCGATGCCGCCACCGTCCGCCTGGTGCTCCCCGGCGGCACCTACGCCTACCGCCTCGTCTTCCTTCTCCACCTCTGATTTCCGAGGGCCTTCGCCATGAAGTGCTACCCCAACCGATTTGGCACCAAGCTCCTGAGCATCCCGTCCACGGCGCAGGTCAACGTCACCACCAACGGGACCGCCTACCGCGTGTTCCCCGACGAGAACGACGGCCAGTCCAACGCCGCCCAGGACTACAAGGTCGTGGCGACGATGAACGTTGCAGGCGGCACCTCGCCCACCGCGCAGCTCATCCTCCAGGGCTCCGTCGACGGCAGCACCTGGATGGACATCGCCCCCGGCGCCCAGCGCTCGGCGGCCGGCACCTACAACGAGATCCTCGACCCGGCGAACGTCGGCGTCCTGCCCTGGGTCCGCGCCCGCCTCGTGCTCGGCGGCACCGCCCCCCCGAACGTGGACCTCACCGTCGAGCTCGTCTCGACCGGCGGCTTCCAGCTCGCGACCTCCTGATCCCCCAACCCTCGCATCCCCCCCGGACGTCGTCGTGAACATCACGGTCGCCCTCACCTTCAACGAACGCGACGCGGTGAGCCTGCTCAACTGGCTCGCCCGCTGCAACGCGCGCCTGCTCCGCGAGCGGCCGTCGCTGCCGTTGCTGTACGCGACGAGCGTTCGCTACGGGCGGGAGGAGGAGGAGACGTGGTCCGACTTCATCCAGCTGCTCGCGCAGGGCTGGGAGGACTGCGACGCGCTCGCCGCGGCACGCGCGGGTGAGCTCATCGCCCGCGGATGGCGCGCCCTCTCCCCGCGCGACCCTGGCTACGCAGCCGCGAAGGCGGCCCGCCTTGAGTCCATCCCCGCCGAGGTCGCGCTGACGACCACGCTCCGCCCCGGCGAGCACGGCCTCTACCACTGCATCGTCCGCTACACCGTGGCCGGCACCGCCTGGTTCGACGACCCCTCGGCGCGCCTCGGGATGCTCCCCGAGCGCCTCGACGGGCAGGCGTGCCACGAGCGCATCGTCACCCGCGTCCGCCTCGCCGGCCTGCGCCGCGACCCCGAGCAGGCGCGCCGCCGCCCCCACCGCACCCACCACGCGCGCCGCCCGCGGCGCCGGGAGTCCTGATGACCGCCTCCTCTCGCTTCATCCGTGCCCGCGTCGTCGGACGCGTCGAGTTCGCCGGCGACGGCGACACCTTCGTCGCCGGGCCCCGGCGCAAGCCCTCGAAGAAGGACCGGCAAATCCGCCGCCTCCTGCGGAAGGCGCGCGCCCTGAAGAAGCGCATCGCCCACCTCCGCATCCGCAAGCCGCTCGGCTGGAAGGGCGCGGTCAAGAGCGCCAAGACCAACCTCCGCGTGGTCATGAGCGACCTCAAGGCGCTCGGCTGGAAGCCCAAGCGGCCCGCTCGGGCGCGGAAGCCCGGCGAGGACGAGATGGACGCCGCCCTCGAGGAGATCCCCGAGGCCGAGCCCGGCGAGCCGGACGAGGACATCGAGGAGCTCCCCGACGCCCCGGAGGAAGGCCCTTCGACCGAGGGCAACTGGCTCGACGGCTACGTCGGCGCCGACCCGGTGAAGAAGCCGAAGAAGAACCTCTGGCAGGAGGCGGGCAAGCTCCTCGCCGCGAAGTGGAGCGCCCCCGTTCCGCTCGGCGACGGCGCGCGCATCCAGACCCGGCCCGGCCAGCGGGCGATGGTCGCCACCGTCCGCCCCGGCCTGTTCATCGTGCAGCTCGTGTCCGACGACGCGGCGAAGAAGATCGCCGGGGACAACGTGGGCGTCCTCCCGCTGCTCCTCTACCCGCTGGTCAAGAACCAGGTGCAGAAGGCGCTGGCCCCGAAGCCCGCGGCCCCCGCCGCGCAGCCCGGCGCAGCCCCGGCCCAACCCGCCGCCGCGGGCGACCTCGGCTGCGACTACCCGAAGCGGAGCTGACCGTGGCCACCTTCACCCTCCCGGTCAGCGCCGACGCCGTCCTCGCGCGGATGAACGACATGCGGATCACCGCCGAGCAGTCGCTCGCGAGCGTCGAGGCCTACGCCAAGACCAACGTGCAGGCCCTCGCGCGCATCGTGCTCGGCTACCGCACCGTCGTCGCCGACACCGGCGCGCGGCTCGTGCGCCTGCAAGTCGCGGTCACCCAGGCGCTCGCGGCCAAGCCGGGCGACCCGACGCTCACGGCGCTGCTGAAGCGCACCGTCGAGATGCTCACCGCATGGAGCGCCCACGCGAAGGGCTACACCCAGTACGAACGGCCCGCGACCGCCGCGGAGAAGGGCGAGGCCGTGTCCGTCGGGTGGGCGGGCGTCGTCATCGCCGTCGCCGTCGCGGGCGCCGTCATCGCCGTCTCCTTTACCGGCGTGGCGTGGGCCGTCGTCCACTACAAGCACGCGCAGACCCTCTCGGACGAGGTCGCCATCGTCGAGCGGAACCCGGCGCTGGCGGACGCCCTCGCCCGCATCAACTCCACCGCCCCGAGCGCGCCCACGACCGACCCCGCCAACCCCGGCGGCGGCGGCGGCTGGGGCTGGCTCCTCGCCGCCCTCGGCGTCGCCGGGGCTGCCGTCTACCTCCTCCCCAAGTGGGGCAAGGGCTGATCCCATGAGCACGACCACCCACGAGCGTTTCCGCCTCCAGTTCGTCGGCGCCGACGAGGACGTGCCGCGCCTCCTGCTCGCCTACGGGCGCGCGTGCGGGGGCGAGATCGCCTTCGTCATGCGGCCCCGCGACAACCTCGCGCTGCTCGTCCACCAGGTGAAGAAGCAGCCCGCGAAGGTGTGGCGCACCGACCTCGGGCTCGCGCCCTCGCACCCGCCGGAGCTCGACATCGACGCGACCGCCGCCGTCGCCGAGATCCGCACGATGAAGGCGAGCCCGTCCCCAGCGGGCCCCGCCACGCTCAAGGGCAAGTGGGCCGGCGTGCTGGTGTGCGACAACGGCACGCCGCGTGTCACGCTCGAGCGCAAGGTCGCCGCCTACGGCACCCTCCAGCTCGTGTCGCTCGCGGACGGGCGCTGGCAGGCGCGCTTCGACCGCGCCGCCCGCTGGTTCAGCAAGGCCCGGCAGGAGACCGTCGAGCGGTCGAGCCTCGCCGACGCCATCACGGCGGGCATGGGCCTCGTCGTCGGGCTCGTGAGCGAGGCGTGCAGCTTCCGCGACACCCGGCGCCGCAACACCGTCGATGCCGAGTACGCCACCCAGCACCCCTACACCCCGCCGCGCGAGGCGAAGGACCCCACCGAGCGCTACGCGCCGCGGTCCTCCTTCCGCGCCGTGGCGCAGGCGGACGGCTGGGTGGTGGTGAACGAGGTCGGCGCCGTCGTCGCGCGGTTCGGCCTCCGCGAGAAGGGCAAGGCCACGAAGCACGCCAGCGCCCTCACCCGCGGGAAGGAGGACACGCGATCCGTGTCCTCCTCGCCCTCGGCGTCCGTCACGCCGGACATCGCGTCCGCGTTCGGAATGACCGGGATGCCGGGCCTCTCGCTCGTGCCCGCGCTGGCCGACGTGCCGATGCCCGACTCCCCGGTCGGCGCCCCCGCGCTCGGGCGCGAGGCGACCGCCACCGAGGCCGAGGCCGACGCGCTGGTCGAGGAGGCCAAGGAGAGCTGGGGCGCCGCCGACGCGCCCGCGCTTCTCGGCCGAGCCGCCAAGCTGCTCCGCCACGCCGAGGCGCTGGTGAAGTCGCCGCGCTGCATCGGTCCCGAGCAGAAGATGGCGTGGGAGGACCTGCGCCGGGGCGCCGACGCCTACACCCAGGCCCGCGATGCCCTCCTCCGTGGGGAGAAGCCCGACATCGTGACCACGCTGCGGCGCATCGCCGAACGCGTGTCGCTGGCCGCCGCCCGCGCGGCGAAGTCGTGCGCCGCCGGGCAGCAGAAGATCGGGAAGGCGGCCCGGTCCTCGGCCGACATCGCGGCCGGGATCACCGTCCGCGAAACGCCCTTGGTGACGATGCAGCCCGTATGGCCGCCCGCCGCCGCGCCGCAGTCCGTGCCGACGACGACGAAGCCACCGCGGACCCGGAAGGCGAAGGCCCCCGAGGTGGACCCGGCGAAGGACCAGGCGCTCGTCAACGCCTTCGCGGACGCCATCAAGCAGGCCGCGCAGGCGATGGGAGGTGGGGCGTGAGCCGCTGGTTCCTCGTTACCGGCCCGGCGCTGCTGCTCCTGTCGTGCGCGGTCGCGTTCGCCCAGGATGGGGGACCGGTTCCCGGCCCCGCGAGTTCGATGCCGAGCGCCGACTTCTTGCTCTCGATGGGGCCCTACGGGGCGCTCGTCTGGGGGGCCTACCTGCTCGGGAAGGGGGTGAAGGTCACGGTGCAGATTGAGCTTTCGGAGCGAGATCGCGAGCTGATCGAGCAACTTGGGAAGGAGGCGGCGTGAACATCGTCACCAGCCCGTTCGAACGACGTTCACTGCGCGACCAACGTCCAGGAGGCCGTCGCGTATCCGTCGATTCCGTGGAAGACGATGCCCGACCCGTCGCCAGCCACCTCCAGTTCGTGCTGCAGGAGGCAATCCGCGGCGCCCCCTTCCTCGGCCTCGACGTAGCTGCTCACGGTGAACGGCGTGTGCGTTTGGACTGCCGACGAATTCGCGTTGCCCAGGCTGGCGAGTACTTCTGGCTCGCTCATGACCGTGACATCGCCTGTGCAGTGCAGACGGAAGCGCGCGACGACCGTTTCCTCGGACAGCGACAGCGACCAAGTCGCGTTCACCGTCGCCTCGTACACGCCCGTCGAACCGGCGTTCAGCGAGAACCCCGCCGCCATCATGGTGCCCTGTCCGAAGACGGTGCTGCCGTCTGCGGTGTCCGCGCCGGTGACGTCGGTGAACGTGACAACCGAGGAGTCCGCCAGGGTCAACGCCCCGCCGTCTCGCTCTCCGAGGAACTCCAGACCGCTGACGGATCCGTCCGCACCCTCCTCTCCGGCCACGCCCGGAGCACCGTCTTCGCCGTCCTGACCGGCCGGGCCCTCGGGGCCGACGCACCCCGCGACAGGGGCGAGAATCAGAAAAAGCATCAGTCGGCGCACTGGAACCTCCGGGGGCTCCCCAGACTATCCGACGAGCGTCGCCACCGCACGCCATTCACCTCCGCGCCCCTCAGGTTCGCGCGCCCGCTCGCCGAGGGCTCGTGTGCCAACACCCAGGAGATCGCGCCATGAACGCCGCCGCCCAACTCCTCGACGCCATCGTCCCCATCGTCCGCACGCGCCTTCCGCGCGGCGTCGACGTGGACTACCTCGACGACTTCCTCGACCGGAACCGCTTCGCCCTCGAGGCGGTCATCGAGCAGAACCTCGGGCCGCTCCTCGCCCGCATGCAGGTGGCGAACCGCCCCTTCGCGCCCGACGAGGACATCCCCGAGCTCTGGACCGCGAGCAAGCGCACCGCCGCCAACATCGCCGCGATGGCCACCGCCGCCGCCCTCTACGCGCAGCGCCGCCTCCCCAACGCCGACGAGCGCGCCGTCCTCGCCGGGTACTCCGGTTGGGGCGGGCTCTCCATCGAGGCGGCCTCCGGCAAGTTCCCGCCGGGCTTCCCCGCGCCTGAAACCCGCGGACTCATTCATGAATTCTACACGCCGAGCAAGGTGGCGAAGGAAGTCGCGCGCGTCGTCGCCCCGCTCGTCCACGCCCTCCCGCAGGACGGCGAGACGGTCCACGCGCTGGAGCCCTCGGCGGGCATCGGCCGCTTCCTCCGCGCGTTCGAGGCGGTCCCCGGCCTGACGTGGCACGCCGTCGAGTGGTCCACGCTCTCCTCGCTGATGCTGAAGGCGCTCCGGCCCGACCTCGACCTGACCAACGCCCCGTTCGAGCGCTGGGTGCGCGAGAAGGGCGCGGGGGCCGCCGGCCGCCTCGGCCTGGTCGTCTCCAACCCGCCCTACGGCATCCGGGGCGCGTCCGTCGCGGAGGACCCGGATCGGGCCTACCGCGAGAAGATGGCGTACCACTACTTCCTCCGCCGCGGGCTCGACCTGCTTGCCCCGGACGGGCTGGGCGTCTTCCTCGTCCCCGGCGGCTTCCTCACGAGCCGCACCGCGCAGTTCACCGCGCTCCGAGAGAAGGTGCTGAAGCGCCACCACCTCGCCGCCGCGTACCGCCTCCCGAGCATCAACGAGAAGGGCCGCGAGGCCATCTTCCCCGGCGCGATGCTGGTCACCGACCTGCTCTTCTTCCGCGCGCGCGGGGGCGAGCTCGACGCAGTGGACGCCTCCGACGCGGAGATCGTGGCCGGGGGCTACTTCCGGCAGTTCCCGCGCCACATCCTCGGTCGCGAGGTCGGCGAGGACCACGGCGAGGACGACCAGACCTCCAAGCCCCGCTGGGGCTACCAGGTCCAGGGCGAGTTCACCCGCCTCCCCGACCTCGTGGAGCGCCCCGTGTGCGGCGACTGCAAGGTCGTCGCGTTCCCGTCCCGCGGGAAGCAGGCCGCGGACGCGGCGCCAGCCGGTCGCGTGGGCGTCACCCGCGTCACCGAGGCTGACGTCACCGACCTCCCGCGCGAGCTCGCCAGTGCGGTCCTGCTCGGCCTCCGGGTAGACCGCTACCTCGCGCTCGTCGCGGCGGAGAACGCCGAGGAGCCGCCCCTCCTCTGGCCGGAGCTCCACGCGGCGCTGACCTCGTGGCACGCGAGCAACGGCAATCCGCACGCCAACGTCGACCTCGTGAAGCTCGCCCGCGGCGGCAACACCGGCGCCGAGCGGTTCCTCTCCGCCTTCGACCGCGCCGGCCACCTGATCGACGGCCTCCGGCGCAAGCCCCCCGTGTTCGAGCCCCGCTACACCGGGCGCGTCGACGACGTGGTGGCGCAGGCCGAGCACCTCTACCGGACGGCGCGCATGCTCTCCGTGCGCGAGCTGGTGGAGTACCACACGAGCCTCGGCGGGCCGTTCGCGCCCGACCAGGCGCGGGCGAAGGTCCTCGCCGCAGGCTGGTGCCTCGACGGTGACACCTGGGACGAGCTCTTCCCCGCCGAGGTGTACCTCACCGGCGCGCTCTGGCCGAAGATGGACCGGGTGATGGCCCGGCCCGCCGACGCGCAGGCGAAGGCCCAGGTCCAGCGCCTCCTCGACGCGATCAAGCCCGCGATCTTCGACGACATCGAGGGCGTGAGCGCCCGGCAGGGCTGGGTGCCGCTCGACCTCGTCGCGGAGTGGGTGAACAGCACCTACACCGGGTACGACGACGTCACGTTCGTGCGCCAGGGCGGCCTCGTGGCGCCGAAGGGCTGGCAGTACGACCAGATGTCGAAGAAGGGAAACGCCGGGGAGATGCACCCCGAGGTGTTCCTCATCCTCGGCTGGATCAACCACGACAAGACGATGTTCTCGCCGTCCAAGAAGTTCGACGACGACAACGAGAAGGACATCGACAAGCTCCGCATGAAGAAGGCGGCCGAGTGGGACGCCAGCTTCAAGGGCTTCGCCGGGGCGACGCCCGAGCGTCGTCTCGCCATCGAGCACGCCTACAACCGGCAGTTCCGCGGCTACGTCGCCCCGACGTACACCGCCGAGCCGCTGTCGATCGCGCGCTGGAAGAAGGACGGTCCGCGCCTGCACCCCCACCAGGTCGCCGGCGCCCGACGCGTCCTCGCCAACCGGGGCGGCCTCCTCGCCTTCGACGTGGGCGTCGGCAAGACGTACACGGGCATCGCGACGCTCGCCCGCGCCCGCCAGGAGGGCTGGTGCAAGCGGCCGGTCGTGCTCGTCCCCAATTCCATCGTGTGGAAGTGGGAGGCGGACATTCGCCGGGTGCTGCCCGACTACCGCATCGCCGTCATCGGCTCGAAGAAGAAGGTCATCAGCCGCGGAGAGCGGAAGGGTCTCGCGACGAGCGACACCGACACGCCGCAGGAGCGCGCCGAGAAGTGGACCCGGTTCCAGGCCGGCGAGTACGACGTGGTGCTGCTGACCTACACCGCGCTCGGGCGCACGCGCATGAACGAGAAGGCCGTCCGCGTCTACGCGGAGCAGTGCGAGGCCATCCAGCGCGAGGTGGCGCTGCGCCGTCGCAACGCGGCGAAGCGGAAGAAGCTCTCCGAGCGCGACGAGGCCATCCTCCGCGAGGGCATGGCCGCCTGGGTCGCCCAGCAGATGGAGCTCGCCGACGGCTGGGAGTACGACCCCGGCATCGCGTGGGACGACATCGGCGTCGACCTCCTCATCGTGGACGAGGCACAGAACTATAAAAACCTGTATCTACCCGAGGATCGCGAGGGCGGTGTCCCCCGCTTCATGGGCAACCCGGGCGACGGCTCCAAGCGCGCGTGGCAGCTCGACTTCCGGTGTGCGGCCGTCCGCCGCAAGACCGGCGGCGGCGGCGTGGTGCTCCTCTCCGCCACCCCGGCGAAGAACAGCCCGCTCGAGTTCTACAACCTGATCCAGTACGTCGACCCCGACGCCTGGCGCCGGATGGGCATCCGCGACCCGGAACAGTTCATCGACCGGTACCTCCGCATCGAGATCAAGCCGGTGGTGACCCCGAGCATGGAGGTCGAGGAGCGCGGCGCCGTCGTCGGGTTCCAGAACCTGCACGAGCTGCGCGACACCATCCTCCGCTACGGCGAGTTCAAGACGGCCGAGGACGTCGGCCTGAAGCTCCCCGAGCCCAAGGTCGAGATGGTCGAGGTCGACATGGACGCCGGCCAGGACGCCAAGTACGACCGCTACGTCCGCGAGATCGAAGCCGCGCTGAAGTCGGACGACCCCGGCGAGAAGGCGAAGATCCTCGGCCTGCTCGCCCGCATGGCACTGGTGGCCATCCACTCCCAGCTCGACCAGGGCTACGGGTGGAAGAACGCCGAGCAGGTGAGCGACTCCAACTCGCCCAAGTTCGAGGCCCTCGCCGAGCGGGTGCTGGCGAACCGGACGTGCGGCCACATCGTGTTCGTCGACAACGTGGCCGCCCACCGCTGGGTCAAGATGGTGCTCGTCAACGCGGGCATCGCGGCCGACCGCATCGGCGTCCTGAACGCCGAGGTCGCGCCCAACGCCGCCGACCGCCAGCGCATCGCCAAGGAGTTCAACGGCGAGCCCGAGACGGAGACCGCGCCGAAGTTCGATGTCGTGATCGCCAACGCCATCGCCTACGAGGGCATCGACCTCCAGACGCGCACCTGCGCCATCCACCACCTCGACCTCCCGTGGGAGCCGGCCACGCTCCAGCAGCGCAACGGGCGCGGCGTGCGGCAGGGAAACACCCTCTCCGCCATCGCAATCTACTACTACTTCGCGCGCCGCAGTCAGGACGGGCTCCGCTTCAACCTCATCCAGGGGAAGCGCGGGTGGATGACGGAGCTGCTCAAGTCGCAGAACCGGGACACCAACAACCCCGGCGCGCAGATGGACATGGGGCCGGAGGAGATCCTGCTCCTCATCTCGCGCAACCCCGAGCAGACCCGCGCCCGCCTCGAGGCCGTCCGCGCCCAGCGTGAGGCCGAGGCGAAGAAGAAGATCGCGACCGAGGCGTCGAAGCTCCTCCGCGCCATCAACGCCCGGTTCCGCAACGCGGAGCGCACCCGCGACGGCGTGGAGGCCGCGCGTCTCCGCGGCGAGGCGGAGGAGCGGCTGAAGCACCTCGCGCGCGTGAACGTCGAGGCCTGGCCGTGGGCCGCCGCGAGCGTCGTCGTCCGCGAGACGCCCGTGCTCGTCCCCGAGGGCGGCGGGCCGCTCTACGAGGGGCTCCGGGTCGGCGTCCCGAGCGCGTGGAACGCGAGCAAGGTCGACTACGTGGAGTTCGGCAAGGTCACCAAGGACGGGCAGATCGCCTTCCGCGCCGCCGGGGAGGCCGGGTGGAAGCTCCTAAGGGCCGACTCGGCGCAGTTCGCCGCGCTCAAGCCCGAGCACTACGGCGTGACGTTCCCCGCCGACGAAGAGGGCTTCACGCTGAAGGCCGTGGGACAGGTCGCCGGCGACCGCCTCCGCTACTCCGGCGACTGGCCCGGCCTCGGCTGGCACCACGCCCCCGACGACTGGGTCGAGCGCACCTGGCCGCAGGTCGCGGACACCGTGGTCGGGGCACTCGCGAAGGTCAGCTACTACAACCAGCAGGCGCAGAAGATCCCCGTCGTGGCGCCCACCGGCATGCGGATCGTCAACGCCGGCGCGGCCAACGGTACCGCCGGGGTCACCGTGCTCGCGCCCACCGAGAGCGGCTGGCGGGCGTTCCTCGACGCGGCCCCGTCCAGCGGCCTGAAGTTCGGCGAGCTCGCCGAGGCCGGGCGCTGGTGGTGGGGGCGGACGATCCCGCGGAACCTGCTCTCGGCCGACGAGGGCGAAGAAGGCGACGACGCGTCCCGGGTGGCGTCGTGAGCCGGGCCAACAACACCCCGCTGCTGCTCGGCGCCGGGGCCATCGGGCTGCTGGTCCTCGCCGCGGCCGCGTCGCCCTCGGGACGCCGGGCGGCCAAACAACTGGAGGAACGTGTGGAGAGCTTCGTGACCGATTGGATTCCAACCCTGCTCCGCAAGACGAGCCAGCACGAGGGCAACTTCTGGTCGGTCCAGGAGAACAAGGACGGCAACGGCGTCAGCTACGGCATCCTTCAGTGGACGCAGAAGTCGGGCTCCCTCGGCGGCCTCCTCCGCGCGATGGCCGATGCCGACCCGTCCGAGTTCGCGCGCATCTTCGGGCCGAGCTGGCGGAAAGTGCTCGACGTGACCGCGCGCGCCAGCATGGAGCCGGTGGACGGCGTGGCGCTCTGGGCCGGGGACTGGGTGGGCCGCTTCGCGAAGGCCGGTCGCCTGCCGATCTTCCAGGAGGTCCAGACCCGCGTCGCCATCGCGTCCGACTACATGAGCGGGGCCATCGAGATCGCCCGCCTGCTCGGTGTCCGCTCCGAGCGGGCGATGACCATGTACTACAACCGCACCGTCCACCAGGGCGCGAGCGGCGCGCTCGGGCCCGCGAAGCGGCTCGCCGCCTGGTACGCCGAGGACCCGACGCGCCGCCCGGCCGAGCCCAAGGACGTGCTCGCGCAGTACGCCTGGACCTGCGCCTCGAAGTTCCGCCGCACCACCCCGCCCGCGCGTCGGAACTACAACGACGACGGGAACATCTGGTGGTCCCCGGTGGCGACCGAGTGGAGCGAGCTCGGCATCGGCAACCACCGCGTCCGCCGCGTGGCCGTCTCCGGCGTGTGGCACGCCCTGACCGGCCCGCCGTCGAAGCCGTGGAGCCTCTACGACCTCATCACGAAGCGGTCGAGCGACATCCTCACCGACCCTACCCTCCGCGATGCGCCAGTGGACCTTGGCGTCGCCAAGCTCGCGGGTTGACAGATGCTCGCCGACCTACGGATGAGTGATCCGCCAAGCCTTGGTGGCTGCGACAGTTTGGTTGACAACGCGCCAGGCTCGTCGGGAGGACCGGAGGTAGTAATCTCCCCCGGTCTTCGCCTTCTCGAAGAGGTGCACCGCATTCCGCGTGCCACGGAGCCACTGTGCGTCACGACGGAGGTCGTCATCGATGATCGCCTCGTCGGAGGCGACAGCGATGTACCAGTAGAACGACCGCTTCGGGAGCACGTCGTCGACGTTTGTTGGCGTAAGGAGCGCCGTCGTTTGTGCATTCTTCGGCGGGTCCTTGAAACGGTGCGCCTGCCCCTGGAGGTACCCCTTGATGACGGCGTGGCGCAGGGACTCGCCCAGCAGTGCCTCGACGATCGCGGCGTAGTCGATCAACTGCGTCCGGATGTGGGCGCTTCGCTCCATCCCATCAACGAGCGTCGCCTTGCTGAGTCCGTATATCCACCGGGCACCGTACAAGGTCGCAGCGAGCGTCGTCCGAAGCGCAGGGTCACCGACGTGGGCGAATTCCAGTTTTTCAAAGCCCGCGACAGTGCCCGCGTCGCGTCGTGCGAAGCCTCGCACGACCTCCATCAGGCCCTCACCCAGGATCTCCTGGACACGCTCCTTAGAAGCCGGAGCGGGAGAGGCAGGTACAGTTGGCATGTAGATCGCATCTCCGCATGGTCGAGGCCGCCACGTACACCGTGTGGCGGAGCGACGCCATCGGGAGGCGGCAGTGCGGACCCTTGACCTGTTCGCGGGCGCGGGCGGGGCGGCACTCGGCCTCCACGAGGCCGGCTTCGAGCACGTCGCCTGCGTCGAGCGCGACCCCTCGGCCGCCGCGACGCTGCGGGCCGCGGGCTTCCCCGCCGTCGAGGCCGACGTGCGCGACCTCGACTACGCCGCGCTCGCTGGCACCATCGACGTGCTCTGGGCTTCGCCGCCCTGCCAGGCGTGGTCGCAGGCCAACCAGCACGCTCAGCGGAAGGGCGCGGCCGACGTAGAGCGCAACGGCTGGCCGTGGACGCTCCAGGTCGTGCGGGTCGTGCGGCCGCGGTGGGCGATCTTCGAGAACGTGCGGAACGCCCGGCCCTACGTCGACCGGTACGTCGTCCCCGAGCTGCGGAAGCTCTACTCCCACGTCTCCGTGTGGCTGCTCAACGCCGCCGACCACGGCGTGCCGCAGAGCCGCACCCGGCTCTTCGTCGTCGCCGGGCCGCGCCCGGTCGCGGCGCCGCCCATCGCCCCGCGGCGGACGATGCGCGACGCCATCGCCGTGCCGTGGGACCGGCCCGCGCCGTGCGTGATGACGAACGAGTGGAAGGGCCGCCCGACCGACCCGTCGTGGTGGAAGAAGCTGAACAACGCGAGCGACGCGCTCGCCATCGCCACGAAGGGCGCCCGGCGCAAGCTGACCCTCGGGGAGTGCGCGGCGCTCCAGACCTTTCCCGCCGGCTACCCCTTCGCGGGCGCCGTCGAGGACCGGTACCGGCAGGTCGGCAACGCCGTCCCGCCCACCCTCGCCGCCGCCGTGGCCCGTGCGATCCGGGTCGCCGAGGAGGGCGCCGCCACCATCCGCGAGAGCCTGCCGGCCCTCGGCGCGTTCGCCGACCGGGTGCTCGCTCGAGCGGTGGCGCTTCTGCGCGCCCATCCGCCCTATGGGATCGACCCCGAGGACGTGGACGGGTTCGTCGCGCGCCACGGGGACCGGCTCCGCGACCTCGTCACCACCACCCTGAACCGGAGGGCCCCATGACCTGCCCCTGCCAACACGCCCTGCCCGTCCCCGGCGCCTTCCCCAAGGCCGCCGGCCGCCTCTCCATCGACCGCGCCGCGCTCCGCCGCGAGCTCGCCGACGACGCCAGTATTCGCGAGGCGATGACCGCCAAGGCGACGGGCCGCCCGTCCGCGAATGTGTCGGTCCTCTGGGGATACTTCACAAAGGCCGTTTACAAGTCGGGCGACCTCCCGTGGCTCGCCACCCGCGAGGCCCTCCAGAACAGCATCGACGCCGTGAAGGCCGCCGTCCGCGCCCGGAAGATCAAGTCCGAAGATGGCTTCTTCGGCGTCCGGTGGAACGAGGAGGAGCGCTCCCTCTCCTTCGAGGACAACGGGATCGGCATGGACGCGGACACCGTACTCACCAAGTTCCTGTCCATCGGCGAGAGCGGGAAGCGCGACGCCGCCGACTCGAGCGAGGCCGCGGGCGGCTTCGGCGTCGCGAAGGCCGTGATCCTCGGCGTGTCCCGGTCGTTCCGCTGGCGGATGCACACCCGCGACAACCTCGCCGTCGCCGATGGCGCCGACGCCGAGGTCCGCATCTTCGACGCCGAGCCGCGCGCCGGGACGGTCCTGACCGTCTACGACGTCGACCCCGACTTCATCCGCTACTGGGACCGCGCCCGCGGCGTGTACGTCGGCGTCGAGGACCGCCTCCGCGAGCTCCTCGCTGCCAACGACCTCCCCGGCATCCGCCTCTACTTCGGCGACGAAGAGGTGAAGCCGATGTTCAGCCGCCGGGGCGGCTCGCGCGTGTCGGTCGAAGGCTCCTGGGGCGAGGGCACCACCGCAACCGTCAAGGCGTACCGGCGCGCGCCTGGCGACCGCGGAGGCGCCTACTACCTGCGGCTCGGAGGCCTCTTCCAGTTCAAGGTGCCCGCCCAGCGGAACGGGCTGAAGGCCGACGTCGTGGTCGACCTCACCACGACCGTGCGCCCTGGCCAGCGCGGCTACCCGATGAACGCCGCCCGCGACGGCCTGCAGGACCAGGCGCAGTGGACCTTCTCCGACCTCGTGGACGAAGTGGAGCGGGAGAACGAGTCCGTCGGACGGAGCGAGGACGACGAGTTCCTCGACGCCGACGACGACGACGCCGACGGCGGGCAGGAGCTCGCCGACCAGATGGCGGAGGCCTTCGCCGACCAGGACGTGCGGAAGGCCATCGCCGCTGCAGCGGGCGGCATCGCCGATTTCTACGGCGAGCAGGCGAAGTACGCAGGAGTCGAGGAGCCGGTGGCCTCGCTCGCCCCGCGCGGGAGCAAGGCGGTGCAGGACGGCGACGCCCCCGAGCGCGCCTGGGTGCTCCCCGCCGGAATGACCGTCGCCGCCGGCACCACCCCGGTGGAGGCCGACGCCGAGGCCCCGTCCAACGTCCAGGCCGCCAAGGTGCTCCGCGCCGTGCTCACCGAGGCCGACGAGGCGGGGCGCGCCGCTGGCGGCATCCGCACGGTCATGGTCACCGAGCAGGTGGACCAGGCGCTCCGCCGCGCCGAGGTCGGGCAGGACCTCGACGGCTGGCAGGCGCAGGCGGTCGAGGCCGCCATTGAGCGCGCGGCCGAAGCCGCCCTCGCCCCCGGCGGCGGCGGGCTGATCCAGGCCGTCTCGGTGTCGAGGGCCACCGGCGCGCTGGACGCCCTCGTGCCGAAGTGGGCGAAGGCGCTCGACCGCGCCGAGGGCCGCAAGGTGCGGAACCCCTTCGGGAAGTTCGCCGGCATGCGGATCAGCAAGAAGACCTACGACCGCCAGCGCGCCTACCGCTTCCGCAAGGGCTACGCGAAGTGGCTGCCGCACCTGCTCGCCTGGGACGGCACGCTCCGGCTCGTCGCCGCCGAGGCCCGCATCCGCCGCACCTTCCGCCCGGGCTTCGTGCTCGACGACAACGTCGTCGCCGAGGCCGTCGAGCGTCCCGGCGGCAAGCGCTTCCTCTTCATCCACCCCGACCGTTTCGCGCAGGTGGTGAAGGCCCACAAGGAGCGGCCGCTCGCGGTCGCGGCGTTCCTCCACGGCGTCGCCGTCCACGAGCTCACGCACCTCGATGGACTTATGGGCGAGGGCCACTCGGAAGAATTCGTGGCGCGCCGTGAGGATCTCGGCGCGGCGACGGCCCACCTCCTGCCCGCGATCGCGGTCCTCGTCGGGAAGCTCCTCGGCGTGGGCGAGCGCGAGAGCGAGGAGGCGAAGCGGGTCGCGCGGCTGGAGCGGGAGCTGGAGAAGGCGCGGGCGACGGTGAAGGAGCAGCGGGCGCGGATCGTGGAGATGGAGCGAGGCGCTGCCCCCACGCGCACCGAGGGCACGCGGCTCGTGTGGTCGAACCTGCGCGAGTGGCTCGACGCCTGGGCGGAGCTCCACCGACGGCGCATCAGCGGCGCCCGCATCGCGGCGACGCGGCAGCACGTCAACGCACTGACCGCCGCGGTCGTCGAGGGGGGCAGCGTCGACGAACTCGACGAGTTCGAGGGGGTGCTCGGGAGCGCGAACGTCACGCCGCCGCGGGGGCAGCGGGCGGGGCACCATACGACGCAGCTGAGGGACGCGATCGACCGGGCGCGGGTGCGGCAGCGCGGGCGGGGGCGGGTGGACCCGGAGCGGCTGCTCGAGGCCGCCGTCGGGGCGCTGCGAGCTCGGCCGCCGGCGGGGGTTAGCGCGGCGTATGTCGCGGGGTTCGTCGCGAGGAACAGGGCGGCGCTGCTGGGAATTGTGCGGGGGGCGTTCAACGCGGCATGCCGGGCAGCCCCCTAAGCCCGCTAACCCAAAAAGTGCGTGAGCACGCCCGTTTCTGACGTGCTCACCTAGACAAAAGACCGGTTCTTCCATAGAAGTGCGTTGTGAACACAGCCACTTTCAAAGGAGGACCCGGTGGGTCGGACTAACACAACGAGGCGCGGGCCGCTCCCGGCGCCGGACGTGCGCTTCAGCGAGACGACGCTCAGCCGGTACGCGGGGGCGATCCCGATGCTCCGGTACTTCCACGAGGTGCTCGAGCTCCCGCAACGACTGGCAGTGGCGGTGCCCGCCGAGGGGCGCAGGCGTCGGCACCCCGTGCCACACGTGCTCTACGCCTTCCTCGTCGGTGCGCTCCTCGGCATCGAGAAGCTCGCGCACCTCGAGTGGCTCCGCGGCGACTGCGTGGTGGAGAAGTTCCTCCGGCTCGCGGCGTGGCCGGTGCGGAAGGTGTTCTCCGAAGCGCTCGCGTCCGTGTCCGAGGCCGGCGTCGCCGCGCTCTCGGAGCTCCTCACCGCGCTCGGGCTCTGGTCGATCGCGCGACGCGAGACAGCCGTGCTCGACTTCGACAGCACCGCGCTGGTCTGCTTCGGCACGCAGGAGGGCGCCGAGTTCGGCTACTGCGGGAAGGGCCGGAACCGCCGCCGCCACCACCCGCTCGTGGCGTCCGTGGCGGAGACGCGCGCGGTGGTCCACGCCACCTACCGGAACGGCTCGGCCATCGACGAGGAGGAGGCGATGGCCTTCATGCAGGAGGCCGTGGCCCGCGTGCGCAAGAGAGTGGGTGGAGCCATCTCGATCCGCGCCGACGCCGGCTTCTGGTCGAGGGCGATGGGCACCTGGCTGCTGGAGGCCGGAATCCCGTTCACGTTCGCGATGCCGCTCTACAGCGCACTAAAGCTGCACCTGATGACAGTCCCCTTCAAGGTCGTTGCCGACGACGACGACGACATCGAGGTGGGCGTGCTTCCCGGTACGGCGATGGGCTACGCCCCGCGCCTCCGCATCGTCGTCATCCGCCGCCGCGTCCACGACGCCAGCGCGCCGCCGCCGGGCAAGGTCGTGTCGTGGGATCCGGATTGGCGCTACCAGGCCATCGTGACGAACACGACGTGGGAACCGCTGGACGTCTGGCGCTTCTACAACGACCGCGGCGATGCCGAGCGCGTGTTCAAGACCGGAAAGCAGGCCCTCGGCCTCGGCTGGCTCGTAAGCCACGAGCTGCGCGCCAACTCGGTCGCCTTCCTGCTCCGCCTGATCGCCTACAACGCGGACCTGCTCTTCCAGCAGGACGCCGAAAGGCGAGCACGCACCGACGAGCGGCCCATCCGCCGCCTCGGCCTCCAGGCACGCCAGCACTACTTCTACCAGCTCGCCGGGCGGCTCCTGCGCGTCCACAACCGGTGGGTCCTCAGCCTGCCGGTGAACAGGCAGGTCGAGGCCATGTGGGCCTACTACGACCGAGGGCCGGCGACCGGCTGACTCTCCACATCGCTGACGCCTCGCCCCCGGATGGGGGAAGGGGGTTGTGTGACCCGGTCCGTCGGCGTGCCCGTCGGCGGCCCCCTGACGGGGCCCAAGGCGCGCGGTCGCAGGCTCACGACGCGTTTACGCCGCTTCGCGCACATTTTGGGCTAAGGGCGCAGCCGCGGTACTGCGGGCGGGACGTTCGTCCGTAGCCCCGACGGTAGTGCGAGCACAACGAAGTGCGGTGGGGCCAGCTTCCATCGCGGTCAGGTCATGATACCCTCGCGCGAACAACTCGGCCCGGAGGCCACGGCATGCACTCCATCGAACTCTTCACCGGCGCTGGAGGGCTGGCGCTCGGGACGCACAAGGCAGGCTTCCGCCATCGGGCGTTGTACGAATGGAACAAACAGGCCTGCGAGACGATTCAGGAGAACGCAAGGCGGGCGGCAGTTCCCGGAACGGAGTCGTGGGCCCCCGTCGAGGGAGACGTGCGCGGGGTGAACTTCGCGAAGCTGGGGCCCGTAGATCTCGTCGCAGGCGGTCCGCCCTGCCAGCCGTTCAGTATCGGAGGAAAGCATCACGGGGAAGCCGATGTCCGGAACATGATCCCGGAGTTCGCCCGCGCGGTGAGTGAACTCGAGCCGCGCGCCTTCCTTATGGAGAACGTCAAGGGCCTACTTCGCGAGACCTTTCGAGACTACTTCGAGTATTCCGTCCTTCAACTCTCGTTCCCGAAGGTAACCCCGAAGGAAGGCGAGGACTGGCGCGATCATCTTCGGCGATTGGAGGAAGAGAAGGAGAAGGCCGCCAAAGGTTCCCTCGACCCAAAGCACTATTACGAGGTTGTCTTCAAGAATGTGGTGAACGCCGCCGATTACGGAATTCCGCAGACTCGAGAGCGCGTCTTCGTCGTGGGCTTCCGCGCGGATCTCAAGGTGGCGTGGCAGCCCCCGGAGAAGAAGTACAGCAAACTTGCCCTCGTACGGGACCAGTGGGTGACGGACGAATACTGGCGCCGATACGACATGGACAGACCGTCCGGCGCGCGCCCCCCATCCGCTGGCGTCCTCCGTTTGGCAGCTGCGGGCGACGGTTGCAAACCGTGGCGCACCGTCCGAGACGTTATTCACGACCTTCCGAAGCCCAAACCAGACACCGACCCTCCTGGCTTAACGAACCACCGCCTGACCCTCGGCGCGAAGACCTACGCTGGCCATACCGGCAGCCCGATTGACCTCCCCGCAAAGACGCTCAAGGCCGGAGTTCACGGCGTACCCGGGGGAGAAAACATGCTGGCGTTTCCTGACGGTACTGTCAGATACTTTACGGTACGGGAAGCGGCTCGGCTCCAGACCTTCCCCGACGAATGGGAATTCGCCGGAGCGTGGTCCGAGGCCATGCGGCAGCTCGGCAACGCGGTGCCAATGGAGTTGGCGCAAGAGTTCGCCCTCAGCATCGCGAAGGCGTTGGGAGCGCTGGATGCCAGTTGAGCAGTACAACCCCCTTGACTACGCAAACCTTACCAAAGACTGCGTCCGGGAGCTGATGGCCCGGGGACCGTGGCCTCTCGCAACGATCCCGGGCGCGCCGTTTCAAGGCTCGGGCGTCTATGCGCTCTTCTACTCGGGTGACCTGCCGGTGTACCACGAGGTCAAATCACCGCAAGCGGACTGGCCGATCTACGTCGGAAAAGCGGAACCGGCCGGACGGCGGAAGGGAAAGTCGCGAGGCATGGAGCCCAGCGCCTTGCATGGTAGACTCAAGGAGCACCACGGCTCCATCTTGGCGGCCAGCGGGACGTTGTCGCCTGACGACTTCTTCTGCCGGTACCTTGTGGTCACTCCCCTGTGGATCACGATGGCCGAGCGCTTCCTCATCGAGCACTACCAGCCGCTCTGGAACGTCTGCGTGGAGGGCTTCGGGGGCCACAATCCCGGGCGCGGACGACACGCAGGGCGGATCTCTTGGTGGGATGTGCTTCACCCTGGGCGGCCGTGGGCGCAAAGCTTGGATCAAGGGCGGGCAAGCTCTGAGGCGGTTGAGATGGTTACGGCGTTCCTGCAGGCACGACCCCCACGGCAGGCGCCGAAGCCACTACCTGGGAACGCAGCGAACTACATGGACGACAACGAGGACTAATGGACACCCCTACCACTCTCAGCATCAAGCCGTCGCCGCGCATCCTCCGCGTCCTTGGAGATATCGAGTTCGAGCCCTGGCAGTGCATCGCGGAGTTGATCGACAATGCCTTCGATGACTTCCTGGAGGTTCACCGCCGGGGTCACCACTGGCCCGACGGTTTCACGGTTTCGGTGTCGTTGCCGGCCCAGGCGAGCGCCGACGCAGTGCTCGTGGTGGAAGACACAGGCCGAGGAATGAGCCTTGATGTTCTGAACAACGCCGTCCGCGCCGGGTGGTCGAGCAACGACCGTTTCAGCAAGCTCGGTCTCTTCGGCATGGGGTTCAACATCGCCACCGCCCGCTTGGGTCGGGTCACGCGGCTGTTAACCGCCCGGGTAGAGGACTCCGAGTGGGTGGGGGTTGAGATCGACCTCGACCGCGTCGGGGACGACTTCGATGTTCCCGTGATCAGATATCCGAAGCAGGCGTTGTTTGAGCACGGCACCCGCGTGGAGGTCACCCGCCTGGAGCCCTCTCGTGCTGGCTGGTTAGGCAAGAACGCCGCGAAGATTCGGGCAACCCTCGGCGACGTCTACTCCTACCTGTTGAGCGAATGGCCGTTCAGCCTCTACGTCGACGGCGTCCGGGTGGCTCCCCGTCGTCCATGCATCTGGGGTGACAACAGGTCAGTCATCTACGGCTCTGGCCCTACCGCCGAGGTCATCCCCGCGATCGTGCGCCTCGACCGGGCGCTCCCGGACGCCGAGGCGTGCTTGACGTGCGGCAATTGGCAGCCACCGGGCATCAGCGCATGTTCGGAGTGCGGCTCGACCACTCTCGAGTCGCGTGCCCGCCGCATCCACGGTTGGATCGGCATCCAGCGCCACCTACACAAGTCCGAGTTCGGAATCGACTTCCTTCGAAACGGTCGAAAGATCCTCCGCTCCGACAAGCGTCTTTTTTCTTGGTTGGACCCGAATGATCCGCTCGCCGCAGCGGAGGTGGAGTACCCGGTCGAGCTCGGGCAGGGGGGCCGGATCGTCGGCGAGATTCACCTTGACCATGTGCCGGTCAACTACCAGAAAAACGCCTTCGAGTGGAGCGACCGCGGCTGGATCGCCGCAGCGCGATTCCTGCGCGGGGACGGTCCGTTGCTCCCGAAGCGCGCCAAGGAACTTGGCTATCCGCCGAACGACTCGCCTCTCTCCCGGCTGCATCGGGGCTACCGGCGGAACGACCCGGGGTATCGATGCCTCGTCCCTGGCAATGGCGCCGGCCCAATCCACGGCGACACACTGGAGTGGAAGGAAAAGTTTCACAAGGGCGCGCCCGAGTGCCTGACCGACCAGAAGTGGTGGGACGCCGTTGTCTACCACGAGAACAAGGTGGCTCAGTCGAACGGCGGCGGCGCCCCAGGTGGCTCCGGCGACATCCTCGGGTACCTCGGGCTAGGCCCTACGACCAGCGGCAGCTCGACCACGGGGGGCGGCACGCCTTCCAAACCCAAGGCGCCCCAGGCTGTCCCCGAGACCGAGAAGGAGCGTGCCGAGCGTTTGAAGTCAGGCGGAGAGGCAGTGCCATCACTCTCGAAGGAGTATGGTGTCTCTGACCTCGGCCCGGCCATCGAGGTCACTGCGATTGCGATCAAGGGCGAACCCTTGATCGATGCGAACGGGTCACGAACCCCTGTGTTGTTGTGGCGAGAATCCGGCAAGAGGTACCTTGCTTTCATTGACGTAGGGCACACGATTTTTCAGTCGTTCCCGGTGGACCCGGGGGTGCTTCTCGCAGTGGAGATCGCCAACCTCCTTCGGGTGCGGCAGGAGTCCAAGCTTGCCCTGGCGGAGGTCGCGGCGCAACTCGTCGCGACCCGCCTGCCTGACCTCCGCGTGGAACAGAGCTACCTCGCCGGTCAGGCACGCGACCTCCTGGACTACGTTCGGCAGCGAATGGCGGACGCGGTCGCCGGCAATCCAGAACGCGCGTGGCAGCACCTGTCTCTCGAGGAGCGTGGCGCGACCGAAACCCGGTTGGTCGTAGCGGGAGCGACGGGCTCGCTGGACGATGTTCAGAAGACTGGCGAGTTTCTTCTGTACGTGCCCGGCACCTTTCTGGCGCGCCTGATCGAAGCTTGGCCTGAAGCGTTTTTCGATGGGAAGGTCTTCCGGGGTGGACACGGATCGGTGACGACTGCGGCGGGTCGGCACGTCATGGTGGGGCGCATCGTCTCCTACATTTACGACGTGGCCGTAGTCGCTGAGGTGAACGCCATCTCCATGGCCTCGCTCTCTCGCTCGGCGCTCAGCATTCAGCTCCTCCGTGGCGAACTCGCCGGAGGGCAGTAGTTTGACCGCCGCTTTTCTCGCGCCGGAGGTGTTGCTCGCCGGTGGTCCCAGACGGTTCAATCTGGCCGTGGAGCGCTTGCTCCTGCACCTTGGGTTTGATGATGTGAGGATTATTGACGGCGCGGGCGACGGCGGTGGCGATATCCTCGTGCATCGGACTAACGAGTCGTTCGTATTCCAGTGCAAGTGGACAACTTCAAGGAGTATCTCACGGGATGCCGTCGACGAGGTAGAACGAGCCCGGACGCTCTATGGGGTGGATCGCGCGGTGGTGGTGACGAACGCGACCCCTGACGCGGGCGCGCAGAAGCGCGCGGAAGCTCTCGGGCGGATCGGGTCTCGCATCGAGTTCTGGACGGGTATGCATCTTCGGCGTCTTGCCGAGGCAATTCCAACACACGTACCGTCGCTGTTTACGCCCCGCCCGTACCAAAGTGAGGCTATCGAAGCGCTCGAAGCCGACCTCGCCAGACGCAGGCGCGCACTGCTGATTTTAGCGACGGGCCTCGGGAAGACCGTGGTGGGAGGCGAGGTCGTTCGTCGTTATCTGGAGCGGCAGCCACAGGATCGCGTGCTGGTGGTCGCGACCATGAAAGACCTCGTCCAGCAGCTTGAGCGAGCGTTCTGGCGGCATCTTCCAAAGTCGACCCCGACGCAGGTTCTCACAGGAGACCAGAAGCCGAATCGACTCGAAGGGGTGACGTTCGCCACGGTCGAGTCTGCCGTGAACATCGCAGTGGATGGGTATCGTCCCGCGCTCATCATGGTGGATGAAACACATCATCTGGGCGAGGGTGGTGACTGTCAAGAGCTTCTGCGGTTGTGCTCCGGAGCAGCGCAGTTCGGCGTTACTGCGACGCCGTGGCGAGGAGACGGGTTCGACATCTCGACTCACTTTGGGGAGCCGAGCTATCGTATGGGCATCGCGCCGGGGATGGCGAAAGGGTACCTCGCACAGGTCGACTACCAAGTATTCGTCGATAACGTGGACTGGGATGTTGTACGCGGCGCCAGCAGGGAGGGCTACTCCCTTAAGGAACTGAACTCGAAACTGTTCATGCCCCAGCGCGACGAGGCGGTTCTAGAGGAGTTGTGGGCCGCCTGGACTGCCACTCCCGAACCCCGAGCCATCGTGTTCTGTAAGACGATCGAACATGCCGAGCGCATGGCGATGATGCTCTCTCGGTGGGTGCCAAACTGGGCAAATGCGACGTTTCTGCACACTGGCTTAGGGAAACGCGAGCGCGAGGTCGCTTTGAGCGCCTTTCGCTCTGGACGAATCCCGATCCTGACCGCAGTGGACATCCTGAACGAGGGAGTCGATGTCCCCGACGTCAACATCATCGCGTTCCTGCGGGTGACGCACAGCCGGCGCATCTTCGTTCAGCAACTCGGCCGTGGCCTCCGCATCAAACAGGGCGTGAAGGAGCGGGTGCGAGTACTTGACTTCGTCACGGACATCAGGCGGATCGCTGCGGTCGTCGGACTCAGGCGTGACCTCGATGCGGCGCGTTCGCCGGCGGAGACGCTCATGCTCGGGACTGCGGCGAACATCTCCTTCTCCGACCAGAATGTCGGGACTCTGATGGACGCGTGGCTGAAGGACGCCGCGAGTGTCGAGACGGCGCTCGACGAGGCAAAGTTGCAGTTTCCCGAGCCCGGAGGTCCTTGATGGCACGGAAGGTCACGAACGACGACCACGTTCAGAGTGTGGTCCGCAAGGTCTACGCGGACGCGTTGCGGGTCGACTGGGAGTACCTGACGCAGCGGGAGCACACGGAGCAGTACGCGCGCTGGCTCACCGATCCCGAGGTTGGTGGCGTCTTGGCGCCGTGGATGAGTCCGGAGGAGCAGCGCGTCTGGCTCAAGGACGGACCGCTCAAGGAGTTCGCCCGGGCGCTGGCGGGAATGGGAGATTACGCCGTGTACCTGGACGAGCACCCGCGAAGCCCGCAGGTGGTGGTGAAGCGCTTGCTCGGTGAGGGCTGGAGTCCAGTGCCGCAGAGCGGCAACACGAAGCCTTTGAGGTGTCGCGCCTCGGACGGCGCAAGATCCGTCACGCTGCTCTGGGGGCCAGCGAGAGACTTCAAGCATCTGCTCTGGGCTGCGCTTGAGGGGCTGGACCAGAGCCCGGAGATGCAGCTCCGGATTGCGGTTTTCGACACGATCTCGAGGCCCTTCGCGTCGGGCGAGAGGGATAAGCTCGCCAGGATTGCTTCACGATGCGGCATCGAAGTGAGCTTCATCCGGCTCTGAAGGAGGTTTGGCCACGCGCGGTCCGGCAGCACCCCGCCCTTCTCGACCAGGCGGGCCCAATGCACCCCGGAGTTGTTGGCTGACAGCAGTGGGGTCCTTGAGTTGGCACTCCCAGACCACCACGACCCGCCACCCAGCGAGCGCAAGGGCCTCGCGCTGAGCATCATCTCGCGCCCTGTTGGCTTCGAGCTTTGGCAGCCAGAAATCAAGCCGAGATTTCGGCAATCGCGCAAGTCGGCAAAGGGGCTCCATGTGGCGGTGCCAGAAGCATCCGTGCACGAAGATTGCTGTGCGCCGACCACTGATAACGATGTCCGGCTTTCCCGGCAGACCGCGCGAGTGCAGCCGATAACCGTACCCCATCGTCCGCAGCAGCTTCCTCACGGTGAGCTCGGGTGCAGTGTTCTTGGACCTCACGCGCGCCATCCGCTGACTGCGCTGCTTGGGGGAAAGACTGTCCATGGCTGAAGTTATATCCGTGCCCCCCGCGAACGTCGCCGCGGCGCGCTGCGACGGCCTCGGGGGACTGCAAGCGCCAGTAGAACTTGCGCTTGGGCGGCGGGCGCCCACTCGTCCCCGCCGTCCCCACCCCGTCCCCGCCCCGGCGGGTCTCGCCATCACCAGCGGCAATCAGCCCTTTTCCAACCCGTCCCCGAAGTCCCAGCCCCCGCGACAGCCTCCCCCACGCGCGCGAACCTCGCGCTCACGTTCAGCCACCGGCGTGATCGCGTCCTCCCCCAGAGCAGGCATGCGGGGCGCCCCAAACCGGGGACTTCGGGGACCACCCGCGAAAGCCGGCCCCACACGCGCACTTCCTCGTCCCCGTCGAGGCGGGAAACGACCGGGGCCGCCGGGCTCGCAGGCGGGGACCGTCACCGCCCGCCCGGCCATCACGGAGCCGGATCAGCCTCAACCGGCTCCCCGCTCACCGCGTCCGCCCCGGCGCGCGCGACGACGAAGCACCGCTCCTTCCGTTCGCCGATCGTGGCCTTCCGCGTGCGGTGGCCCTCGTCGCGGAGGAGCCAGCCGCGCTGCTCCCACACCCGGAGCACGGCCTCGGCGTCGTACTTCTGCCGCTCCAGGAAGCCGCGCAGCTCGGTCGGGAGCACGGCGAGGGCGCGCCAGTCGGCCCGGCTCGCCCATGCGCCGAGCCAGCCCCCGGTGGGCGCATCGTTGCCGCTCGGCTCGCCCTCCAGGCGCCCGTAGAAGCGGTGCTGCTGGCTCGTGGCCCAGGAGAGCACGTCGCGGAGCGCGTCGGAGGCCCGGTCGGCCTCGGCCGAGGCCTTGATGACGGCCTCCCACGCCACGAGCACCGGGTCGGAGGTCGGCGCCGGCACCCCAAGCGCCTCGTGCAGGAGCCACTTCGCCACGTCGAGCGCCGCGACGTACTGCGCGGCCCGGCCCGCCACCGGGTTGCCGTTGCAGAGCTTCGTCCACTCCTCCACGCGCCAGGCGTAGAGGCGGCGGAGGCCCGCGCCCGCGTCGGCGAGTCCGAGCAGGTACTGGAGCAGGCGCGGCCCGGCGTGCCCGTGGTGGTCGAGCACGCCCGCCGTGATGCGCTGGACGGCGACCAGCGTGTCGGCGCTGCACCCGCCGAAGGGCGAGCCCCAGATGCAGAGCGTCCGCGCGCGCGTGCCGCCGTCGTTGGTGAAGCTCGTCGCCGGGGCCTCGCCCGTGGAGAGGAGCACGCCGTGGGCGCGCGAGGTGCGCTGGATGCCCTGGAGCGAGCCGCGCCCGCGCCCGACGCCCGAGGCGAAGTCGTAGAGGGTGCGCCCCACGTCCTCGGACTTCCGGGCGCGCTTGGTGTCGTCGAGGAAGGTCGGGAGGTAGTCGGTGAGCGCCGCCGCCCGCTCGACGTAGACGCGGGTGTTGTCCCACGACACGACGATGCCGCCGCCGCGCTCGTCGGGGTTCCCCCACACCGACGCCGCGAGCCGCAGCGTGGTCGTCTTGCCGCGGCTCGTCTCACCGCAGAAGTCCACGATGAAGTTGGCGAGCGTGGGGAAGAACGCCATGAGCGGCGGCACCAGCGAGGCGTAGAGCGCCACCATCGCGGCCGGGTAGGGCAGCGCCGCGTTCACGGCGTCGAGCCAGCCCTCCCAGGTGCCGGTGACGCGGAAGCCGTCGGCCAGGGCGCGCACGCCCGGCTCGGTCACGAGGAGGTGGAGCTGGCGGGGCACCCAGCGCGCCGGGGGCAGGTCCTCGACGGCGCCCGCGCTCACCGTGCCGCCCGCGCGCACCACGGAGCGGCCCCACAGGAAGCACCGCTCGTCGCCGGTGCCGTGCCAGCCCATCTGCGAGGTCACGCGGGCCTCGGGGATGGCGTCGAGGTTTGCCGCTTCGAAATCGTCCAGGTAGGCCACGAGGTCGGACGCGGAGTTCGAGGTCACCGGCGCGTCATGCGCGGCGTAGGCGACGAGGCCTCGCGCGTCGGCGGCCTTCGCACGGGGCACGGGGTGGAGGTGCCAGCCGCCGCCCGCGCCCGCCCAGGCCAGCGCGTAGGTGACGCTGTTGTCGTGGACGTCGCGGTACCGGCCCTCGATGAGGAGCGGGCGGTGGGCCACGTCCACGGCGTTCACGTTGCCGCTGTCGGGGCTCACGCGCAGCTTCGCCACGCCGCGGGGCGACACCTCCCAGCCGGGCGGGGAGCGCAGGCCCACGGGCAGGACGTGGGCGCCGAGCACCGGCGCCAACGCCTCGGCGAGCGGCAGCGCCGTGCTCCGCTCCATCGCCACCTGGAGCCGCCCCTCGGCCTCCGCGCGGGACTGGCGTAGGGCGGCCTCGCGGATTGCTCGCTCCAGCCGACCCGCGCGCTGCCGCATCCCCTTCTTCGCGCCGAGCCGCATCACCAGCGCCGCCACGCGGTCGGGGGAGCTCCGCCACGCGGCGGCGAGCGCGTCCATGCCCTCGGCGTCCTCGAGGAGCGCCGCGAGCTGGACGGTCGCCTCCGCCGGGTCGTCCGTCTCCACGAGCTTCGTGAGGCGGGCGAGCCCGACGTTGGCGTCTGGGGGCGTCGTCGGCGTGGTCGCCGTCACTGCGGGCATCCAGTCATGCATGGGCGAGGCCCTCACGAGCATCGAGGAGCAGGTCGAGCGGCCCGTACCAGCCGCAGGAGTTGCGGTGGCTGCAGCGGGCCGAGCTCATTCGGCCGGGCTCCAGCCAGAACCACACCGACGACCGGGCACAGGCGGGGCAGCAGATGGCGTCGGCGCGGCGGCCTGACACGCGCGCCCCGAGGTACTCGGCGGCACGGTGGCGGGCCTCAGGCTCCTGGGCGAGCCGCAGGCGCGCGAGGCGCCGCGCGGCGTCCATCGGCAGAGTCAGCGGGGTGAGCGGGCGGCGCGGCCGGGGCGGCGCGTCGGGCGGCACCAGGGCGAGGGCCTCGGTGAGCACCGCGTCGGGGTCGAGCAGCGGCGCCTCCGCCCACGCCTTCGCCAGCGCGCGGCCCCCGTCCGGCCGGAGGGCCGGGAGGAACAGCGCGCGGGCGAGGTCCTTCGTCTGCGGGTCGGCACCGCTCCCCAGCCGCCGGGCGAGGATGACCCAGAGGAGCTTGTACTCCCGCGCGTCCACGTCGCGCCCGAGCGGCAGCACGAGGCGGAAGCGCTGCTCCGCCGTCGTGTGCCGCCAGGTGGTGTAGATGACGTGGTGGGCGCCCACGAAGCGCGCGTGCGCCTCGCGGGTGCTCACGCCGTTCTCCACGTCGAGCGCCACCACCGACGCGCGCTCGAAGCCCGCATTGTGGCGCCGGTCGCCTGCGAAGGCCCCGACCAGAAAGAAGGGGCACGCGAACTTGCCCGCACCCGGGACGGGCGCGGTGAGGAGCGCGTCGAGGGCCCCGAGGTCGCCCGTCCAGCGCCGCCCGACGACCGGCCACACCACGCCCTCGGCCGCATCGGGGGATGCGTCGGGGCGGGGCGTGGGCGGGTCGAACAGGGTGAGGGTGAAGGTCCTCACGCGCGCCTCCGAAAGGCCTGGCGGCGAGGGTCGCTGACGGCCCGCGAGGCCTGCTTCCAGCGGGCTTCGTAGGGGTCGCGCCGGGGAGCGACGGGCGGCGCCACCGGCGGGCGGACGGGGTGCTGCCCGGCCGGCAGCGGCGGCGCGGCCGGCGGGGTCACGCGGCCTCCGCGTGCAGCGTGTCGAGCACGAAGGCGAGGTCCACGGGGATCTTCGCCAGCGGCATCACCCCGGCGGGCGCGCGGGACAGCGCGATCTGGGCGGAGGCCACTTCGAAGCGCACCAGCGCGTCGGTGTCGATGCGCCCTAGGCTGTGCAGCCAGAGGCCGATGCTGCTCACGGCGGCCGAGCGGAAGCGCCGGTCGGCGAGGTCGGCCTGGTTCCACAGGCGCAGCTCGCGGAGCTCCTTGAGGTCGATCATCGTGCCCTCGGGCGCCTTGGCCGTGGCCTCCGCCTTCTCCGTGCCGGGGGCCGGGATGCCCTCGCCGCGACGAAGCCGCGGCAGGATCTCGTCCACCAGGAAGCGGCGCAGCCGGCGACCGATCGCCTTGCTCGTCTTCAGGAGCACGAGGTCGAGGCCCGGCTCCAGCAGCACGATGACCTTGTTGGCGTAGGGCGACACCGCCTCGCGGGTGCCGTTCACCGCGGCCTTCACCGCGGCGAGCTCCTTGCCGGTGATGACCACGTAGTCGTGGTTCTCGATGAACTCCGCGGCCCACTCGCCGGTGATGGCGTTCACGAGGCGGCGGCCGCCATGGGCGTAGCCGAGCAGCTCGCCGATCTCGTGGGCGGGCCAGCCGGCGACCCCGCCGAGGGCGATGGTGGTGAGGGGGCGGCCCTCGAAGGTGAGGGTGAGGTGCGCGAGCGTGGACATGGGAAACTCTCCAGTTGGATGGCGGGACAAGCCGCCGGCCTCGCTGACCGGCGGGGAGCGGTCAGGAGCGAGGAGCCGGGGGCGGGCGGAGCGCGCCCACGCGTCGGCAGAAGCGGGCGACCGCGGCGCGGTCGGGGAACGAGAGGGACACGTCGACGGCGCCCTCGACGAGGCGCAGCACGCCGGGCGCGTCGGGCTCCCAGCGCACGTCCGGGTCCTGGACCTCGGCGGCCACGCTGAGCGACCCCATCTCGAGGGTGGGGAGGATGCGGAGGGCGGTGCTCACGACAGCGCCTCCAGCAGCCCGCCTCCGTCCGAGGCGAACGGCGACACGCGGTCGCGCTCGCGGTCGATGGCGTCGGCGTCGACGCCGAGCTCGGCGGCCACCTCGGCGCGCGCGTTGGCGATGAGGCGGTCGGCCATCGCCTCGGCGAAGGCGTCCAGCGCCTCCTCCCAGGCGCGCTGGGCGTCCTCGGTGGGGATGGGCTTGACCACCACGCGCAGGCGGGGCGTCTTGCGGGGGAAGGTCGGCATCGGTCGTTCTCCTGGGCTGCCGAGAGGCGGCGACCGAGGAGAGAGCAGGAGGCGTGCCGAGGCCTTAGATGCAGGTATACCCTATGTTTCGGTGATACATCGGGGGTGATGTTTCAGGGGTTGGGGCGCCTCGCGGAGGGGACGGGGCGGCTGGCCGGTGGCGCGGGGGCGGTGGCGCGTTGGGGGGGGCGCGCGGGGGGGCTGATGGGGTGCGACGGGGGTGGGATGGGGCCGGCGGGGCGCGTTGGGCTCTTGGCGGGCGCGTTGGCCAGAGCGGGGCCGACGATACGTGCCTACCCGCCCTCGAGCTCCGTCCCCTCGCGAAGCCGGCGCAGGTACGCGTCGTAGGCGAACGTTCGGTCCCGGCGCTTGCCGGTCGTCTCGACGAGGATGCCCGCCTCCACCAGCGCGTCCAGCGAGCGCGCCGCCGTCGGCCGGGCCACGCCGAGCAGGCGCATGACGCTTGCCGTCGTGAGCATCGGGTTGCGCGGGAGGAGCTCGAAGAGGCGGACGGTCGCGACCGTGGCGTCGGGGTGGGCGAGCAGCCGGGTGCGGTCGGTGGCGACGAGCGTGAACAGCTCCTTCGCCGCGGCGACCGCCTCCTCGGCGATAGTGCCGACGCCGTCGAGGAAGAAGTCCAGCCACCCCTCCCAGTCCCCGTCCACGCGCACGGCGTTGAGCCTCCGGTAGTACTCGGCCCGGTGCCGCTTGAAGAAGAGCGACAGGTAGAGGAGGGGCTGGGTGAGCAGCCCCCAGTGCTCCAGGAGCAGGCTCACCAGGAGGCGCCCGATGCGCCCGTTGCCGTCGAGGTAGGGGTGGATCGTCTCGAACTGGACGTGCAGCAGTCCCGCGCGCACGAGCGGGTGCAGCCCCTCGCCGTCGGCGTGGATGCACCGCTCCAGCTCGGAGAGCGCCTCGCCGAGCCGGTGGGGAGGAGCCGGGACGAACGCAGCGTTGCCGGGGCGCGAACCGCCGATCCAGTTCTGGCTCCGGCGGACTTCCCCCGGCAGCTTCGACGCGCCGCGCACCCCGCGCATGAGCCGGGCGTGGGTCGCGTTGAGGAGCCGCATTGAGAGCGGCGGCCCCTGAGGATCAGCCAGCTGCGCCCGCGCGAAGTGCAGCGCGTCGACGTAGTTGCACACCTCCTCCACGTCGGCGGTCGCCGGCGCGGGCGCCGTGTCCCCCTCAGTGGCCTCGAAGGTCAGGAGGTCCACCAGCGTGGCCTGCGTCCCCTCGATCTGCGAGGAGATGACGGCCTCCTTGCGGACGAAGGCGTAGATGAACCAGTCCATCGAGGGCACCATCGCCCCCGCGAGCTCCAGCCGTACCAGCGCCTGCTCCGCGACCCGGAGGCGCTCGTGCAGCGGCCCCCCGAGCTCCAGGGGAGGGTCCCGCGGCGGCAGCGGGAAGGGCACGAAGGCGCGCACGGTCTCGCCGCCGGCGATGGTGGTGTCGTAGTCTCCGGTCGCTCGATGCACGGGGGCTCCCTGCCTGGGAACGGCGTCGTTCTCCGGGCTCGCCACTAATAACGCACTCGTTATTAGTGGGGCTGGCGAGGAACGCGCGCGTTCGTTGAGGGCTGCCGGGACGTGGGCGCCGTCGCCGGTGGGGTTGAGGCGATGCCTCCGAACGGTGCCAGCGCCTCGGCCACCGCGCCAAGGTCGCCCCGCGCGACCAGCCCGCGGCGCAGGGCCCGACGGGCAGCTTGGCTGAGCAGCTCCGATCGTACCGAGTTCTGCCCGAACTCGTCCCGCGCTCGCTCCAAGGCCACCGCCGAAGATTGCCCCTCCGAGGATGTCCTACTGGCGTCGAGCTGGTCGCGTCGGTGGTGTTGGACGCCAACCGCTATGGCGGTCGCCACAACACTGTGCGCGGAGCGAGAATCTCGGTCCACGCCGTGCCTACGGTGCGTGCATGCTCGCCACCGCGCCGCTCGTGGTGCGGCGGTACGGTACCAGGGCGGGCTGGCCTCTACCGAGTAGCCGTAACGGACCACATTGTCGCGCAGATGGGATGCACGTACCCGCCGCCCTCCACCTTCTGGCTCTCGGCCACGCTTGTCGAAAGGTAGCTGCCGGTCAGCTTCCCGTCGGCGAGCCTGAGCTGGGCGCTGCGAATGAGCACGAGCGCGTCGTGTCCCGGGACCTCCTTAGTGGCGCCGCCGAACAACGTAAGAGAGCCGTCTTTCGCGGGCCCTTTGAGCGAGGTCAACCCCGAGGTGTCACCGATGACCTGGACCGTGTAGTTCCCGTCTGAGCCTGTGGAAACGAGCCACTGAACGGCGCGTTCACCACCTTCGCCGGCGACCTTAGGACATGTGATGGACTCCGACTTCAACCTGACGTTCCATGTGCCCACGATCGAGGGGGGGTCGGCGGCGAGGCCGATTGCAACAAGAGCGATCATCATGGCGACTTTGGCGTTCCCTTTGAGTTAGAAACCGAGGAAATAGAGATAACCGAATCATCTGAATCCGCAACCTCCTCGTAGCAGACGTGAAATGCGCGCCCTGGACGAGCCTCCACCCGTCGAAGATCTTTGCCACCGGCGACACGAGAGCGACGAACACCGGGATCATGTCCGGCGACAACCCCGTGGTGCTCGACGACCTCGATGCCGCGCCGACCGCGGGCCCGGGTCCTCCGGCCGCGTGCTTAGGCCCGGCGTGCCCGTAACCATTCAACTACGCGACCGGGTCGACCACCACAGCGTGAACCTCTCCTTCTACGGCAAGGTGCAGGTCCACCGCGTCCTTATCAGCGCGGCGAGCGAGGAACGCGCGCGTTCGTTGAGAGCCGCCGAGACGTGAGCGCCGTCGCCGGTGGGGTTGAGCCGATGCCTCCGAACGGAGCGAGGGCGTCGGCCACCGCCCCCAGGTCGCCCCGTGCGGCAAGCCCGCGCCGAAGCGCCTGCCGGGACGCCTCACCGAGTAGCTCGGGCGAGAGACCGCCGGTGGCGCAGTCGTTCAGCGTTCGGGCCACCGTCGTCGTGGGTACGGCGCCGAACCAGATGCGCGCCTCGTGCGGTACGTCATCGTGGTGGAGCACGCCCCCTCCTGGGACGCGCAGGCGTCGCCTCGCCCATCCTGCGGGAACGGTCAGGTGGGCCGACGCCAGGAGCATGTCCGAGAGGCCGTGGAGGGCGAGCACGGTTTCGTGCGAGAGCACCCCCGCGCCCCCTGACCACAGCCACGCCGCGACGAGGTCCTCGTTCTCGCCCGCGGGGAAGTGGACGAGCCGGTAGATGCCGTGTCGCACCCGGATCACGCGCCCTGCGTGTACATGCTGCACGAGCAGCTGGGCCGAGTACCCCGCCTCCGCCGCCTGCTTCGCCGTGAAGAGTCCCTCCTGCGCCGAGGCCACCTCGAAGAGGCGGTCCCAGTCGGGCCGGGGCGGACGGCCGGACTCCAGGCACAAACATTAAGTCTGGCTTTAGGTTCGTGCAACAGGTGGGCGCCGGCGCGACCCGCGGCCCAGCCGGCGCGCTCCCCCACCCCGACGCGGCGCTCCTCCCCCCGGATGGCGCGCGACGCCCCCCGAGCGCGGCGCCCCCGCCCGCCGATGAGGCAGCGGCGGCGCGTTGACTTGGGTGCGCGGCGCGTTGGCAGAACGTCGCTCCGGCGGCGAAAGCCGACGACCAAGCGCATGGAAAACTCGCCTTTCCTGGTGTTTTCGACGACCCGCGATCCAGGCCTTGACAGCCGGGGGTCGCTGGCATCCCTTTTGCAGTCAGGGTCGCGGCCGGGGCCAAGCCCGAACGTTTCCCCCCTCGGAGAGCTCTCATGAACGTCGTCACCTACTGCCGCGTCTCCTCGGACGAGCAGGCCCTCAAGGACATCTCCATCCCCGCCCAGCGCAAGCTGCTGACGCGCTGGGTCGAGGAGCGGCCCGACCACCGCATCCTGCGCGAGTTCGTGGACGAGGGAGAGTCCGCCTACGCCCCCGCGAACAAGCGGCCCGGCTTCTGCGAGATGATCGCCTACTGCAAGAAGGCCGACGTGAAGGCCATCGTCGTCCACAAGCTCGACCGCTTCTCCCGCGACCGGGAGGAGTCGATCCTCTTCAAGAGCCTGCTCCGCAAGCACGGCGTCCTCGTGAAGAGCATCACCGAGACCTACGACCCCGACACCCCGCAGGGCTTCCTCTACGAGGGCATGATCGAGGTCATCAACCA
>CAJBVW010000204.1 GCA_903959175.1 uncultured Pseudomonadota bacterium
CCTCGAAAGCGGGTGGGGTCAAGGAGGCGGGCGGTCGCCGCCCGATAGCACCCGGCCGGCGAAGCCGGCGCGCTCCCGCCTCGCCCCCGACTTCATCAGCCCCTACCTACACGTCTGCGTACGGCTCGACGAACCGCTGGAGCTACACGACGTGAGGTCCGCCGAGCAGCCCGTGCGCCAGCTCCCGGCGGCGCCGCAGGCGGGGTCCGTCGAGGAGGACCAGCCGCTCGTGTAGTCGACGCACACGAAGATGGCGCCGGTGCAGTCGTAGTTGTCCGTGTAGCGCTTGCTCGCGGTGGAGTCGCAGTTGTAGTCGTAGCTGCCGTCGCCGCGGTTCACGCTGTAGTAGGCGGTCGCGGCGGGGTTTGCGTTGGCGTTGCTGTCGTAGCAGTCGTCGTTGTTGCTCGCGGTGTAGGTGCCCGTGCCCTCGCAGTAGCAGCGCGACGTGGTCGTGCCGTAGCCGTCACCGTCCGCGTCGTAGTAGTAGTAGCTGCAGCCGCTCGCGTTGATCTCATCGGTCGAACCGTCACAGTCGTTGTCGATGCCGTCACACGCCTCGGTGCGGCCCGGGTAGGCGGAGGTGGTGGCGTCGTTACAGTCGGTGTCGTCCTCGACGTAGCCGCTCGGCTGGGCGCATTGGGTGCGGGTGGATGCGGAGGCGCCGTAGCTGTCGCCGTCGCTGTCACGATACCAAACGGTCAGGGGGGAGAGCGTCGCGTCGGTGTCGTCACAGTCGGTGGCGTTGGTGACGTAGCCGACGACCGCGGAGCACGACGTGGTCGAGGTCGTGGAGAGGCCGTAGCCGTCTCCGTCGGCGTCGCGGTAGTAGGTCGTGGTGACGCCCTCGTCGGTGCCGCCGTCGCAGTCGTCGTCGATGCTGTTGCAGGTCTCGGTGGCGGAGGGGCTCACGGCCGAGCGCGTGTCGTCGCAATCGGTGGAGGCCGCGGTGTAGCCGGCGGGCGCGATGCACGCGCGGGCGCTGGTGGCAGTGGTGCCGTAGCCGTCGCTGTCGGCGTCGCGGTACCACAGGGGGGCGTCGGCGGCGTCGGCCTCGTCGACGCTGCTGTCACAGTCGTTGTCGGCGCTGTCACACACCTCGGTGGCGCCGGGGTTGGTCGTCGCGACGGCGTCGTTGCAGTCCGTGGCGCTCGCGACGTAGCCGGAGGGGACGGCGCAGGCGCGCGTGGTCGTGGCGGAGGCGCCGTAGGCGTCACCGTCGGCGTCGCGGTACCAGGTGGGGGCGTCGACCGCGGCGTCCTCGTCGGTGGTGCCGTCACAATCGTTGTCGGCGCTGTCACACACCTCGGTGCCGGCGGGGTTGGTCGCGGCGACGGCGTCGTCACAGTCGGTGGCGTTGGACGTGTAGCCGGAGGGGGCGGTGCAGGCTGCGGTGGCGGTCGCGGCGTCCCCGTAGAGGTCGGCGTCGGCGTCGGCGTACCAGGTGGGGGCGTCCGCGGCGTCGGGCTCGTCGGTGGTGCCATCGCAGTCGTTGTCGGCGCCGTCGCACAGCTCGGTGGCGCCGGGGCCGGCGGCGATGTCGGCGTCCGCGCAGTCGCCCTCGATGACGGTCGCGCAGCCGGGCTCGACGGAGCCGGTGCAGGGCTCGACCTCGCAGGCGCAGTCGCCGTCGTCATCGTAGGCGGAGGTGCCCTCGTCCAGCAGGCCGTCGCAGTCGTTGTCGGCGCCGTCCGGCAGCTCCGCGGCGCCCGGGTAGGTCACCGTGCCGGCGTCGTCGCAGTCGCCCTCGGTCTCGGTGTAGCCGTCGCGATCGTCGTCGTAACAGGAGGTGCCGTCGTCTACCGTGAGGTCGCAGTCGTTGTCGACGCCGTCGCACACCTCGAGGCCGCCCGGGTAGGTGTCGATGTCGCCGTCGTCACAGTCGCCGGCGGTCTCGGTGTAACCGTCACCGTCGTCATCGACGTTGGTGGTGCCATCGTCGATGGTGCCGTCACAGTCGTCGTCGGCGCCGTTCGCGTATTCGGTGGCGCCGGGGTGTACGGAGGGATCGGCGTCGTCGCAGTCGCCCTCCACCTCGGTGTAGCCGTCGCTGTCGTCATCGGAGGCGTCCGCCGCGACGACGGTGAAGGGGGAGTCGGCGCTCGCGGTGTTGCCGGCGGAGTCCTCTACGGTGACGGTCACGACGTGGTCGCCGGGGGAGAGCGTGGCCGCGCAGCTCGCGAGCCCGTCGAGGTCCGCTGTGGGGGCGCAGATCGTGCCGTCGAGGTCGGACTCGAAGACGACGAGGAGGTCGGGCGCGGCGTCCTGCACGTCGCGGACGAGGGCCTCGAACACGAAGGCCACGCCCTCCACGCCGGTCTCGTCGTCGCGCGGGTGCCGGAGGGTCACCTCGGGCTCCTGCTCCACGGCGTTCACCACGAGCGTGATGAAGTCCTCCGCGGAGCGCACCTCGGAGTTGATCACCTGCAACGTGATGACGTGCGTGCCCTCGGAGAGCGAGGCGGTGGCGAAGCGGGTGAGGCCGTCGCCGTCGGCGGGGTCGGTGTTGAGCGGGCCGTCGCGGTCGCTCGACCAAGTTATCTGGAGGTCGGGCGCGGCGTCCTGGTCGTCCGACACGAGGCCCTCGAACGCCACGGCGACGCCCTGGTCGACCGCGGTGCCGTCCGCCGGGGCGGTCACGACGGCGGCGGGCGGCGAGTGGCGGACGGTGATGCCCTTGTCGCTCTGGCAGCCGACGAGCGCGAGCGCCAGAAGGAGGGCGAAGGAGAGCTTGGGCATCGTGAACCTCGCGGAGCACAGCATATCCGGGGATCACGGTTTCCGGCCGTGGTCGGCGCGGAGTCGGCGCGGCGTGGGGGCTCCCAAGCCCCCACGTCGTGACGACGGAGCGGCGGGCTCCACGGCCTCGCGGTCGCCCGCAGGCGACGCCCCCGAGCGCGCCACCTCGGCGACGGTCAGGGGCGCCCACGCGGCGTCGGCGTAGGGTTCGCCGCGAAATAAACCGTAGCACCGAGGGCGACCCGGGGCCGCGGGCGCAAGGAGCGAAGAGGGAGCATGCCCATGTGACCGATGAGCGAC
>CAJBVW010000205.1 GCA_903959175.1 uncultured Pseudomonadota bacterium
GAGGTAGGCCTCAAGGGGGGCGACCCAAGTGAGGGCGCTGCGCTCGGACACGTCGCGGCCGTCGGTGAGGAGGTGGACGCGGATGCGCCGGCCGGCGGCGGCGGCGCGCGCGACGAGGGCGTGGAGGTGCTTGACGTGGGAGTGGACGTTGCCGTCGGAGAGCAGGCCGAGGAGGTGGACGGTGGGGGCGGCCACGACCTCCTTCCAGGCGGCGGTCTCCCAGATGCCGCCGGAGGCGATGGCGCCGTCGACCAGGGAGGCGCCCTGCTCGATGACGCGGCCGGCGCCCATGGCGTTGTGGCCGACCTCGGAGTTGCCCATGTCGGCGTCGGAGGGGAGGCCGACGGCGGTGCCGTGGGCGCGCAGGAGGCAGTGCGGCGAGGTGGCGAGCAGCGCGTCGAGGCGCGGGGTGTCGGCCACGTAGACGGCGTCGGTGTCGTCGCGGCGGCCCCAGCCCACCCCGTCGAGGATGCAGAGGACGACCGGCGTGGGACGAGGCATCAGGGCTCCGGGGGAGGGCGGGGCGCGGGGGGCCGCGCGGTGCGCAGGGCGATGGTGACGCTCAAGACGCCGGCGACGGCGGAGCACGGGACGAACAGCCACCAGTAGAGCTTCCAGAACACGCCACCCCACTTCAGCGCGTCCATCCGGGTGTTCTGCATGTCGCTCGGCCAGAGGAACAACAGCGCCACGGTGGTGGTAGCGCCGACGAGCTGGCCCACGGTGGCGCCTTGGAGGAGGCGGAAGAGGCGGAGCGTCGGACGCTCGACCGCGAGGCCTCGCGCGCGGTGGGCGAGCGCGCTGGCGCGGCCGGGCAGCATGCCCGCGCACAACAACGGCGCCCAGACGACGCCCATGACGGCGCCGACGAGGGGGGCGCGGAGGGCGTAGTAGCGGGTGAGGGCGTCGGCGAAGCCGTACTTCTGGGCGGACATGCCCCACGCGGCCGTCGTGAGCCACGCGAGCACAGCCCAGAGCAGGCCGAGGAGCACGAATTGGCGCAGGGTAGGCACGGAGCGGGAGCGTAGCGCGGAACGGGGGCGGGATCGCCCGATCCGCCGAACACGCGCTTCCGGCTGCAGACGGTTAGACCGGCGCATGGCGCGCCGCGCGGTCATCATCGGAGCCGGGATCACGGGGTCCCTCGTGGCCTGGCGGCTCGCGCGCGCCGGGTGGGCGGTCACCGTGGTGGAGGCGCGGCACGTCGGCGCCGGCTCCTCCAGCCGCACCGCGGCGGGGATCCGCCAGCAGTTCTCGACGCCCGAGACCGTGCTCGGCATGCGCTACGCGGTCGACTTCTACCGGCGCTTTCGCGAGGAGGTCGGCGGAGACTCCGTCCCCATCGTGCAGAACGGATACCTGTTCCTCTACGCGCTGCAAGAGGACTGGGACGCCGCGAAGTACCGGGTGGAGATGCAGCAGGCGTGCGGCCTGGACGAGGTGCAGGCCCTGGAGCTCGGCGCCCTGGTCGACCGCTTCCCGTGGGTCGACCGCCACGCCCTGCTCGGCGGCACCTTCTGCCCGACGGACGGGTTCCTGCGCCCCGAGACCGTCTACAACGAGGCCATCGCCGCCGCGCGCCGCCTCGGCGCCACGGTCGTCCAGAACGCGCCGGTGACCGGCGTGGAGAGCACGAACGGCCGGATCGACGCCGTGATCACGCCCAAGGGCCGCTTCGGGGCGGACCTCGTGATCGACTGCACCAACGCCTGGTCGCCGCGCCTCTCGCGCGTGCTCGGCGCTACCGAATTGCCCATCACGCCGCGCAAGCGCTACCTCTGGATGTGCGAGCGCGCCGGCTCCCTCTCGGGAGACACCCTCGCCGCCATGCCGCTGGTCATCGCGCCCTCCGGCGCCTACTGCCGCCCGGAGAACGACGCCTCGCTGCTCATGGGCTGGGCGCACGACGCCCCCGCGGAGCCCGACTTCGCGTACGAGGATCAGGACCGGGTGGAGGAGGCCTTCTTCCACAAGTCCGGCCCCGACTCCTACGGCTACGCCACCTGGATGGCGCTCGCCGAGGTCCTGCCGCCCATCGGCGAGTTCGCGGGGATCACCGCCACGACCGCCGGCTACTACGGCGTCACCCCCGACCACAACCCCTTCCTCGGCTTCGACCCCGCGGTGCCCAACCTGATGCGCCTCGTCGGCTTCTCCGGCCACGGCGCCATGTTCGGCCCCTTCACCGCGCGCGTGGCGGAGGCCCTGGCGGACGCCGGGCGGGACGTCGCCAGCGTGGACGTGCTCGACGGCGCCGCGGAGCTCGAGGCCTTCCGCATCGGGCGGCGCTACGGCCACGGCGAAAAACTGGTGATCTGATGCACCTGCGCGACCGCACCCACTGGATCTTCGACATGGACGGCACGCTCACGGTGCCGATGCACGACTTCGCGTGGCTGCACCGCACGCTCGACGTGCCCGAGGGTGACGACATCCTCGCGACGATCGCCACGCGCCCGGCGGAGCGCGCCGCCGCCGACCACGCGTTCATCAACCAGTGGGAAGAGGACGTCGCCCGCCGCGCCCGCCCCCAGGACGACGCCGTGGCCCTGCTCGACGCGCTGGTGGCCCGCGGAAACACCCTCGGCATCCTCACGCGCAACACGCTCGAGGGCGCGCGCCTGACGCTCGAGGCCGCGGGGCTCGCCCGCTACTTCGCGACCGCCGACATCGTGAGCCGCGACTGCGCGCCGCCGAAGCCGCACCCGGGAGGGGGCGAGAAGCTCCTCCGCCAGTGGGGCGCCGTCGCGAGCGCAGCCGTGCTCGTGGGCGACTGGGTCTACGACGCGCAGGCCGGACGCGCCGCCGGCACCGCCACCGTGCTGGTGATGCGCCACGGGCCGATGCCGTGGGCGGACGAGGCGGACCTGCTCGTCGACACCCTGTGGGACCTCACGCGCAGCCTGGGCTGACCGCGCCCCGGTCCGCGGTGGGGCCCCTGGCGTCCGCTACGGGAACCCGTCCCCGAGCCGCGGCACGCGCTCGGCGAAGCCGAAGCCGGTCCCGATCGGGGCGCTCACCCGCCACGCCAGCTCGCCCGCGGGCGTGACCTCGTCGAGCTGCCCCGAGTTGGTGAACGCCACGAGGGTGTTGCCGCCCGGCAGGCGCTGGGCGGAGCCGAGGAAGGTGGTGAGCAGGCACGCCTCGGACGTGTAGACCCAGGTGGCCTCGGCGGTGAAGGCGGCCTCGTTGAGCGTGATGTCGGTGGCGCCCGAGCAGGACTCGGGGTCGATGGGGTCCTCGCGGTTGAAGACGAGCACGCCGGTGGCGGTGGGCTGAACGCTGTGCGGCTGGTCGAGCAGGTAGCGGGACCCGACGCGGGCGAAGCTGCCGCCGTCGTCGGAGAGGTCCCACACGACGGCGCCCGTGCCGCGGTCGACGCGGAGCACGCGGCTCCTCCACGTCATCGTGACGTAGTAGTCGTCCGAGTCGGCGTCGTAGGCGATGCCGTTCACGTGCGTCCAGTCCTCGGCGAGGGGGTCCCCCGGGTACCAATTCGGGTAGTCCTCGTCGAGGTCGGGGGCGAAGGTGTCATAGGCCGACCAGACCACGCGGGCCTCGCCGTCGGGGCCCAGCTCCACGATCGTGTCGCCGACGATGGTGCGATCGCCGTAGGTCCGGACGTCCCACCCGAGCGCCGCCAAGCCGCCAGAGGGGAGCTCGACGAAGTCGGTGTGGATGCCGCGGACCAGGGTGACGAGGAGCTCCCCGCCATCCAGCGGCACCCGCACGATCTGGGCGTCGCCGTCGGCCGAAGGGGCCATGTTCAAGTACACGATCGCCCGCTCGTCCCGCGAGAGCCGGGCGCGCGTGACACCGCTGTCGCCGGCCAGGAGCCGGGTCACCGCCCAGACGGGCCGGCCCGCGCCGTCGAACACCACGGGGCCGCTCCCTTCCAGGAGCCCGATCGCGCTCACGACGGTAAAGCCCCCCTCCGCCGCCTGTGGTGCGTCGGCCTCCGTCGTGACATCCGGCACCCACGACGGGAGGCTTCCGGTGACGACGGTCGCGGTGCCGGCCTCACCGCCGTCCGCCGGGAGGACCTCGACCGCGACCTCGGTGAGCGCCGGGATCCCCACGAGCAACGCCGCGTGGTCGGTCACCGCCTCGATCTCCTCCACCCGCACCTCGCCGCCGGCGAAGCGCCCGATGACGGTGGCGAGGGCGGGCACGTCCGTGCGCCAGCGCACCTCCAGCACGGTCGGCATGTCGGCGAGGGTCACCGTCAGGTCGAACACGGCCGCCGGCTCGACCACCGGAGGCGACGGCTCGATTCCACAGGCAGAAAGCAGGACGATCGCGAACAGGGCAGCTCCTCGTCGCGCTCGCCGACGTGGGCGAGGGTAGCTGTGGGGGCGGGCGGCAATTGCAAAGAATTCGGCGGATCGGCCGTAACGGCAGGGACCTCGCCTATTCTGACAAGCATGCTCCTCCTCTGCCTCGCCTGCACCTTCGATCCCCAGACGGCGCCAGCGGCCCCCGAGGCGCCACCTGCGGAAGCGGCTCCGGCGGCCGAGTCCGCCCCTCCCAATCCGCCCGCCGTCCTCGCCGATCCGGTCGTGCTCGCCCCCGACATGCCGCTCGACGCACCCGTCGCCGCGATCACCGCGCCGCCCGACGTGCAGGCCTCCATCGCCGCGACCGTGAAGAAATCGCAGGGGCGCATCAATACCTGCTTTCAGCGCGGGCTGATGGCTGCGCCGACCCTGGATGGCCGTGTCAGCGTCGGCTGGACCATCGTCGAAGGCCGCGTGACTGAGTCGCATCTGGTGACGAACACGACCGGCCAGGACGCCCTCGGCACCTGCGTCGTCGCGGCGGCGCGCACCTTCCGCTTCGACCCCTCGGTCACCGCCACCGTCGCCGAGTTCCCCTGGGTAGTCTCCGGAGAGGTGAGCGAGCTCCGATGAGGCGCAGAGGCCGTCGCCACCGCGCTCAGGCCGCCTTCGCCACCACCCCCGCGCCCCGCTCCCGCCACACCAGCCACGCCGCGCACGCCGTCGCGCCGCACGACACGACGGTCATCCCCTCGAAGATGGCGGCGGTGCCCCAGCCCGCGCGCAGCTCGCCCGCGAGGATCGCCCCGAAAAGCGCCCCCACGCCGTAGCTCGACGCGTTGAAGAGGCTCTGGGAGGACGCCGACACCTGGGCCGGCGCCCTCTCCGACATCAGCTGGACGCCCGCGATCCAGAACACGCCGAACGCGAGGCCGTGCAGCACCTGGATCGCGACGAGCGCCACCGGGTCCGTCACCCACGCCGTCAGCGCCCAGCGCGGCACCCCGGCCATCGCCGCGAGGAGGAGCGCGCGCGGGGCCCCCATCCGCGCGAGGAGCGGGCGTCCGAAGCGCATCACGAGCACCTCGCACGCCACGCCCGTCGCCACCGCGGCGGCCGTCACCATCGCGGGGAGGCCGAGCGCGCGCACGTGGGTCGAGAGGAACGTGTCGTAGACCGAGAGCGTGAGCGCCTGCAGGCACGCGAGGCCGAGGAGCGGCACGAGGAAGGGCTGCTGGAGGAGCGCGCGCAGGGCGGGGAGGATGGGGGCGGGGCCGGCGGTGCCGCGCGTGGGGAAGCGGAAGGCGAGCGCGGTGGTGGCGAGGAGGAGGGCGGTGCCGAGCACGAGGGGGTCGAAGCCGAGGTCGGCCGCGCGGCCGCACACCACGGCGAAGCCGAGGAAGGCGACGGAGCCCCAGAGGCGCACGCGGCCGTATTCGCGGGGGTCGTGACCGGGGACGGAGAGGGCCTGGAGGGTGACCGAGTCGACGAGCGGGCCGAGCGGCGCGCGCCCCGCCGCGAAGAGGAAGAGGCCGAGCGCGGCGTAGGCGGGCTCTCCGTGGAGGAGGAGCAGCTCCCCCGCGACCGCCATCGCGCAGCCGACGCGGAGCAGCACGCCGGCCATCGCGTAGCGGTCCGCGAGCCAGCCCCACAGCGGCGCCGAGACGAGGCGCCCGAGCGGCAGCATCGCCATCAGCGCGCCGATCTGGTGCCCCGAGAGCCCCGCCGCCTCGAGCCGCGCGCCGAGGAACGGGATGATCGCCCCGAGCGCGCCGAGCGACACGAAGTAGAACCAGCGCAAGAGCGGGAGGGAGGGGAGCACGGGGTGGGCCCGCTAACCGGGTTAGGCGGCGGGATGGGCCTCCCCACGACCGCGTTCGCCGTCGCGCACCGGTGGCTGCTGATCTGCGGGGCGCGGAGCCGCGTGGTGGAGGGGCCCGGC
>CAJBVW010000206.1 GCA_903959175.1 uncultured Pseudomonadota bacterium
CCGGGGCGTTGCGGGGGCGGAGCCCCTGCCCCACGAGAAGGAGCCCCTACTTCGCCGAGATGCCGTGATCGGAGCGGAGGTTCGCGAAGTCCTTGATGTGGCCCCAGATCGCCTTGACCCCGCGCGTCATGTAGTCGAGGTCGTCCATCGAATTCAGGTTCCGGAGCTGGTGCATCAGGAACTTGGGGTGGACGTAGAGCTTGTAGAACTGCCCCGCCATCTGCACGACCTCCTCCTGGCTCATGTCCGTCAGGACGCAAGCGGGCTCGGTCATGTCGTAGCGGTCGTAGTCCTTGGGATCGAAGCGGATCCACCCGTTGCGCTGGCACAGGTCGAACAGCGGGGTGCCGGGGTACGGCATCACGACGGTCGCCTGGAGGTGGTGCGCGTACCCGTTGTGCATCAGGTACTTGGCGAGGGAGAGCGTCTCGTAGGCGTCCTCCTTCGTCTCCCAAGGGTAGCCCACCATCATCGTGAGGTGCGGCTGAAGTCCCGCCGCGGACGCCATCTTGCAGCCCTCGACGATCTGCTCGCGGGTGAGCGACTTGTCGAGGATGTCGATCGTGCGTTCTGACGCGGACTCGATCCCGAGGATGAGCTTGCGGAAGCCCGCCTTCTTCATCAGGTGGACGTTCTTCTCGGTGAAGTAGTCGAAGCGGAAATTGCAGTCGAAGACGACCTTCTCGTTGATCTTCCTGTCGATCATCTCGGTGCAGAGGCGGGTCAGCCAGTTGCCCGTCGGGAGCGCGCCGGTGTCATCGAAGATGTTCTTGGCGCCGTGCCGCGTGATCAACATCTCCATCTCGTCCGCGAGGCGCTCGGGGGAGACGGTGCGGAACTTCGGGTAGGTCACGGTCCACGAGCAGAACGTACACTTGCCGTACGGGCAGTCGCGCCCGGCCATCGTCCACATGAACGGCAGGCGGTACTTCCACTTCTCGAAGTAGAGGTGCGCGTTGGTGAGGTCGCGGTCCCAGAACGGCAGCTCCTCGAGGTTGCCCTCGTTCGAGTAGGGGCCGCTGTTCTTGATGGTGCCGTTCTCCTTCCACCAGATGCCGCCGCCGAGCTTGGTCCCCTTCGTGATCCAATCGACGAGCGACTGGAGCGAGAAGTCGTAGTCGCCGCCGGCGATGCAGTAGTCGGTGTTGCTCTCCTCGAGCGTCTCGCTCGGGTTGCCGGCGATGTGGTCGCCGAAGAGCACGCACTGGGCGCCGGGCACGATCGACTTGATGTGGTCGACGATCTTCCAGTGCATCTTCACGACCGGGGACTTCGTCTCCATCGCGACGAGCTCGGGCTTGAAGTCCTCGAGGATGCGGTCGAACTGCGACCAGCTCTTCTTCTCCGCGATGCAGTCGACCCAGTGGACCTCGTGGCCGTTGCTCTGCAGCAGCGTGGCCGCCGAGGCGGGGATGCACGGGTACAGGTAGCTCGGCTCGTGGAACCACTGGAACTGGCGGTTCTGCGTGAGCATCGGAGAGCCCTTCGCCGACTCGATGGGCGGATAGCAGACGAGCACACGCATGGAGATCTCCGGGAGTACAAGGTGCCATCGGGCCGGGTGCCCGTCAATCCGGCATTCGCGGAGAGTGCCGCAGGCGTCGCCGCCTTCACCGGACCCGGAGCTCCCCTACCCGCCCCACGTCGCGACGTTGGCGTCCATCCACCGCACGCGCGCCTGCGAGAAGGCCCGCACGCGCTCGATCTCCTCCTCATAGGAGGACACCGTGTAGAGGTAGCCGCTGAACTGGATGTCGCCGATGGGCCAGCGCTCGAAGTTGCGCGCGGGGGCGCTCCCCATCGCGCGGACCAGGCCGAGGATCCGCGCGTCGAGCCGATCGTCGGAGAGGTCGCCGGCGCGCCACTCGGCCCACATCGTCGTCATGCGCGTGGAGAAGCCGGGGATGGCGGCGAGCCCGAGCACGATGTCCGGGCGGTAGGCGAGCCAGGAGGCGGGGTTCTCGTTGTCGTTGTAGGAAGGCTGACCGAGCGAGAGATCGAGGTCCCACGCGGTGAAGTGGAGCTTCCCGTCCGTGTGGGTGTAGAGGTGGTGGGAGAGGAAGAAGCCGTCGTTGTTCTTGGTGAGCTCCTCGAGGAGCACGAAGGCGACGGCGCTGTCCTGGTCGAGGTCGTCCCAGAGGGCGGGGTCCCGCGCGGTGATGGCGGCCTCCATCCGGGCGAGGCGCGCGGTGATCGCAGCGGTCGCGGCGGCGCTCGGGGCCGTCGGATAGAGGACTTCCCACCACGCGTATTGGACGGTGGACGGGATGCCGGCCTCCGCGCCCTTCACGATGAAGGCGGCGCCGCTGCCGTCGTCCGCGGGCACCGATGCGCGGCCGGAGCCGCGGTCCACCCGCTCACAGAGCGCGTAGAGGCCCACGTAGTCGCCGTTGAGGGTGAGCTCGACGTAGCGGGACTCCGGGGCCCACTCGCGGTCGGCGGTGAGGTCACGGTAGAGGTCGTACGCCAGCTTGTTGCGGAGCAGCGCACGGTCGACGTACATGCCGTTCAGGAGCCAGTCGGCCTCCTTGCCCAGGCCGAAGAGGTCGGTGGCGGCCTCGGCGCCCGCGGAGTCCCGGAGCTCGACCGCGTACTGCGGCTTGACGAAGCCGAGGGACGAGCGCCCATGCAAGCCGACGCCGGCAGGGCCCTCCCATGCGACGACGGCGTCCGCGTCGGTGATGCGGAGCGTGCAGTCGGTCTTGCCGTCCCCAGGGATGGCGGCGGCGCAGTCCAGCGTCGCGAAGCCAGGGGCGCTCGGTGGCTCCGGGGGCACCGCGGTGTCGGACAGTCCGGGCAGGACCTCGATCCCCTCCGCGGTGTCGGCGGGGGGCGAGGAGTCGGGCGCGGCGCTGTCCCCTCTCGCGACGTCCGGCGCGACCGGCCCGCTGGTGCAGGCGGCCAGCAGGAGGATCACTCCGGCTCCGGCCCGAGCCACTTCTTGTAGCTCACGGCGATGCCCATGCCGGCGCGGGGCACGGCGCGCCCGTGGAAGACGACGGCGTTGTCCCCGAGGGAGTAGGTCCACCCGTCGACCGCGCGCTCGGGCAAGAGCACGTCGTCCACGCGCACCTCGAGGGTGTCCTCGGAGGGGAGGCGCGAGAGGGCGAAGGTGTCGGTGAGGCCGGTGACGTCGAGGCCGACGCGGGTGAGGAGGCCGGTGTAGTCGTCCGCGCAGATGGACTCGACGAAGCCGAGGGTGGTCTCGGCGGCGGAGAGGTAGCGCCCGCCAGGGTCGGCCGCCGAGGTGCCGGAGGCGCAGCCGGCGGGGAGGTCTCCGACGAGGGCGTGCGCCGCGTAGCCCTGGACGGCCACGTTCCCGATGCGATTGAGGTACTCGGAGACGTCGGCGGGGCTCTGATCGTCCTCGTCGGAGACGAAGACGACGTTGAAGCGCGCGCCCCCACGAACGAAGCCGGGGTTGCGCACCGGATCGACGGCGAACACAGCGGCGCGGAGGCCCTGCTCGTCGCGCGCGCCGTCCGTCCCGGCGACGATGGCAGCGCGGAAGGCGGCGTCGAGATCGGGCGTGTTCGCGGTGAGGATGCCCCCGCGGAGGACGCCGGCGGTCTCCGCGTCCACGTCGGTCGTGACCACGCCGATCTGCCAGTCCGCGTAGGAGGCCGCAAGGACCTCGACGAAGGCGCTGAAGTTGGAGGCGAGGCGGTCCTGCTCTTCGGCCATCGAGGCCGAGTCGTCGATGACGAAGAGCACGTCGGTCGAGAGCTCGACGTCGGCCTGGACGAAGGTGTCCTCGAAAACGAGGGTCTCGAAGCCCTGGTCGGAGCAGCCCGTGAGGAGGAAGGCGAGCACGAGGGAGATCGGGAGGAGGCGCACGGGCGTATACTACGGCCCCGCGGCATCGCTGTATACCCGTCTGGAGGCGGCCATCCTGTTCATCCTGCTGTCCGCCTGCACCCCCACCGGAGACGGCCCCGCCGCGGAGTCGCCCGACGCCGAGGTCACCGGCCTCGTGGTAGAGCCCAACGTCGCCGAGCTCCACACCGGTCCCGACGGCGGAGAGCCCCTCCAGTTCGACGTTATCGCCACCTTCGCGGACGGCAAGACGGGCCAGCTCGCGGCCGCCGAGTGGACCGTCTCCAACCGCACCTCCGGCTCCATCGACGAGACCGGTCTGTTCACGCCCTCCGCCGAGAACGGCGGCATCACCTACGTGACCGCCCGCTTCGACGGCATCGAGGCCAACGCCGAGCTCACCGTCGTCTACGACGAGGAGCTCGTGGTGGACGGCGCGCCGACCGCCGGCTTCGACCGCCGCCCCGAGCAGGTGGACGGCCTGTGGCTCTACCCCGAGAACGGGGTGAACTTCCCGCGCAACACACCGAGCATCCAGTTCCAGTGGAACGACCTCGGCGCGAGCGGCTACCGGCTGCGCTTCACCGCCGCGACCACCGACCTCTCCGTCTACACCACCGCCACGTCGTGGTCGGCGGACGAGGCCACCTGGGCCCGGCTCGTCGGCGCCAACGCGGGCGCCACGCTCCAGGTCGAGCTCTCCGCGCGTGTCGGCGACACCGTGCAGGGCGCGCCGCTCCGCACGCTCAACGTGAACCGCATGGATGGGGACGGCACCATCTACTATTGGAGCACCTCCGCCTCGGGCTTCCTGCGCGTGCCCTACGGCGGCGCCGCCGAGGAGTACCTCACCGCGGCCACCACCGGCCGCTGTGTGGGGTGTCACGACATCTCGCCGTCGGGCGCGTTCGCCTTCACCTACGACGGCGGCAACGGCGCGCTCGGCGTGAAGGACATGAACACCGGCGCGGACATCGTCAGCTCGGACGCCGGCCTGATCGGCAACTTCAAGACCTACAGCCCCGACGGCCGCTACCTGCTCACCTCGGCGAACGGCGCGCTCCTCCTCCACGACGCGGTCACGGGCGCGTTCCTGTGGGAGGTCCCGGTGGACGGCACCGCCACGCAGATGGATTGGTCGCCGGACGGCAGCACCGTGGTCATCGTGCTCAGCGTCGAGCACGGCGCGGACTGGATCTTCACCGGCGGGCGCATCGCGGTGATGGACCACCTCGGGGACGGCGTGTTCGGCGCGCCCCGCGTCATCTACGACCCCGGCGCCGGATACAACGCCTACTACCCTGTCTACTCGCCGGACGGCGCGTGGATCGCGTTCAACGTCTCGACGGGCGACTCATACGACGATCCCGACGCGAACGTGTACGTCCTCCCCGCCGAGGGCGGCGACGCCATCGCGCTCGCGGCCGCGAACCAGACGGACGGCATCACCAACTCGTGGCCGCGGTGGGGCCCCCTCCCCGACGACGACGTGTTGTGGCTCGCCTTCTCCTCCAAGCGCAACTACGGCGCGATCACCGCCGGGGCGCCGCAGATCTGGGTCGCGGCGTTCGATCCGGAGAAGGCGCGCGCCGGGGAGGACCCCTCGTGGCCCGCCTTCTGGTTGCCCGGACAGGACCCCGCGCAGAGCAACCACATCCCGCTGTGGGCCGAGTGACACCCGTGCGCCCGCTCGTCGGCCTCGCGCTCCTCGCCGCCTGCACCCCCATCGACGTCGGCGCGGGCGGCGCCAGCTTCCGCCTCTACGCGGGGGAGCCGGGCCAACTCTACGAGCTGCGCGCGCCCTCGGAAGAGGTGGCGGGTGACACCGCCCCGGGTGACACCGCCGATCCAAGTGACACCGCTCCAATTGACACCGCGCCCGGTGACACCGCCGCCCCGGTCTCTACCGGCCCCACCCGTTGGCTCCGCGTCGACGACGCGGCGTGGACCCTCACCGAGGGCGACGACGTCGACACCGCCACGCTCGTCGCCACCTGGGCCATCCAGCTCGACGGCGGCCTCACGGTGGACGACACCGCGCTCCTCCCCGACACCGTGCGCGCCGGCGCGGCCGTCGGCACCGCGACCGTCCGCGCCATCGCCCCGTGGGAGACGGTCTACGGCACCTTCGCGGACGCCGCCGAGGTCGAGGTCACGGGCGACGGGCCCTGGGCGGGCACGCACGTCTTCGCGAAGGGCGTCGGGCCCGTGTTCCTCACGCTCCGCGCCGCCGAAGGCGCGAGCGCGCCCTGGGAGACGGTCTGGTACGAGTAGCCCCCGTCGTCACGGGATGGGCGCTCGTCGGGATCGTGGAGGCCGCGGTCGGCGCGACGCGGGGGGCGCCCCTCCCCGGCGCGGTCGGGATCGTCCTCGCCTGGGCCGCCCTCGGCGTGCTCCTTCACCTCGCGGGTCGGCGATGGCCCGCCGCCGCCTCTCCCTGGGCCCCTCCCCTCGCCTACCTGCTCGGCGCCGCCCTGATCGTGGTGGACGTGCGCGGCCTCGCCCTCCTCCTTGCGAGCACAGGTGCGTTCACGATGCTCGGGCTCCTCACCCGCGCCCTCGGCGCCCGCCTCCCGTGGCTCGCCGCCCTCGCCGCCGTCCCGGCCACCCTCGGCGGCCTCGCTGCACGGGACGCCCTCTCGCCCGGCCCCGCCGCCCCGGCGCCCCTCGTCGCCGCCCCGTCCGGCCCCACCGTCCTGCTGCTCACCGTCGACACCCTCCGCGCCGACGCCGCCGGCCCCACCTTCGCCGCCGTCGCCGCCCGCGGCCTCTCCGGCCCCGCGTGGACGCCCGCCCCGTGGACCCTCCCCGCGCTCGCGTCCCTCCACACCGGCCTCACCCCGTACGCGCACGGCGCCGTGATCCGCGCTCCCGTCGCCGGGAAGACCCGAATCGGCGGCTTCGACGCCCCCACCCTCGCCGAGGCCTTCCGCGCCGCCGGGTGGCGCACCGCCGCCTTCGTCGAGAACCCCCAGGTCACGCGCGCCCGGGGCTTCGCACGCGGCTTCGACGTGTGGGACTCCCCCGACGACCGCGATCCGCCCCGCTCGCTCCTCCTCGATCCGCTCGGCGTCGGCATCGACGGCGATCCGCTCGTCCACCGGGGCCGCGATCCCGAGGCCCGCGTCGACCGCGCCTTATCCTGGTTGGGAGCCGACGATCGCCCGGCCTTCCTGTGGGTTCACCTCCTCGGCCCCCACCTCCCGTACCACCACGCCGACACCTCCCCCGGCACCGCGCTCGGCGATGCGTTGGGCGCCGGCAACGCCACCCGCCTGAACCTCGACCTCCTGCGCCGCGGCAGCCTCCGCCTCAGCCCCGCGCTCCGTACCGAATTGCGTTCTGCGTACCTGCACGAAGCCGCGCTCGCGGACGCCGCGTTGGCCCGGCTCGTGAGCGCCGCGCCCGGCGCGATCGTCGTCTACACCGCCGACCACGGCGAGGCCCTCGGCGAGCACGGCGCGTGGGAGCACGGGCACACGCTCGGCGAGGAGGTCGTGCGGATCCCCCTCGCGATCGCCGGCCCCGGCGTGTCACCCTCCCGCTTCTCGGGCCCCGCGTCGCTCCTGGACGTGGCGCCCACGTTGCTCCGCCTCGCCGGCGTCCCCCTCTCCGAGCACGACGGCGTCGACCTCGCCGCGGTCCCCGCCGACCGCGACGTCCTGTTGGCCGACACGCTCTACGCCGAGGAGCGCGAGGGCGTCGTGCGCGGGTCGTGGAAGCTGGTGCGGACGCTCGCGGGGGACGAGGTGACCCTGTACGACCTCGCCACGGACCCGGCAGAGACCACCGATCTCGCCGCGGCGAACCCCGACATCGTGAACCAACTCACCCCGCTCCTCGACGCCGAGCGCGCACGCTTGGGTGACACGCCGGTCGGGGTCGTCGGCGAGAAGCTACGGGCCCTCGGCTACACGGAGTAGCCCTACCAACTGCTCGTCTGCACCCGCACCGGTGGCAGCGCCGTGCGCTGCAGGCACACCTTCACGTCCACCCGACCGAAGGCCCCGCCGTCCTGCAACGTGCGCTGCGCCGCGACCAACGCGCGGGTCGGCGTGTTGTTCTCCTCGGAGAGGTGCGCGAGCATCAGGTAGTGGAGGTGGTCCCCCAGGCCGTCCATCAGGAGCGCCTGGGCCTGTGCGTTGGAGAGGTGACCGTGGTTGCTCTTGATGCGCTGCTTGAGGGGGTATGGGTAGGGCCCCTCCATCAGCATCTCCTCGTCGTGGTTGAACTCGAGGACGAGGGCGTGACACTCGCGCATGTGGCGGGCAAGGAGCGCGGTCGGGCGGCCGAGGTCGGTGATGACGGCGACCGCCGCGTCCCCCACGTTGATGCGGTAGGCGACGGGGTCCCGCGTGTCGTGCGGGACGGGGATGGGCTCCACCAGCAGGTGGCGCACGCGGAAGCTGCGCCCGGCCTCGATGAGCTCGACGCCGTCGGGCACGCAGGGGTCGGGGATCCCCTCGTTGGTGCCGCGCGTCATGTAGAAGGGCACCGGCCGCCCGCGCTTCGCCAGCGCCCGCCCGAGGACCGCGGCGGCGCCGACGTGATCGCTGTGCTCGTGCGTGACCAGCACGGCGTCGATGGGGGCGTCCCCCAGGCCGACCTCCGCCATGCGCGAGAGGATCTGCTTGGTCGACACGCCGCAGTCGATCAGCACGCCCGCGTGCCCGTCACCCACGTACGTGCAGTTCCCCGCCGAGCCCGACGACAACACGCAGACCGTGACATCGCGCGTGAAGAGCGACATGGGGCGCCGGGGAGAGGAGGAGGAGGCGGGGTGGCCCCGCGAGCGCGGGACCGGGAAGGCGGCCATCGTACCTCGCGCGCCGCTCGCCCGCCGCCCTCGTTACGCGGGGATCGCGGAGGTCGTCCCACCTTCCGTGGCCGGCCCTACCCGGGGCCGCGGAGCCACCCCGTCACGCTGAAACGATCGGCGTGGCTCGGGGCGACCGCGTGGAGGAGGCGATGCGGGAGGAACAGGACGAGGCGCCCGCCGAGCGGGGCGCGGCTGCGCGGAGCGCCGTGTTCGGGCCACGTCAGCAGCTCGCCGCCGTCGCCGGAGCACCAGTCCGCGTTGAGGTACAGGATGGCGGTCAGCCGGCGGCGCGCGCTGCCTCGGACGGTGTCACGGTGCGGGAGGTAGCCGGCGCCCGCGCTGTAGGAGGCGACGTGCAGCTCGTAGTCGATGACCCCGAGCCACAGCTCCTCGCGCGCCGCGGCGAGCAGCTCGTCGAAGAGGGAGAATGCGGAGCGGAAGACGGGCTCGTCCTCCACCTCGAGCCAGGAGATGTGGTCGCCGCGCACGGCCTCGTGGACGGCGTGGTCGCGCCCGGTGCCGGCCGGGTGCAGCGGCGTGGCGATGGCGGCGGCGCGGAGCGTCCGCACGTCGGCGACGCTCAGCGCGTCGTCGCGGACCACGGCGTCTCCGGCGCCGAGAAGCAGCACCTCGGCGTCGGTGAAGGGGAGCATGGGCCTCCGCGGCCGCGCCCCCTGTAGCGCGGCACGCGCCGCGCGGTGCCCGTCCGGGCCTACTCGCCCGCGGGGGCCGTCTCTTCCGCGCCGGGGAGGGTGAAGCTCGGCAGCGCGCCGCCCTCTTCGCCCTCGACCAGGGGCTTGACGGGCTCGACGTTCGTGAGCGACGCGGCCGCGACCCAGCCGAAGTCCGTGCCCTTGCGCACGCGCACCTTCTCGTCGTCACGCATCAGGACCTCGACCTTGTCGCCCTCGACGAGGGTGACGGACACCGTCGCCACGTCGGGCCAGCGCACGCCCTCGGTCGGGGCGGTGGCCCAGAGGTCTTCCGCGAAGGCGAGGGTCGAGACGAGGAGCAGGAACATCGGGCACCCGTGAACGAGACGGCGCGCTATATCGCGCCCGCCCCCTCCTGCGCCGCCCCCTCCTGCCGACGAGAGCGCCGACCGCCCGTGGAGACCCTCGCCCGCATCGGCCGCTTCGGACTCTTCGGCGCCGCCGTCGCGCGCCGTGTGTTCACGCCGCCGTGGAACACGCGGGACTTCTTCCGTCACACCTGGCTCGTCTCGACGCGCTGCATGGGCCCGGTCGTCGCCGTCACCTTCCCGTTCGGCATGGTCATCGGCCTCCAGGGCCTGCAGATCTTCGACCTCTTCGGCGCCCAGCGCATGCTCCCGTCCCTCATCAGCGTCGCGGTGCTCCGGGAGCTCTCGCCGATGCTCGCGAGCGTGCTCGTGGCGGCGCAGGGCGGCAGCTCCTTCGCGGCCGAGCTCGGCGCGATGCGGATCAAGGAGGAGCTCGACGCCACCGAGGTCATGGCGGTGGACAGCCTGCGCTGGCACGTCGTCCCGCGGGTCCTCGCGCTCATGCTCGCGACGCCCGTGCTCAACGTCATGGGCACGGTCGCGGGCCTCGCGGGCGGCTTCGTCATGGCGGTCCCCATCCAGGGCGAGCCCGGGGGCGTGTTCCTCGCCAACCTCTGGGCGTTCACCGTCCCCTTCGACCTCGTGGTCGGCGTCGTGAAGACCGTCGTGTTCGGCCTGCTCATCGGGCTGGTCGCCTGCTTCCACGGCTACTACGCGACCGGCGGCGCGGCCGGCGTCGGCAAGAGCGTGAACGACACCGTGGTCCACTCCGTGCTCCTGTTCTTCGCGGCCAACTACCTTCTCACCAGCGCGATGTTCGCGCCGTGAGCTGGCTCGCCACCCTCGGCCGCTTCGCCGGCTTCTGCTTCGACCTGGCGCGGGCCAACACCTTCCGCATGCCGCCGCCCGGCCGCACGATGGAGGAGGCCTACCGCATCGGCGTCCAGAGCCTGCCCGTGCTGCTGCTCATCAGCGTGTTCGTCGGGACCAACCTCTCGTTGCAGGGCTACGCGGCGTTCACGCCCCTCGGTGGGCAGCGCCTCGTCGGGATGTTCGTCGCGTTGGCCGGCGTGCGGGAGCTCGCGCCGATCATCGCCGCCACGATGGTCGCGGCCAAGGCGGGCACGGAGATGGCGAGCCAGATCGCGGTGATGCGCACGCGCGAGCAGGTCGACGCGCTGGAGGTCATGGCGATCAACCCGCTGTGGTGGCTGGTCACGCCCCGATTGCTGGCGATCGTGCTGGTGATGCCCGCGCTCACCGTCGTGGCCATCTTCACCACGATCGCATCGAGCTGGCTGGTCGCCACCGCGCAGCTCGGGCTGAACGGCACGGAGTTCCTCGACTTCGTGCGCACGTCCATCGACGCCAAGGATCTGCTCGCGTGCGAGCTCAAGGGCATGATCTTCGGCGTGGTGATCTGCCTCGTGAGCTGCTTCTGCGGCTTCACGAGCGCCAAGGGCCCCGAGGGCGTCGGCCAGGCGACCAACTCCGCGGTGGTCATCGCGAGCGTGAGCTGCGTGACGCTCAACTTCCTCCTCTCGCAGGTGCTCTATGGCTGACCGGATCGACGAGGACGCCCCTCCCATCGAGCTGCGCGGGGTGTCCAAGCGCTTCCCCACGAGCGGCGGCGGCCACCTCGTCGTGCTCGACGACGTGAGCCTCACCATGCCGCGCGGCCAGACCACCGCGGTGATCGGGCCCTCCGGCACCGGCAAGAGCGTGCTCCTCAAGCACATCGTGGGCCTCTTGCGCCCCGACGCCGGCGAGGTCCGCGTCTTCGGCGTCGACATGGCGCGCGCGTCCGAGGCGATGGTCTACACGGTTCGGCGCCGCATCGGCATGCTGTTCCAGGACGGCGCGCTCTTCGACTCGCTCTCCACCGGCGACAACATCGCCTTCCCCCTCGACCGCCACCGCCCCGAGCTCTCGACGCGCCAGAAGCGCGAGCGCGTGGAGCAGGTGCTCGAGATGGTCGAGCTCCCGGGCCTCTACGATCGGCCCACCGCCGCGCTCTCCGGGGGGCAACGCAAGCGCGTGGGCCTCGCGCGGGCCATCGTGATGGAGCCGGAGGTCGTGCTCTTCGACGAGCCCAACTCGGGCCTCGACCCGATGACGAGCGACGCCATCGACCAGCTCATCGTCGGGATGAAGGAGAAGCTCCACATCACCTTCGTCGTCATCTCCCACGACATCGTCGGCACGCTCAACGTCGCCGACCGCATCTGCATGCTCTACGGCGGAAAGGTCGTCGCGAGCGGCACGACCGCCGAGGTCACCCACTCCGACCACCCGATGGTGCGCCGCTTCCTCGGCCGCAACCTCGTGCTGCCCGAGCCGGGAGACCCCGGCGTGGCGACGCTCCCCCACATCGGATAGGGCCGCGCCCGAATGGCACTTCCGGGCAAATACGAGGCGGGGGTCGGCTGCCTCGTGGTGGTAGCCGGCGGCTTGCTCGCGTTCATGGCGCTCCAGGTCGGCGCCATCCGCGGCCTCGGCGACCGCGTCGAGGTCTCCGTCGTCCTGGACGACGCCGCGGGCCTCTCCACCGGCGCCGTCGTGAGCATCGCGGGCGTACAGGTCGGGCGGGTCTCCGCGCTCGCGGTCGAATTCGACAAGGCGCGCGCCACCCTCGCCCTCGACACCGACGCCCAGGTGCGCAGCGACGCGACCGTCGTGATGCGCGCCCGCTCCGTCCTCGGCGAGAAGTACCTCGAGATCGTCCCCGAGAGCCGGGACGCCCCGCTGCTCGTCACGGGGGACACCCTCACCAAGACCGTCGGCTCCGTCGAGATCGACCAGCTGGTGACGCGCATGGCGCCCCTGGTCGAGGCCCTCGATCCCGAGATGATGCGGCAGGTCGGCGCGTCCCTCTCCACCGCCCTCGCGGCCGATCCCGACCGCCCCGCGCGCATGCTGGCGGACGCCGAGCGCGCCCTCGCCAACGCGGCGGACGCGAGCGAGGACCTCCCCGAGCTCGTCGGCGAGGCCCGGACCACCCTCGCCTCCGTGAAGAAGACGAGCGACGCCGCCCGGCCCATCCTCGCGAAGGCCGAAGGCACGGTCGAGCGGCTCGACGCGCTCGTCGCGAGCGTCCCCCCCGAGGACCTCCCCGCCCTGCTGGACGATGTCCGCGCCGCCGTGAAGGACGGCCGCGCCATCCTCACCAAGGTGGACGGCAGCGCGACCGACGCCGCCGCGATCCTCACGAAGCTCAACGGCATCACGTCCGACGAGCTCTCCTACTGGGCCCGCGAGGAGGGCGTGCTCATCCGCCTCGTGCCGCGCTCCAAGCTCAAGTCGAAAAAATAGGCCTACTCGGCCGTGTCTTCCTTGGGCGCCTTCTCGGCCTTCTCCCCCCTCTTCGGCTTCTCCTCGCGCGGCTCCTTCTCGGAGGCGGCGAGCTTCCGGAGGTTCACGCTGGCGTGGAGCTCGAGGGAGTAGTTGGTCATCAGGTTGTGGAGATCGTCCTTGAGGCCGAGCTCTTCGAGGTAGTTGCGGACCTCGCGGGCGACGGCGCGCACGACCTCGGACTTGGCCTTGTCACCGCCCTCGAGCACGGCGCCGAAGACCTCCTTGGCGTCCCCGAGGATGGTGCGGCCCTCGCGGGTGCTCCCCTCGCCATCGGCGTCGCCCATGATGCGGCGGCCGAGGCGGCGGAAGCGGCCCCCGCGCTCGGTGGTGCGCTCGGTGGTGCGGTCCTCGCCCTCGTCGTCGCCACGATCGGCGACGGCACGGTCGGACACGGTGCGATCGGGAACGGTACGATCGGCCATGCTTTCCTCCCGGCTACTCGGGCGCCTGGGTGAAGCGGCGGAGGAAGACCTCCATCTCCTTGCCGGACTGGTAGTCGCCGGTACGGTCGGCGACGACGAGCCCCTGCTCGAAGATGCGGCGGGCGCCTTCGACATCGCCGGTCGCGACGAGCGCGCGCCCGAGGCCCCGGTAGGCGGCGGTGTATTCACCGTCGGCGGTGACGACCTGCTGGAAGTGCGGGATCGCGTGGTCGTGGCGGCCCGCCTTGGCGAGCTCTGTCGCGAGCATGAAGCGCGCGGTGTAGTCGTCGGGATCGTCGGCGACGATCTCCTCCAGCCCCTCGATGCGCTCCAACAGATCGGCGTCGATGGTCATCAATTCACCGTGTAGGGCTCGGCGAGCGTGAAGGGCGCGATCTCGGCGTCGAAGCGCTCTCCCTTCTGCGTCACCATCTGGTAGGAGCCGTGCATCGTGCCCATCGGCGTCGGGAGCGGGCATCCGCTCGTGTAGTCGAAGCTCTGGCCCGGCTTCAGCACGGGCTGCTCGCCGACGACGCCGGGCCCCCGCACCTCTTCCACGCGGCCGGTGGCGTCGGTGATGATCCAGTGGCGGCCGACGAGCTGCACGGTGTCGGTGCCGTCGTTCCGGACCTTCACATGGTACGCGAACATCCACAGCCCGCCGCGCGGGTCGGACTGATTCTCCAGATAGTCAGGGCTAACCTCGACTCGGATGCCCCGCGTCATCGCTTCCGACATCGCTTCTTCCCTCCAACGCCCGCATAACCCGAGCGCGCGGGCCGGTGGGCGCGTTCCCGGGCGCCCCGAGGGCCCGGCGGTGCGGTCGCGTTCGCGGTTCTGGGGCGCCTTCCCCGGCGGTCCTTGTTAGCTTCGGGCGCCCATGCGTCGGGCCGCCGCCCGCTCGTCGCCCGCATGCCCCTGACACGGAGCCGCCCTTGACCGCGTCCGCCCCCACGCCGCCGCCGGCCCTCCCCGAGCGCTCGTCGCTCCCCGCCGTCACGAAGGAGGGCCTCCTCCACCTCTACCGCGAGATGGTCCTCATCCGCCGCGTCGAGGAGCTGGCCGCCAAGGCGTACACCCAGCGCAAGATCTTCGGCTTCTGCCACCTCTACATCGGCCAGGAGTCCGTCGCGGTCGGCGCCGCCGCGGCCTGCCAGCCCCAGGACCACTGGGTCACCGCCTACCGCGAGCACGGGCAGGCGATGGCGAAGGGCGTGTCCCCCCGCGCCGTCATGGCCGAGCTCTACGGCAAGGCGACCGGCTGCACCCAGGGCCTCGGCGGCTCGATGCACCTGTTCGACAGCAAGGTCAACTTCATGGGCGGCTACGGCATCGTCGGCGCGCATGTGCCGCTCGCGGCCGGCGTCGCGTGGGGCCTCAAGCAGCGCAAGACGAACGGCGTCGCCGTGTGCTTCTTCGGGGACGGCGCGGCCCACCAGGGCGCGTTCTTCGAGGCGCTCTGCCTCGCGCAGCTCTACAAGCTGCCCGTCGTCTTCCTCTGCGAGAACAACTTCTACGCGATGGGCACGGCGATCGACCGCCAGTCCGCCCTCATCGACATGAGCCTCCGCGGCCTCGGCGTCGGCATGGTGCGCGAGCAGTTCGACGGCTTCGACGTGGAGCACGTCCGTGACCGCGTCGCCGCCGCCGTCGAGTTCGCCCGCTCGGGCCAGGGCCCGGTCATCCTCGAGGCGATCACCTACCGCTACCGCGGCCACTCCATGTCGGACCCCGCGAAGTACCGCCCCAGCGGCGAGCTCGAAGAGAAGAAGAAGTCCGACCCGCTCGCCATCTCCGAGCGCCGCCTGATGACCGACTTCGGCGTCACCGCGGACGAGCTCGAGGCCGTGCGCGCCTCGGTCGACGCCGAAGCAGACGACGCCGTGAAGTTCGCGGAAGAGAGCCCCTGGCCGGACCCCGCACACCTCTACGACTACACCTACGCCCCCACCCCCGAGCCCGCTGCCGCCGGTTCGGCCCCCGAGGAGAAGCGCTGATGCCGGTGCTCCAGATGCGCGAGGCGCTCCGCCGCGCCATGTCCGAGGAGATGCGTCGTGACCCGAACATCTTCCTCATGGGGGAAGAGGTCGCCTACTACGACGGCGCCTACAAGGTCAGCCAGGGCATGCTCGAGGAGTTCGGTCCCGAGCGCGTGGTGGACACCCCCATCTCCGAGAACGGCTTCGCCGGCCTCGGCGTCGGCGCCGCGATGGTGGGCATGCGCCCCATCATCGAGTTCATGACGTTCAACTTCAGCCTCGTCGCGTACGACCAGGTCATCAACTCGGCCGCCCGCATCTACCAGATGAGCGCCGGCCAGTACAAGTGCCCGATCGTGTTTCGCGGCGCGAACGGCGCGGCGGAGAACCTCGCGTCGCAGCACTCCACCTCGGTGGAGTCGATCTACGCGCACTTCCCCGGCGTCAAGGTCGTGTCCGTCGCGACCCCGTACGACGCGTGCGGCCTCCTCAAGAGCGCCATCCGCGACGACAACCCGGTCATCTTCCTCGAGAGCGAGATGCTCTACGGCCTCAAGGGCGAGGTCCCCGCCGAGGAGTACACCATCCCCCTCGGCAAGGCCGACCTCAAGCGGGACGGCACCGACGTGACCATCATCACGTGGGGCAAGCAAGTGCACACCTGCCTCACCGCTGCCGCAACCCTCGAGAAGGACGGCGTCTCCGCCCAGGTCCTCGACCTGCGCTCGATCCGCCCGCTCGACCACGAGGCCGTCTTCGCCGCCGTCGCCAAGACCCACCGCGTCGTGATCGTCCAGGAGGGCTTCGCCTTCGCGGGCATGGCCGCCGAATTGGCCGCCCGCATCCAGGAGACCTGCTTCGATCTGCTCGACGGGCCCGTCCGCCGCGTCACCAACCGCGACGTGCCGATGCCCTACTCGCCCGTGCTCGAGAAGCAGGTGATCATCACCCCCGAGCGCATCGTCGAGACCGTCCTCCAGGCCGTTGGCCGCTCGCCGAACACCACGAACGGGGGGGCGCGCTGATGGCCCAGTTCCTGCGCATGCCCCAAGCCACGCCCACCATGACCTCCGGCGTGCTCGGCAAGTGGGCCGTCGCGGAGGGCGCCACGCTCACCGCCGGCTCCGTCGTCGGTGCCGTCGAGACCGACAAGGCCGCCATGGACATCGAGGTCTTCGACAAGACCACGGTGCTCAAGCTCCTCGCCAAGGAAGGCGACGAGGTCGCGGTCGACGCCCCCATCGCCATCCTCGGGAACGCCGGAGAGGACATCTCCGCGTTGCTCGCCGAGTACGCCGCCGCGAAGAGCGCCCCCGCCGCCGCCGCGCCGGCCGCCCCGGTCGAGGC
>CAJBVW010000207.1 GCA_903959175.1 uncultured Pseudomonadota bacterium
GCCCCGGGCCCACCGGGCGCGAGGAGCCCGAGGCGGACCTGCTGCGCTGGTTCGTGGCGGAGGACGGCCGCGTGCGCGGCGAGGTCGGCGACTCGCGCGTAGGCGAGGTCCGGCGGCACCTCGACGACGCGGACCACCCGCCCGACTGGGTGCACTTCTGGGGCGTGATCGACGCCCGCGAGGCGGCGCGGAAGGAGGTCGTGCGCTTCCAGACGGCCATCCAGGGCCGCACGGCGCGGGCGGCGCCGGCGCTCGTCGTCGTGATCGTCGCGGTGTACGCCCTCGGGATGATGTGGGGGGCGCCGGACTACGGCCCCGCGCTCTCGCGCATGGGCGCGATGGACGGCGGGCGCGTGCTCCAGGGCGAGGTGTGGCGGCTGCTCTCGTCCACCTTCCTGCACGGGAGCCTGATGCACCTCGGCTTCAACACCTTCGTGTTGTGGTCGCTCGGGAGCTTCGAGCGGGTGATCGGCACGGCGCGCTTCCTGCTCATCTACGCGGTGGCCGGCGTGGCGGGCAGCCTCGCGAGCATGTGGCTCTCGACGGGGTTCGTCGTGGGGGCCTCCGGCGCGGTGTGGGGGCTGATGACCGCGCAGATGGTGCTCGCGTGGCGCGGGCAGGGGATCCTCCCGACGGCGCTGATCGCGCCGATGAAGGAGGCCTCGATCAAGAACCTCCTGATCAACGTGGGCGTGTCGTTCCTCCCGGGGGTGGGGTGGGCCGCGCACCTCGGCGGCGGCGTGCTCGGCGCGGCGCTCGCGTACGGCGGCGCGGTGACGCAGGGGATGCCGCGGTGGGCGGCGGTGGCGCCCGGGGCGACGGCCCCGCCGGACGTGGTGCCGGGCTGGGTGCGCGCGGGGAGCGTCGTGTCGGCGTTCGCGTTGGTGGCGTCGCTGGCGAGCGCGCTTGCGTTCGGGCGCGCGTGGGAGGCGGCGTCGGGGCCGGTGCTCGGGCGCGCGGCGCTCGGCGAGACGGGCTTCACCGCGGAGCTGCCCGAGGGGCTGGTGGCGGTCGGCTACGTGGACGGCGTCGCGATCGGCGACGTGCGCACCGACCCCGCCGACCTGAAGGTGACGGTCACCCCGCTCGCCACTCCGCCGACCGCCGAGGAGCGCGCGGCGACCTTCGCGGCGTACCCGGACCTCCTGGCGGACGCGACGGAGGCGGGCTTCGCGACCTCCGGGGCGGCGACGCGCGTGGAGATCGACGGGGTCACCGTGCTGGAGCAGCGCTTCGTCTCGGACGACGTGGTGCTGCGCCGCGCGGTGGGCGTCGGGGACCACGCGGTGGTGTTCGCGGACCTCCGGGTGTGGAAGCGCGCGGAGGACGGCTGGGAGACCGTGGCGCAGCGCGCGGCGGGGACGGCGGCGCGGGAGTAGTGGGGGCGGCCCCGAGGCGAGGGGCCGACGGGTCAGGCGCGGCGCTGGTCGGCGGCGTAGCGGCCCGGGGGGCGGCCGACGACGGCGCCGAAGTCGCGGACGAAGTGCGCCTGGTCGGTGTAGCCTGAGGGTCAGGGCCAACTCCGTGTGGTCGACGAGGCGGCCGTGGGCGAGGGCCTCGGCGGCCTCGAGGAGCCGGTAGCGGCGGAGGAGCTGCTTGGGGCCGACGCCCACGTAGGCGCGCAGGCCGCGCGGGAGCGTGCGCAGGCTGACCCCGGCGCGCTCGGCGAGCCGCTCGGCGCGGCCGAGGGTGGGGTCGCGCTCGGCGAGGTCGACCCAGCGGCCGACCTCGGCGGCCTCGGGCGTGAGGACGGGCGCGCGCGCGAGGAGGAAGGCCTCGAAGGCGGCCACGATCGCGGCGTCGTCCGCGCCCCCGAAGACGACGCTGCGGAGGGGTCGGCGGGGGTTCCGAACGCATCCGCGAAGCCGACGGCACGATCGGTGAGGAGGTGGAGCGGGCGGCGCCAGAAGGCGTGGAAGCCGGCCGGGCGGAACAGCACGCCGAACACTGCGCCACTACCGACGATCTCGCCGTCGAAGCGGCGGGTGCGGACCCCGCTCACCGAGTCGGTGTCGGCCTCGACGACGGCGTTGACCGCGGGGAGCGAGAGGGTGGACTGGCGGTGGGGCGGGCGCCCCGTGAGGTCCCACCGGATGAACCAGAAGTGCAGTACGAACGCCGCGAGCGCCGGTGCGGGCGCCAGGTGCGCGATGCGGAAGGCCTGGGCGGCGCGGGCGGGGTCGAGCACGGCGCCGCGGGCGCAAGGAGCGAAGAGGGAGCATGCCTCTGGCATGTGACCGATGAGCGACGCCGCGCACGCGAGTCCCGGGGCGGCCAAATACACCGTTTGTTGAGAGGCGAGCGCTAATTGGGCGGCCGGAGGTTTCATGCACGCTGGAAGCTGTCACTGTGGCGCCGTCCGCTTCGAGGCCGAGGTCGACCTCACCACCCTCGCCGTCTGCAACTGCTCGATGTGCGGGCGCACCGGCGCCATCATGGTCTTCGTGCCGCGCGCCCAGCTCCACCCGCTCGCCGGGGAGGACAAGCTCACCGACTACCAGTTCGGGAAGAAGAGCCTGCACCACGTCTTCTGCTCGGTGTGCGGCGTGCGCCCCTACGCGTGGGGCGCCGGCCACGACGGCGCCGAGTGGGCGATGGTGAACGTGCGCTGCCTGGACGGCGTGGACACGAACACGCTGACGATCGGGAAGCAGTACGATGGGAAGAACCTGTAGAAGATGGCGAAGCGCCGGCGGGCCTGAACGGTGGCGACGCGCCGAAGGGCGGGGGCGCGCCGATCGGTGGCGACGCCCCGAAGGGCGGGGGCGCGTCGAAGGGCGGGGGCGCGCCGAAGGGTGGGGACGCGCCGGCTGGCCTGAAGGGTGGGGGCGCGCCGAAGGGTGGGGGCGCGCCGGCTGGCGCCGGCCGGGTGCTATCGGGCGGCGCGGACGCCGCCCGACCGAGCCCGGCGCGGCGCCGGTCTCGGCCCGAAGGGTTCGCCGCGAAACAAACGGTAGCACCGAGGGCGACCCGGGGCCGCGGGCGCAAGGAGCGAAGAGGGAGCATGCCCCTGGCATGTGACCGATGAGCGAC
>CAJBVW010000208.1 GCA_903959175.1 uncultured Pseudomonadota bacterium
ATGGCGCCGCTCACGAGGGTGGGTGTGTAGCTCGTGAGGACGAGGTTGAGGTGGGGGCCGCCGCCCAACTCCCAATAGGGGCGCACGAGCGCGGTCTCGACGGGGCTGGTCCAGCGCCAGCCGCCCTCGATGGGGAGGTCCCACGTCGCGACGCGCACGTCACTGGGGTTGGCGCGGGAGGAGAGGTGGAGGCCGGTCAGGAGCACGAGATCGGCCCGGCGGACGTGCCAGGTCCCGAGCGCGACGGGGACGCCGAGGTCGAAGGCGAAGGACTCGTCCTGGACCCACACGGAGGGGGCCTGGAGCGCCGGGTAGGAAAGCGCGACGTCGACGAAGTTCACGCGCGCCGCCGGAGCGCCGCCACCGCGAGGAGCCCGGAGAACGCCCCGAAGAGGCCGACGCCGGTGGCCGGGGCCGCGCCCGCGCAGCCGACGACCGGAGCGCGCTGGCCCGCGTCGCAGGTGCCGGGGTTGTCCATGAACCCCTCGTTACACACCGGGAAGGTCTCCTCGAGGTCCTCGAGGTAACGGATGTAGCGGATCTGGGCGTTGTCGCTGATGCGCGTGTCGTAGAAGGTCAGGTCCTGCGTGGCTTGTTCGGGGGTGTAACGGACGCGCAGGCGGGTGAGGCGCCCGTGGTAGCTGGGGAAGCCGAGGCCCTCGAGCTCCTCGGGGGTGAGGCCCTGTTGGGAGGTGCAGGGGTCACACCCGGTGGTGAGGCTCCAACTGTACTCCTGGATCCAGCCGGCTTCGCCGTCGAGGGCGACATCGAGCGCGTCCGAATAGGCGACGGCGAAGTCGTCCCCGGCGTCGCGGAGCATACACTCGTCGTCGACGGTCACCTCTGGGTAGTTGGAGATGCCGACGGCGCTGTCCGACTCGGTGAGCGCGTAGACGAGCACCTCCTGGGCCTCGCCGCCGGACGCGATGGTGCCGATGCGGATGGGGAGGGACCACGCCGCGGAGGTGTACCGGATCTGCAAGGGGTTGAGCCAGTTCTGGCCCGACGGCACCGCATCGAGGGAGACCTTCGCGGCGAGGAAGTACACGCCGGCGTCGATGTACTCCTGGAGGATGGCCTCGCCGCCCTCGGGCACGGTGTAGCCGTTAGCGTCGAGCCACCCGAGCAGGTCGCCGCTCTCCTCGGCGGAGAGCACGACGATCTCGTACTCGCCCTCGGTGAAGGCGGCCTCGACGGTGACGCCCTCCTCGGCGCTCTCGCCCTTGGAGAACGAGAGCTTCGAGTCGGTGCACCCCATCGGCGGCAGGCTCCGATCGACCGTCGCGAGGTCCTCGCAGGTGTACGCGACCATGCGCGGCTCGGACCACCCGTCCACGCGGTCGATCAGGTCGGGGTTGATGAGGCGAACGTCGTCCGCGGTCACGACCTCGGGCACCGGGATGATGAGGCCGAAGGCGGCGAGATCGCCCTGGTAGTCGGCGGCGAGGGTGAGGGTGGTCTCGTCACCGCTCCGCGCGAGGATGACGCGGCTGGCGTGGTTGCGGAGGTCGGAGCCGGCGCTGCCGACGAAGGTGCCGCAGAAGGCCCAGGCGGAGCTGACGAGGAGGAGCATGGCCCAGTGTACGCTGGGCGGGACGGGAATGTGACTCTATCGGGTGGCGATCTCCGCGATCCGGCCCAACAACCGCGGCATCGCCGCCTCGATCACGTCGAACATCTCTACGAAGGCCGCGGGGCCGTCGTAGTAGGGGTCGGCCACGTCGAGGGCGCCGGGGGTGGGGTCGAAGGATCGCCCAGATCCCGCTATTCGCAGGCCACGAACTCGTCCACGCGGAGGCCCCAGCATTCGAGCCCGCCATCCGCGTACAGGCCGCACGTCAGGTCCCGGTCGGTCTCGACGGCGATGAAGGTGCCGTCGGGCGTCTCCAGCGCGGTCGGATCGACGCCCACCGTGGCCCAGTAGACTACGACGCCGTCGGTTCGAATGGCCGCGGGAAAGTACCGGCCCCCGATAGTCGAGAATTCTCCAGACGGCGGGATGGCGAAGGAGAGAGGGCAGTCGATGGTACCGTCGGGGCGGAGGCCGCAGACGCCGTGCGCGACCTGGGTGTACGGTCCGGCGGAGTAGGGTTCATCGAGCGGACTGCACACGCAGTCCACCTCTCCACTCTCACCGCACCCGCTCTCGGGATAGTTGCCCCAGCAAAGGTAGGTACCTGCGGCGTCGAGCGCGCAGGCATACCCAGGGAACCCCCAGTCTAAGTTGACGTCCGTGAGCCCCTCCATCTCAGGAATGTGAGGCCCACACGTGAGGTCGCCGCTACACGCGGCGCCCTCCGCCCCGATGCCGCAGATGAGCGTCCCGTCGTGGTCAATGTGTGTGAAGGAGCCCGCCAGGACGGGCGGGACGCTCCCCGTGACGGGGTACGCCTCGGTGCACTCGACAGCGCCGCTGGCTGACACCACGCAGATGCCGTTGCTTCCTGCCACGACCTGTCGCGCCGGCTCCGCGCTTGGAGCCACGCACCGCTCCCCTCGCTCGTTAGGCACGGCCCAACATCGAGGGATCGCCGACTCGTCGAGCACGCAGACCCCGGCGTGGAGAGACACCCCGACGCTCAAGCTGCTGAAGACCCCACCTTCCACCCGGAAGCCCGGCTCGGACACTCCGGACTCGTCACTGGAGCCGTCAGGGCCTCCGGAGCAGCCGGCCAGAGCGAGGAGGAGCAGCGATTGATGCAACCTTCACCCCCCGTAGTCGTAGAAAGGCCCCCGATACCAGCGGCCGTAATCCGGCACCCGGAGACTGTCGATTCGAGAAGCGTCAACTACACTCCGGGGCAGCGCCTCGTCCGCGAGGCCGATCCTCGTGCGCGGATCTCCGGGGGGGGGATGAAGATGTTGATGTTCAACTCCGGGTGCTCATACAACTGGGCGAGGTTGTCAGTCAGGGACTCCGGCGGCCCGCGCGTGATGCACCCGCGGTGATCGCGCGCGCCACGCGATCGTAGAGGGTGTTCCGTCGAAAGCCGAGGGGGAACGATCCTTGCGTCGAGATGCGTTGATGGCCGGCCCAGAATGTGATCGGACGGGGGTATGCCCGCCACCCCCCCCGATCGCCCCGGTCCCCGACTCCCTCGCCAGCACGCGGGAGCTCCAATCGTCCGTTTCCTCCGAGCGTTGGTGCGTGATCCTGGCGCGTGCGCACGAATGCGTTCGCATTCTGAACCAGGTCGCTGTCGTTCGCGCGGCCGGAGAGAGTCGTCGACGCGCCCTCGCCACGATCGCTCCCGAGATCCACTGGTCGACGTACCTCCACTGGTGCCGGCGGGCCGCGGCGCGCGACGGGGCGCCTTGGGAGAGGCAGTTGGATGTGAGGGTGCCGCCGCCCCCCGAGCGGATCCCTGCTGACGTCGAGGCAACCGCCTGCGCCCTTCGGCGCCTGAAGCCCACGCTGACGTGCATGGAGGCGCGGTCGCTCCTCGCAGCGCAGTTCGGGGACCAGAAGGGGAGCGTCAGCGACGCAAGCCTCAAGCGCATCTGGAAGGATGCAGGACTTGCACAGCCGCGGGGACGACAGCCCTCCCGCAAGGAGGTGGTGACACACCTCTCGGGCGGTGGAGGGCTGGCGCTCATCGCGGCGGCGGCGGCCGAGACAGGGGTCCTGGAACAGCTTGGCCAAGCGGTTCTTTTGCGAGCACAACAAATGGCGGCGACACAAGAAATCGCTCCAGAGGCAGCGGTGGTAGGATGGCGCGACGAACTCTGTAGGTTCAATGTCGAATATAATCGTCTCGTCCGCGGCGACGCCGCCCGAGATCCTCGCGCCGACCCGGATCGTGTCAAGCGTGCACGCCGGGACATCCACACGCTGAGCGTGCTGGAGAACACGCCCGCGGTCATCGGCCGGAAGTTGCTCGCAATGGGCGTGGCGCCGCTGTTGACCGAGCGGCGTGGCTTCGATGGTCTGGAAGGTCCCAACGGCGCGTGGCTGGTGGCGTGCAACGCAACAGATCGTCCGGTGCGGCGCCGGTGTCCAGACGCTGAATGAGCCCCCACTCCGTCAGCGCGAACAGTCCGCCAGGGAGAGGGTGTCCTCGCCCAAGGTGCCGGCAGCCTCCAGCGCGCGGAGGTGCGGGAGGGCCCCGGCGCAGTCCCCCGCGCGGACGCGGAGGCGGGCGGCGAGGCGGTGGAGCTCGTCGGCGCGGGTCACGTCGGGGAGCGCGAGGGTGGCCTCCGCCTCGGCGAGCGCGGCGGCCTCGTTGCCCGCGGAGAGGAGCGCACCGGCGCGGAGGGCGCGAAGCTCGGCGGAGACGGGGCCCGTGGCGGCGGGGAGGGCGAGGGCGGCGTCGAGCTCCGCCTGGAGGGCGGACGGGGTGACCGATTCGCGGAGCGCGAGCACGCGGGCGAGGGCGCCGGGGGCGGTGGTGGGGAGACAGAGGGCGGAGCCGCCGGCCTCAAGCGTGTGGGAGCCGCCGCGGGTGCACGCCACCGCCACCTTGCCGTGGCGAACGGAGACGGCGGTGCCGAGCGCATCCCGGGTGACGGCGAAGCCCGTCCCTACGACGCGCACGCTGCCCTCGGGGGTCTGGACGGAGAGGCGCACGCCGCGGTTCGGCTCGACCTCCACCCCGAGGGTGCCGGAAAACCAGCTCAGCTCGAGGTTGTCGACGCTGCCGTCGGCGTGGCCCTCGCCGTCGGCGATGACCTGCACGCGGGGGCCGAGCGCGAGCCCGCCCGCGTGGTTCAGCGTGCGGTCGACGCGCGCGGCGGGCCAGAGCACAAAAAGCGCCACCGCCGCGGCGAGGAGCGCGCCGCCGCCGACCCACGTGGGCCACGCCGGGCGCCGCCCGGGGCCGCGGACGATGGCCGCGAGCGCCTCTACCGAGAGGTCACTCGCCTCGGTGCCCTCCCGCGCCGTGCGGAGCAGCTTGCGGTAGTCAGCCATCGTTTGGTTCCTCCAGGATGTTGCTCAGGGAGAGCCCGCGGCGCTCCGCCTCGGCCTTGAACGCCGCGCGGGCGAGTCGCGCCCGGCTCCGCACCGTGCCCTCGGGGATCCCGAGGATCTCGGCCACCTCGAGCGCGGGCCGCTCTTCGAGGTCGTGGAGCACGAGCACCTCGCGGTGCAGCTCCGACAGCGACCCCAGGATCGCCTGCACTAACGCGGTGAGCTCGGCCTGCTCCGCCGGTCCGCTCGCCGAACCCGACGCCCGTGGCTCTATCGTGGCCCCCGGGATCCAACGCCGCCACCAGCCGGCGCGGCGGTGGTCGCGCACCACCCGCACCGTGATGCCCCACGCCCACCCCTCCAGCGAGCGGGCGGGATCGTAGGCATCGTAGCGGCGCACGAGCACCTCCAACACATCGCTGGCCGCGGCGTCGGCGTCGATGTGCCCGCCCCCGAGGCGCGCACACCAGCCGGCGACCAACGGCACGAGCCGGATCAGGCGCATGTCCCGATCCGGCGCGGCGAGGTGAAGGTGGCGCGTGGCCCTCATCGTCAGCGGCCGCAGCGGCCCAACATGACGTGCACGGAGATCGGATAGCCACCCATGAACGCGACGTCTCCGCAGTTGTCCTCACTGAGGTCGCCCATCGCGAGGGTCCGCCACGCCTCCTGGGACACGGGGATCGGGAGGCGGATCTGCGCGGGGGCATCGAGATCCACGCCGTTCCCGAGATGGGTCGAGACGATCGCGTCGACTTCGCCGGCGGCGGAGTCCGCCACCAGCTCCACCACGTCCGGATGCTCGTCGCCGTTGAGGTTTCCGGCCACCAGGAAGGAGCCGAGCGTGTAATCGGTGTTCTGCCGGTAGATCTGGGCCCGGAGCCGGGTGGACGGGTCGTAGACCTGCAGGCCGTCGTAGCCGCCGGTCACGAGCTCGTCTTCGCCGTCGCCGTCGAGGTCGACACCGGCGCCGTACATCACGCCATCGGTGCTATAGCGGGGTAGAATGAAGTTGTCCTGCACGCTGAGGGAGGCCCCCGACCCCAATCCGAGCATGGCCCAGTCCGCCCCGAGGGTGCCGCCGATCCCGGCCATCAGGCCCTCCTGCCGCCCGTCCCCCTCGGCGTCGTACTCGAACAACACGGTGGGGTAGAGGGGGATGCCGTACGCGGCGCCGTAGGGATACCACGAGGTCAGCGGCGTGATCGGGCTCACCCCGCTCCCGTTCCAGCGGAGGAATTCGGTGTATTGGTTGGCGGCGCTGTCGCCGCTCCAAACCAGCAGCTCGTCGGTGCCGTCTCCGTCCAAGTCAACCACGCCCGAGAGCCCGCCGCCGAAGTACCCACGGTCGATGCCCACCTCGGAGGTAAACCCGCCGCTGCTCCCGAAGAACACGGCGATGCCGCCCGTGAACGGCCCGACCACGTCGACGGCGCCGTCTCCGTCGATGTCACCGAGGGCGACCCCACCGCCGCAAACGTCGGCCGGGGTGCCGACGGTGGTGATCTCCGCGCTGAAGCCGCCGCGTCCGTCACCCGGGTAGGTCCGGACGGACCGCACGCCACTCACGTAATCGGAGGCGTAGGTGCACGTGACGATGACGATGTCCTCATTGGCATCCGAGGTGACGTCGCGAATCCAGATCCCCTCAAACACGGTGATGTCGTCGAGCGAGTAGACGACGGTGGGATCCTCCGCCGACCACGCACCGCCCCCCTCCCACACGTCGAGCCCGCTGCCCGTCTCGCCCGTGTCGTCGACGGGGCCGGTGTCGTCGCTGCCGCTGTCGGGGACGGCCCCGCCTTCATTCTTCTCGGCGTCGACGTTGATGGTGACATCGCCGCAGCCGGCGGCGAGGAGCAGGAGCAAGCTGTGCATGAGGACCTCGGGGGTGAAGTCGGCGAGAGCATCCGACACACGTACTTGGAGGGACTGGCCCCGCGCGATCACTCGCCCGCACGAACTTTCAAGAAAAGTTCGACGCTCACGGGAGAGGGATCGAGGGAAGCACCGATGATCCGGACACTCTGGAGATCGAGGGTCGGCGCGACCCCGAGCTGGAGGCCGAACCGCCCGAGCACCCGCTGCTCCAGCGCGAGCTGGGCCCGCAGCTCGCCGCCCCACGCGCCGTGCGCGCCGTCGACATCGACGATGAGCCAGCGCTGGGCAAACGCGCCCGCTCCGAGCCCCAGCTCGCCGCCCGGCCAGAGCGCGAGGTTCGCGCCCGCGAGGCCGCCGAAGCGCACGGTGCTGGCCGTGGCGGCTGAGGCCACCGCAGTGGGCGCATCGTAGGAGACGGCCGCCTGGAGCCAGGGAGCGCCGGCACGCACGCGAAGGTCGGCCGCCACGCCGAGCGCCGGCTCGAAGTCGCCGCGGAGGCGGACGGAGGGCCCGACGAGGCCGGCGACGCGGACTGCGAGCGCAGACGAGGGGGGCTCACGCGGGGGAGAGCGGGGCGGGGGAGAGGCTACGGGGGCCGGCGACGGCGACTCGGCCGGGGCCGTGGGGGCCCGAGACGGTGAGGCGGCCGGGGTCGCGGTCG
>CAJBVW010000209.1 GCA_903959175.1 uncultured Pseudomonadota bacterium
CCCGGCCGCGCGCCGGGCAGCCCCCGGTTCACCGGCCCCATCCTCGCGAATCCGGGTCAAGCCGTGTCTCGGCGGCCCGCGGCGGAGGGGGCCGCGTGCTATCCTGGACGGCCCCCCGAGCCCGCCGTGCCCGTCCCCCACATCCGCGTCGTCGCCGCCGAGATCGAGCGCGACGGCTGCTACCTCATCACCCAGCGCCGCCCCGAGGCCGCGCTGCCGCTGCTCTGGGAGTTCCCGGGCGGCCGCGTGCGGGACGGCGAGAGCGACGGCGACGCCCTCCGTCGCACCCTGAACGACCGCCTCGGCGTCGGCGTCCAGATCGGCCACCGCGTGCTCCACGTGACCCACGCCTACGAGGGCTACACCCTCGACATGGTCGTCTACCGCTGCGGCATCCTCGGGGAACCCTCGGGCACCCGCGTCCACAAGCTCGTGTGGGCGCGCCCGGAGGACTTCGGCCAGTACAAGTTCCCCGGCGCCGACCAACAGACGGTCGACGCGCTGCTCCGAGAGTAGGCGCTACGGCGCCGGCGTGACCGCGAGCGGCGGGGCCGGCTCCGCGACCCACGCGAGGCGCCGCCCCGGACCGTCCACCGCGACCCGCACGAACGCGAGCGCGTCCATGCCGAGGAGCCCCGGCCGACCCTTCCGGTAGACGTAGCGCGCGACCGGCACCGCCCGGCCGCCGAGCGTGGCGGCGCCGACGCGCCGGATCACCACCTCGGTCACCCGCGCGCCCCCGGGCCCGGTGCCCTGCCGCTCGGCGGCGTAGCGCGCCTCTTCCTCGCCAGTCGTGAGCGGCAGGTAGGTTCGGTCGGCGCCGGTGTCGACCACGACGTCGACGGGCGCGCCGTCCACGACGAGCGACGCGACCAGGCGGGGGCCCGTCCCGCGCTCGCGCCGCAGCGGCACGGACGCCGCGAGCGCCGCCTCGAGGCCCGCCGGGGCGGTCGCGTGGAGGCGGAGGGCCCCGGCGCCGCGGTCGAGGTCGGTCACGAAGTGCCGGAGCAGGTTCGCGCCGAGCACGCCGGCGACGGGGTCCGCGGGATCCACGGGGATGGAGCTGGTGGATCCGAGGTCCCGCACGGCGCACGGGAGCCGCCGGAAGGTCCAGCCGCCGATGGTCACGTCCCGCAGCACGGCGCGCCGGAGCGGGACGCTCCCGACCTCGCCCCACGAGCGCTTCAGGGTCACGACGCTGGGGACGCCGAGGGCGGCGACGAAGGCGTCGTCGCAGGTGGTGCGGGAGGCGCCGGTGTCGACGAACCAGAGCCGCTCGTCCACGCGGGCGTAGGGCCGCGCCGGGTCTGCCGCCTGCGCGACGAGGGGGAGCGGCGCCATCGCCCCGGCCGACGGCGGAGGCACGTGGAAAGCACAGGCGAGGAGCCAGAGAAACACGGGGCGCTCGGAGGGGGGCGGGGCTACATAGCCGGGCATGTGGTGGCTCGTCGGCTGCGCCGAACTCGACAAGGAGCCCGTGTCCCAGCGCGCACCGGAGGACACGGCCGCGGAGGAGCAGGTGGTCCCGCGCGGGGCCCTCGCCTTCCGCTTCCCCCTCGCCGACCGTGCGCTCTTCGAGCAGGTCGTGGGCGTCGATCACGATCCCGTGGTCCACACCGACACGCTCGGCCAGATCCTGTGCACCAGCTACGACGGCCGCGCCTTCCCCTGGTGCTACGACGAGCACGACGGGAGCGACTACCTCCTCCTCGGCGGCTTCGACACGATGGACGCCGGGAGCACCCCGATCGTGGCCGCGGCGGACGGCGTGGTGGTCGACACGGACGACGGCAACTACGACCGCTGCGAGGCCACCGTCGACGGCATCAACTGCGACGGCTTCCCGATGAACGGCAACTACGTCATCCTTGAGCATGAGGGCGGATACCGCACCTTGTACTGGCACATGAAGACGGACAGCGTCGCCGTGTCCGTCGGGGACGAGGTGTCCTGCGGGGACACCCTCGGGCTGGTCGGGTCGAGCGGCTACTCCTCGGCGCCCCACCTGCACTTCGAGCTGCAGGACGCGAGCGAGGCCACCATCGATCCCTACGCCGGCGCCTACTCCCAGGTGGAGACCTGGTGGGTCGATCAGGGGGATCCCGAGGGGCTCCCCGGGAGCGACTGCGCCGCGCGCTGATCGTCGGCGATGGCGGCGGCCACGCGATCGTAGGCGAGCGTCACCCCCAGCCACGCCTCGTCTCCCGGCCGCAGCTTGCCGGTGTCCTCGGGGCCGACGCGCCCCGCGAGCCCGAGCCTCAGCCGGTGCGTGCCCGAGACGAGCCGCCCGCCGACCTGCCCGGCGAGGGCGGGGGCCCACCCGTCCTCCTGGGCGAGCCGCACGTCCAGCGCGAGGTAGGGCGCGATCGGCCAGGGGCCCTCGACCTCCGCGCCCCCGGACGCGCCGAGCGGAGGCGCCTCCGGGAGCGTGTGGAGGAGGGCCCACGCGGAGGCGTAGACGCGCGCGGGGCCGAGGGCGCGCGCCCCCCAGAGGCGGACCCACTCGCGGCTGTACGCGTCGAAGTTCCCGGGGCGCTCGGCGTTGTCGCGTACGCCGTCGCCGTAGTGGGCGGAGAGGTGCGCCCACTCGAGGCGCGCGGACCACGGGCCGACGGCGGCGTCCACCGGGAGGGCGAACCAGCCGTCGAAGGTCTCGAAGTCGAAGACGAGCGGGCCGTCTCCGACGAAGCCGAGGAAGGCGGCCGCGGCCAGCCCGACCTGGAGGCGGAGTGTCCCCGAGCGGAGCTCCACGAGGGGCACGGGCAGGGCGAGCGTGGCGTCGATGGCGGCACCACCGGCGTCCGCGCCGAGCGGCGCGCGCACGGTGAGGGCGGAGCGGGGCGCGCGGCTGTCCGCCACGGCGTCCTCCCAGAGCGGGGCGGCCGGCAGGGCGTGCACCTCGATCGCGGGGGCGCTCACGACGGCGCGGCGCGGCTCACGGCGCCGTCCGCCGCAGCGCGGCGTCGACCGCGCGGACGTAGGGGAGGAGCGCGGGGAGGGCGGGCGAGAGGGTGACCCAGCGGGACGCGCCGAGCGGGTGCGCGTCGGGCTCCGCGCGGAGGAAAACGGCCAGCGAGGCCCGCTCCGGCGCCGCCCGCACGAGGGCCGCGAGCTCGGGGACGAGGCGTTCGGCGTCCGCGGGGGCCTCCACTGTCTCGGCGCGCGCGAGGAGGTCCATCGCGGTGGAGGCCCAGGCGTGGCGGCGGTCGCGTTGGGCGGCGAGCAGCACGCGCTCGAGGGAGGCGTAGAGGTCCCGCAGGCGGAAGGGCTTGGCGAGGTAGTCCCGCGCCCCGGCGGTGAACGCGGAGACCGCGGTGTCGACCGTCCCGAACCCGGTCATCATCAGGGCCGGCACCGCCGGGTCGCACGCGGCGGCCCTGCGCACGACCTCGATCCCGTCGACCCCGGGCAGCTTCAGGTCCGTCAGGACGATGTCGGGCGGCTCCCTCTCGAGGAGCACCTGCGCCGCTTCGCCGTCGGCCACGGCGTTCACGATCAGCCCTCGGCCGCGGAGGTACTCCGTGAGCAGCTCGCGGATCGCGGGCTCGTCGTCGACCACCAACACGCGGATCGGCATCTCGACCTCAGCGTCCGATGGTATCGTGCCCGGGGCGGTGCAAGGATGGCACGGATCGAAAAGGCGGATCGAGGCCTCTCGGTGGAGCTGGACGAGGTCGAGCAGAAGATGTTCGTCCTGAAGATCGACTACGAGAAGTACTTCTCGGGGCTCGAACGCATCGAGCCGCTCCGCGCGCGCGACGAGGTACGGCGTCTGATGCGGGACTTCCAGGACGAGCCGATCACCAACTCGGTCCAGCGCTTCCGGTACCAGACGCTCAAGGCGCGCTTCCAGAGCCAGGAGCTCTACTGGCAGCGCAACCTCGTGCTGATGGAGCGCGGCACCCACCCGAAGATGCGCTTCCGCGCCGACGCCAAGGCGAAGGCGGTGCCCAGCGAGCTCATCCCCGACCTCCCCGCGGAGCAGATCGAGGTGCTCCGGCAGCGGCACGAGGCCCAGGAGCGCGAGGAGCGCGCCTACAAGCTCGTGTTCGACCGCTACCTCGAGGCGCGCACCAAGTGCGGGCAGGGCACGGACAACATCTCGTTCGACGCCGTTCGTGAGGCGCTCAAGAAGCAGGTGCGGCAGATCAAGAGCACGTACCAGTGCGAAGGCGTGAAGTTCCGCGTCGTGGTCGAGGACGGAAAGGCCAAGGTCAAGGCGCTTCCTCAGGGCACGGGCTGAGGCCGGGGGCGCCGGACGACGCCCGCACATTCCGCGCGCGCCCGCGTCGGGCTAACCGTGTGCAATGGTGCTCATCAGCCTGCTCTCCGCCGCCCTCGCTGCCCCCCCCGGCTGGACCCTCGCCCCGTTCGGCGTCGGTGTGTACGTGCACGGTAAGCCCGTGCGCGGCGCGGTCTACACCGCCACCCAGGCCGCAGGCATCGCGACGCTCACCGTCGCCACCATCAAGGGATACGCCGCGGCCGAGGCGGAGGACGACTCCGAGTTCGCCTCCTGGCAGGCCCTCTCGATCGCGGGCGTGAGCCTCGCCGCCACGAGCTACCTCGCCTCGGTGCTGGACGGTTCCCGTCTGCACGACCTCGAGTTAGAAGGGGCGAACGCCAAGGATCGGGTCCAGGCGTGGGAACGTTCGCGCGCGCACGCGCTCCGGGAGCCCTAGTCGATGGAAGCCCACGAGATTGAGCGCACCGGCCTCTTCACCGGCCTCGACCAGGAGCAGCGCGCCCAGGCGTTCGCGGCCTTCAAGCCCTACGAGCTCGGCGCGGGCGAGGTCCTCCTCGAGGAGGGCGAATCCGACCGCAGCATGCTGGTCGTGGTCGAGGGCGAGCTCGTCGTGAGCCTCGGCGGCGTCAACCTCGGGCAGATCGGCCGGGGCGAGCTCGTGGGCGAGATGGCCCTCTTCGGCTCGTTCGACCGCCGCTGCGCCACCGTCACCACCGTGAGCCCCACGAAGGTGCTCGTGCTCGACGAGGAGGGGCTCCGCTTCCTCCGCCTCGGCGACAACCCCCTCGCGCGCCAGCTCGAGACGCTCGCGCTCCGCACCGTGGCCGCGCGCCTCCGCGAGACCGACCAGCGCATCGCCGGCCGCGCCGCCGGAGAAGTGCTGACGATGAACCAGCAACGCGGCTTCCTCGGGCGCATCGCCACCGTGCTCGGGGTCGGCGGCGAGATGCCCCGCACCGCCGCGCCGCGCATGCTCGACGTGCTCCGCGCCACCCATGGCTTCGCCGGCCGGGACGACACCGTGCTCCGCGCCGTCGCGTCCCGCCTCCACATGGTGGCGGTCGGCGCGGGGGACACCGTCGTGCACGAGGGCCGCGCCGCGGACGACGCCTACATCGTCGCCGAGGGGCGCGTCGGCGTGTACTGCTCCGTCGGTGCCGACCGCTTCGAGCGCGTCGCCACCCTCGGGCCCGGCCACGTCTTCGGCGTGGTCGCCCTCACCGACGCGCGCGCGCGCACCGCCACCTGCCGCGCCCTCGAGCCGACCTACCTCGTGCGCATCACGGGCGCCGTCTACAGCCAGCTCGAGTCGGAGAACTCGGTCGAGGGGCGCGCGTTCCGGCGCGGCCTGATCGACGCGCTCTCGGTGCAGCTCCGCCTCGCCAACGAGCACCTGCTGACGCTCACCGCGCGGCCCGACCTCCACTGAAGCGGTCGCGACGGTGCCCCTTCGCGCCGCGCCGACGCCTCTATGGGTAACCTGCTGGTAACCCGCGGTCTGTCCGTGGATAACTTGTGGACACCATGTGTAGTGTGACGCGTCAACAGAGGGCCCAAGATATGGTGGTCCGAGGCTTGACCTCCGCGGGTGTGGCCGCTTAGAGTGGCCGGCGTCTGGCCCCTCCCTCGCTCGAACAACGCCTCGGGCTCGTGCCCGGGGGGCGCCGCCCCATCCCCGCCGATCCCCCCCCTTCGTCGCGTCCGCACGCCCGCTCGGAGCCCCCATGCAATTCTCCCGCCGCTACACCCAGGGCCTCACCTCTCCGTACGACGCGTTCGAGTTCGTCTCCCGGCGCTCCGAGATCCGCAACCCGGACGGAAAGCTGGTGTTCGAGGCGGACGACGTCAAGGTCCCGGCGGGCTTCTCGCAGGTCGCGGTCGACATCCTCGCCCAGAAGTACTTCCGCAAGGCCGGCGTGCCCGCGGCGACCAAGGTGGTGGAGGAGAAGAACATCCCCGCGTGGCTCGCGCGGCGCGCCCCGGACGCCGACGCCCTCACCGCGATGGCGGCGGATCGGCGCTACGGCCCCGAGCGGGACGCGCGGCAGGTGTTCGACCGCCTCGCCGGCTGCTGGACCTACTGGGGCTGGAAGGACGGGCTCTTCACCACGGAAGACGACGCCCACGTCTTCTACGACGAGCTCCGCTACATGCTCACCGCGCAGATCTGCGCGCCCAACTCGCCCCAGTGGTTCAACACCGGCCTGCACTGGGCGTACGGGATCGACGGCCCCGCCCAGGGCCACTACTACTGGGACGACAAGGCCAAGAAGATCGTGGCCTCGGGGTCCTCCTACGAGCGCCCCCAGCCGCACGCGTGCTTCATCCAGTCCGTCGCCGACGACCTCGTGAACGAGGGCGGCATCATGGACCTCTGGACGCGCGAGGCCCGCCTCTTCAAGTACGGCTCGGGCACCGGCACCAACTTCAGCCGCATCCGCGGCGAGGGCGAGCGCCTCTCCGGCGGCGGCCGCTCCTCCGGCCTGATGAGCTTCCTCAAGATCGGGGACCGCGCCGCGGGCGCCATCAAGTCCGGCGGCACCACCCGCCGCGCCGCCAAGATGGTCTGCCTCGACCTCGACCACCCGGACATCGAGGAGTTCATCGGCTGGAAGGTGAAGGAGGAGCAGAAGGTCGCCTCGATCGTCGCAGGCTCCCGCATGATCGAGCGCCGCCTCAACGGCGTCATGGCGGCCTGCCAGGCCCCCGAGCTCGAGGGCGCCCGCCGCTACGACCCCCGCTACAACGACGCCCTCCGCGTCGCCATGCGTGACGCGCGTGCCGACGGCGTCAGCGACAACTACATCGTACGCGCCCTCCAGTTTGCGAAGCAGGGCTTCGCCAAGATGGACTTCGCCACCTACGACACCGACTGGGACGGCGAGGCCTACGCCACCGTGTCCGGCCAGAACAGCAACAACTCCGTGCGCGTCCCGAACGCGTTCATGGACGCGATGCTCCGCGACGAGGAGTGGCACCTCACCTACCGCTCCCCCGCCATCATCAAGAAGACCCTCCGCGCCAAGGAGCTGTGGGACGACATCTCCGAGGCCGCGTGGTCCTGCGCCGACCCCGGTCTCCAGTTCGACACGACCATCAACGAGTGGCACACCTGCCCCGAGGATGGCCGGATCAACGCGTCGAACCCGTGCTCCGAGTACATGTTCCTCGACGACACGGCGTGCAACCTCGCCTCGCTCAACCTGATGCGGTTCCACACCGCCGGGGAAGGCGTCGCCGTCGGCGCCTTCGACCTCGACGCCTACGTCCACGCCATCGGCATCTGGACCACCGTGCTCGAGATCAGCGTCGGCATGGCGCAGTACCCGAGCAGCCAGATCGCCAAGCTCTCGTGGGACTTCCGCACGCTCGGCCTCGGCTTCGCCAACCTCGGCACCCTGCTCATGGTCATGGGCCACCCCTACGACAGCAACGAGGGCCGCGCCATCTGCGGCGCCCTCTCCTCCGTGCTGACCGGCGAGTCCTACGCCCAGAGCGCGCGCATCGCCAAGGAGAAGGGGCCCTTCCCCTCCTACAAGCGCAACCGCGAGCACATGCTCCGCGTCATCCGCAACCACCGCCGCGCCGCCTACGGCGCCACCGACTACGAGGGCCTCTCCGTGCGCCCCGTGCCCATCGCGCCGGACAAGTGCCCGACCCAGATGCTCGAGTACGCGCGCAAGGCGTGGGACTCCGCGCTCGCCCTCGGTGAGGCCCACGGCTACCGCAACGCACAGACGACGGTCATCGCCCCCACCGGCACCATCGGCCTCGTGATGGACTGCGACACCACCGGCGTCGAGCCCGACTTCGCCCTCGTGAAGTTCAAGAAGCTCGCCGGCGGCGGCTACTTCAAGATCGTCAACGAGTCGGTGCCCCCCGCGCTCACGAAGCTCGGCTACGCCCCGGCGGAAGTCCAGGCCATCGTCGACTACGCGCGCGGCCGCGGCTCCCTCAAGGGCGCCCCGGGCGTCAACCACGAGACCCTCCGCGCCAAGGGCTTCGACGACGAGACGCTCGGCAAGCTCGAGAAGGGCCTGCCGACCGCCTTCGACATCAAGTTCGTCTTCAACAAGTTCGCGCTCGGCGAGGCCTTCTGCCGCTCGGTCCTCGGGCTCACCAACGCCCAGATGATCGATCCGACGCTCGACCTGCTCGCCGCCATCGGCTTCTCCCCCTCCCAGATCGAGGCCGCCAACGCCTGGGCCTGCGGCACCATGACGATCGAGGGCGCCCCGTACCTCAAGGCCGAGCACTACCCGGTGTTCGACTGCGCGAACCGCTGCGGCCGCAACGGCGTGCGCTTCATCAGCTACGAGGCCCACATCCGCATGATGGCGGCCTGCCAGCCGTTCATCTCGGGCGCCATCAGCAAGACGATCAACATGCCGAACGACGCGTCCGTCGAGGACGTGAAGCAGGCCTACCTGCTCTCGTGGCGCCTCGCGCTCAAGGCCAACGCGATCTACCGCGACGGCTCGAAGCTCTCCCAGCCGCTCTCCTCGATGTTCGCGCAGGACCTCTTCGCGGCCCTCGACATGGAGCCGCACGCGGCCCGCGCCCCGGGGATGGCGGCCTCCACCGCCGAGCTCTACGCGCAGACCCCCACCGCCCAGGCGGCCCAGCTCGCCGAGCGCGTCATCGTGCGCTACCTCGCCAAGCGCCGCCGCCTCCCGGATCGTCGCAAGGGCTACACCCAGAAGGCCGTGGTGGGCGGGCACAAGGTGTTCCTCCGCACGGGCGAATACGACGACGGCACCCTCGGCGAGATCTTCATCGACATGCACAAGGAAGGCGCGGCCTTCCGGAGCCTGATGAACAGCTTCGCCATCGCGATCTCCATCGGCCTCCAGCACGGCGTGCCGCTCGAGAAGTTCGCGGAGCAGTTCCTGTTCTCGCGCTTCGAGCCCAACGGCATCGTCCGCGGCAACGACCACATCAAGATGGCCACGTCGATCATCGACTACATCTTCCGCGAGCTCGCCATCACCTACATGGGCCGGCACGACCTCGCGCACGTCCACCCCGACGAGCTGCGCCACGACGCGATGCACACCGAGACCCCGGCGTACGTAGAGGAGGAGACCGTCGCGGTGCGCAACGTGATGATCTCGGACATCGCGGTGGACGTCGACGCCGCGCCCCCCGCCACGACGCCCGCCTCCCCCGAGGTCCGCGCCGCCGTGGTCAACGGCCAGGTCCGCATCCAGCCCACGGTCACGGTCAGCGGGCACACCCAGCAGGTGCGCGACGCGAAGGCGCGCGGCTACGAGGGGGACGCCTGCCCCGAGTGCGGCGCGATGACGATGGTGCGCAACGGGGCCTGCCTCAAGTGCGTCACCTGCGGCGGCACGAGCGGCTGCTCGTAGGGCAGACGGACCGCGCCCGGGCGCGCGGCCGCTGCGGGATCAGGTGGGCGGGGCGGAGAGGCGCGCGGATCAGTCCCCGTCCAACGCCCGCAACCGCGCCTCCACCTGCTCCCGCACCTGCGCCTGGACCGGGTGGGTGAGGCCCGCGGCGTCCAGCTTGTCGAGCACGTCGCGCGCGCTCGTGAGGTGGACGCGCGCGCCCTCGGGCGCCTTGGCGACCCCCGAGAGGTGCAGGTGCACCCCGGCGATCTGGAGCGCGTGCTCGGGCCGGCCGGTGCGCTGGGCGAGCGTGTGCAGGCCCGCGAGCATCATCACGAGCGCGAGCGCGGCGTCGTCGCCCTCGCCCCGCGCGAGGAAGTGCTCGGCGACGGTCTGGGCGCCGCCGACGAGCAGCTTCGCGGCGTCCTCGGGGGCGGGGTCCTTCGTGCGGAGCGCGAGGCGCAGCCAGGTGTGGGCGGCCTCGGCCTGCTCGCGGGCCATCGCCACGGCGAGGTCGGGGTGGCCGCGGTCGGTGGCGCGGCGGGAGAGCAGCGCGACGCAGGTGACCTGGGCGCGGAGGTTCGCGATCGTGGGCATCAGCATCGCGACGCGGGTGAGCGCGTCCCAGCGGTCGACGGCGAGCTGGAAGCCGGCGTCGGCGTCGAGCGCGCCGCGGTCTGCGACCTCGAGCACGTCGGCGAGGGCGAGCCACGCGGCGGCGTCGGAGGGCGCGGCGGCGGCGCGGGCGCGGGCGGTGGTGAGGGTTTCGAGCAGGTCCATCGCGCCAACGTAGCGCGGTGCGCACTCCCTCCGACCGTCGCCGGGCGGGGCGGGGCCGTGCTGGCGGCGATCGAGGGGATGTCGATCTAGCTCCGGCCCCCCGCGGAAGAAAACGGCCGACATAGGGGTATACGAGGGGGGGTAGGTCCGGCGATGATCCTGCGAACGCGGGGCTCTCGCGAGGCCCGCCACCGCGGGAGCTCGTATGTCGACGCCCTTCGCCCTCCAGCTCAACGCCGACTACGGCCCCATGAAGGTGTTGCGGTGGGAGCGCGCGGTCGAGCTCGTGCTCGCCGGCAAGGCCGTGACCGTGGCCGCCTA
>CAJBVW010000210.1 GCA_903959175.1 uncultured Pseudomonadota bacterium
CGCTCCCCAGCGCGCCGGTCGGCGGCGCGGCCTCCGCCGGGCCAGATTTTTCGTACGGCCGGGGCAGAACGGTGCCGCACAGCGGGTTCCTCCCTCGCTCCGTCCTCCGCGTACCCGACGCTGTGGACGTCTCCCTCGCCGAATCGCCGCGCGGGAACCAAGGGCGTTACGTTCTCAGGATTCAAAGGAACAGCATGCCCATCGACCCCGTCGCCAGCTACCACATCCCCTATGTCTCGGAGCAGACGCACCGCGGCGAGCGGGTGTCGGACATCTACTCCAAGCTCCTGACCGACCGCATCATCTTCCTGGGCTCGGCCATCAACGACCAGGTCGCGAACGTGATCGTGGCCCAGCTCCTCTTCCTGGAGTCCCAGGATCCCGAGCGGGACGTGTTCCTGTACATCCACAGCCCGGGTGGCGTGATCACGGCCGGCATGGCGATCTACGACACCATGAACTACATCAAGCCCGACGTGCAGACCATCTGCATGGGGCAGGCCGCGTCCATGGGCGCCATCCTCCTCGCCGCGGGCGCCAAGGGCAAGCGCCGCATCCTCCCGCACGGCCGGGTGCTCATCCATCAGCCGCTCGGCGGCGCGCAGGGCCAGGCCACGGACATCGAGATCCAGGCCAAGGAGATCATCCGCGTCAAGCGGGAGCTCAACGACATCCTCGCCCTCCACACGGGCCAGGATCCCGAGCGCATCGCCAAGGACCTCGAGCGCGACTACATCATGACCGCCGACGAGTCGATCAAGTACGGCATCGTCGACGAGATCATCCAGCCCAAGGGCGGCGCGCCCAAGTGATCGGCATCCGGACGGCCCCGCGCCGTCCGAACGCCCTTCAGTGAAACGGTGAGCAACCGATAGTCGAACGCTGGGCATCCGACCTGGCCTGGAGGCCGCTGGTGAACAGGAAAACGCGCGAGAAGGATCTGACGTGCTCCTTCTGCGGAAAGTCGCAGAAGGACGTGCGGAAGCTCATCGCGGGGCCGTCGGTCTACATCTGCGACGAGTGCGTCGAGCTCTGCAACGACATCATCACCGAAGAGTACGAGCGCGAGGACTACTACGCGACCCGCGCGATGGTCCCCAAGCCGGTCGAGATCAAGCGCCACCTGGACGACTACGTGGTCGGCCAGGAGCGCGCGAAGAAGGTGCTCTCCGTCGCGGTGCACAACCACTACAAGCGCATCGACAGCCGCTCGACGCGCGATGACGTCGAGCTCCAGAAGAGCAACATCCTGCTCATCGGCCCGACCGGCACCGGCAAGACCCTCCTCGCCCAGACCCTCGCCCGCTTCCTCAACGTGCCCTTCACGATCTGCGACGCCACGTCGCTGACCGAGGCCGGGTACGTCGGCGAGGACGTCGAGAACGTCGTCCTCTCGCTCTTCCAGGCGGCCGAGTACAACGTCGAGCGCGCGGTCAAGGGCATCATCTACATCGACGAGATCGACAAGATCGCCCGCAAGGGGGAGAACCCGTCGATCACCCGCGACGTCTCGGGCGAGGGCGTGCAGCAGGCCCTCCTCAAGATCATCGAGGGCACGGTGGCGAACGTCCCGCCGAAGGGCGGCCGCAAGCACCCGCAGCAGGAGTTCCTGCAGATCGACACCTCGAACATCCTGTTCATCTGCGGCGGCGCCTTCGTCGGCCTCGACAAGATCGTCGAGCAGCGGATCAACAAGGGCGGCGTCGGCTTTGGCGCGAGCGTGAAGTCGCAGGAGAAGCTCAAGACCGGCGAGCTCCTCTCCCTCATCGAGACGGAGGACCTCCTCCGCTTCGGTATGATCCCCGAGTTCGTCGGCCGCCTCCCCGTGGTCGCGACCCTCGACGAGCTCGACGAGCACGCGCTCATCGACATCCTGACGCGCCCGCGCAACGCGCTGGTCAAGCAGTACCAGAAGCTCTTCGAGATGGAGAACGTCAGCCTCAAGCTGACGGAGCCCGCGCTCCTCGCCATCGCGAAGGAGGCGGTCAAGCGCAAGACCGGCGCGCGCGGCCTGCGCGCCATCCTCGAAGAGTTGATGCTCGATGTAATGTACGAATTGCCCGGGAAGAGCAACGTACGCGAATGTGTCATCACGGACGAAGTGGTCGGGCGGAAGAAGGACCCGATCCTTGTCTACGAGAACGAGGGCGAATGGGCCCGGTAGCGAGGCGCGCGCAGGGCGCCGACTAGGGGAGGGCGAGGATGTTCTTTCGTGAGCGGCGGAACGCGGGATCACCGGGCGCAGCGGCGCCGGGAGGCACGCGGAAGCTCCCCCTCCTCCCCCTTCGGGAGCTGGTCGTCTTCCCTCACTCGGCGGTCTCGTTCATCGTTGGGCGGGAGAAGTCCATCGCCGCGCTGAACGAGGCCGTGCGGGTCGACAAGGAGATCTTCCTCACGGCCCAGCGCGAGGCGCTCACCTCGGACCCCGGCCCGGACGACGTGCACCTGATCGGCACGATCGCCACGGTGGTCCAGGTGATGCGGCTCCCGGACGCGAAGCTCAAGGTGCTGGTCGACGGCCGGCGCCGCGGCCGCGTCGTGCGCTTCGCGGCGGACGACGACTGCTTCCGCGCCGAGGTGGAGGAGATCGTCGAGGTCCCCGCCAGCGGCCCCGAGGTGGACGCGCTGATGCGGGCCGTGCGCACCTCCTTCGAGGAGTACGCGCGGCTGAACAAGGCGATCCCGCCGGAGACCCTCCTCGCGGTCAACGCCATCGACGACGCCGGGCGCCTCGCCGACACGCTCGCGCGGCACATGGGCCTCAAGCCGGAGGTCTGCCAGGAGGTCCTCGAGCTCCTCGAGCCTGTGGCGCGGCTGGAGCGGGTGCAGAAGCTCCTCCAGGCCGAGATGGAGATCCTGCAGGTCGAACGCAAGATCAAGACGCGCGTGCAGAAGCAGATGGAGCGCTCGCAGAAGGAGCACTACCTCAACGAGCAGATGCAGGCGATCCAGCGCGAACTCGGCGAGAAGGACGAGTTCCGGCTCGAGCTCCAGGAGCTCGAAGCCCGCATCTCCGAGAAGCGCCTCTCGGACGAGGCCGCGGAGCGCGTCGCCCGCGAGCTCCGCAAGCTCAAGATGATGAACCCGATGAGCGCCGAAGCCGCGGTGGTCCGCAACTACATCGACTGGATCGTGTCGATGCCGTGGGACCACTGCACGGAGGACCGCATCGACGTCGCCGAGGCGAGCCGCGTACTCGACGCCGACCACTTCGGGCTCCGCAAGGTGAAGCAGCGGATCCTCGAGTACCTCTCGGTCGTCTCGCTCGTGAAGCGCATGAACGGCCCCATCCTCTGCCTCGTGGGGCCGCCCGGCGTCGGGAAGACCTCCCTGGCGCGGTCGATCGCGCGCGCGACGGATCGCAAGTTCGTTCGGGTGGCGCTCGGCGGCGTGCGCGACGAGGCCGAGATCCGCGGCCACCGCCGCACGTACATCGGCGCCATGCCGGGGAAGATCGCGCACAGCCTGAAGAAGGCGGGCTCGTCCAACCCCGTGTTCCTGCTCGACGAGATCGACAAGATGTCGAGCGACTTCCGCGGCGATCCGAGCGCGGCGCTGCTCGAGGTGCTCGATCCCGAGCAGAACATGGCCTTCAACGACCACTACCTCGACCTCGACTACGACCTGTCGCGCGTGCTCTTCGTCTGCACCGCCAACTCGCTCTCCGGCATCCCCACGCCGCTCCTGGACCGCCTGGAGATCGTGCGCCTCGCCGGGTACACCGAAGCCGAGAAGCTGGCGATCGCCCGGCGCTACCTGATGCCGAAGCAGATGGAGGCGAACGGCCTGAAGGTGACGAACATCCGCGTCTCCAAGGAGGCCGTCACCCGCGTGGTGCGCGAGTACACGCGCGAGGCCGGCGTGCGCAACCTGGAGCGCGAGCTCGCGGGGGTGTGCCGCAAGGTGGCCCGGCAGGTGGTGCTCAAGGGCCCGGAGACGCGCGTGCGCGTGGACAGCGCGGCGATCGAGCGCTTCCTCGGGGTGCCGCGCTTCCGCTTCGGACGCATCGGCGCGAACGACGAGTACGGCTTCGTGAACGGCCTCGCGTGGACCAGCGCGGGCGGCGTCATGGTGCCGATCGAGGCGATGGTGGTCCCCGGCGGCGGCAAGACCACGATGACCGGCCAGCTCGGCAGCGTGTTCCGCGAGAGCTGCGAGGCCGCCATCACGTACATGCGCAGCCGCAGCGAGCCGCTCGGGCTGGAGAAGGACTTCTGGTCGCGCCTGGACGTGCACGTGCACGTCCCCGAGCTCTGGGGCGTGGACGGTCCGAGCGCCGGCATCACCCTCGCCACCGCGGTGGTCAGCTCCGTGTGCCACCTCCCGGTGCGGCGCGACGTCGCCATGACCGGCGAGATCACGCTCCGGGGCAACGTGCGACCGATCGGCGGCCTGAAGGAGAAGCTCCTCGCGGCGGTCCAGGCGGGCGTGCGGCGGGTGCTCATCCCGAAGGACAACGAGAAGGACCTCCGCGACATCCCGCGCATGGTGAAGGAGCGGCTGGAGATCCTGCCGGTCGAGCACATGGACGAGGTGCTGAAGCTGGCGTTGGCCGTGCGTGGCACCGACGACATCTTCAAGGGCCTGGCGCGCGCGCGTGCGGTGGACGCGCCCGCCGAGGCGTCCACGCCCGCCACGGAAGAGGGGCCCATGCCGTCCTGACGGGGAGGGGGGGGCGGCCGGCGGGGACGGAAAAAGTTCGTCCACCCGCGCCGCCGCCTTGACGCTCCGGAGAGGGCCGGGTAAATGGTTGGGGTCGCTTCGACGAGTGTCGCGGGCGGATAGCTCAGCCGGTAGAGCAGTACCCTTACAAGGTACGGGTCGCAGGTTCGAGCCCTGTTCCGCCCACCATTCGGTTGAAGTTGGTTTTGGAGTGGTAGTTAAGTTGGTTATAACGCCGGCCTGTCACGCCGGAGGCCGCGGGTTCAAGTCCCGTCCGCTCCGCCATCTACGAGGCCGTGCTTCCTAATCGAAGCACGGCCTCGTTTCATTTTTGCTCGGGTGCCCGCCTGCCGCGGGCGGAGGTGCCGATGCCGTCCACCCGCACGCTGCTCGGGGCCGCGCTCGCCCTGTCTGTGGCGCTCTCCGTCGGCGCCGCCGTCGCGAAGCCCGACGGTACCAGCACGATGCCGAGCAAGCGCCCGCCCGACTACGAGGTCGGGAAGAAGTTGTGGACCCAGTCCTGCTGGCAGTGCCACGGCGCCACCGGCAAGGGGGACGGCCCCGCGGCCGCCGCGCTCGTGGGCGGGGTGCCGAGCCTGGAAGGCAAGATCAAGGGCGGGAAGTTCGACGCCCTGGTCGACGTGATCCAGCAGGGGCGCGGCCGGATGCCCGCCTACAGCGAGGACATCGACGAGCACGACAGCCGCCGCATCCTCCAGTACCTCAAGGACACGCTCGAGGGGAAGAAGCCGCCTCCGCCCCAGAACGAGAAGGACAAGGCCGATGCCGAGGGCGGCGAGGGCCAGTAGGGCGCGGTCGCGATACGTCCGCCCGATGTTGACCTGGATGCTCGTCTCCGCGGCCTTCGCAGCGGATCCCGCGGCCGGCAAGGTGCTCTACGCCGCCAGCTGCACCGCGTGCCACGGCACCGCCGGCAACGGCAAGGGCCCCGCGGCCATCGCGCTCAAGCCCAAGCCCTCCGACTTCACGGCGGCCGCCTACTGGGCCGGCAAGGCGGACGTGCTGGTCGCCACGGCGATCCGCGCCGGCCGGCCCGGCACCTCGATGTCGTCCTTCACCGAGCTCTCCGACGCCGACGTGGCGGACCTCGTGGCCTACCTCCGCAGCTTCTCCGCAACCGCGCCATGAGCTGGTTGGACGCGTTGATCCTCGGCCTCGTGGAGGGCGTGACCGAGTACCTCCCCGTCAGCTCGACCGGGCACCTGCTCCTCGCCGAGCGCCTCCTCGGCATCGAGCGCAGCCCCGCGGCGGACGCCTACGCCATCTGCATCCAGGCCGGCGCCATCCTCGCCGTCCTCGGGCTGTACCGCGCGCGGGTCGGGCAGATGCTCCGCGGCCTCGCCGGTCGGGACGCCGCGGGCTTCCGCCTCGCGGTCCAGCTCATCGTCGCGTTCCTCCCGGCGGCCGTGCTCGGCTTCCTCTTCGACGACGCGATCGACGCCTTCCTCTTCGGCCTCTGGCCCATCGTCTTCGCGTGGACCGTCGGCGGCGGCGCCATCCTCGTCCTGCGCGGGCGCTCCGGCGGGCGCGCGCTGGAGGACCTCGACCTCCGCACCGCCTTCCTCGTGGGCTGCGCCCAGTGCCTCGCGCTCTGGCCCGGCACCAGCCGCAGCCTCGCCACCATCCTCGGCGGCGTGCTCCTGGGCGTCTCGCTGCCCGCCGCGGTCGAGTTCTCCTTCCTCCTCGGGCTCATCACCCTGGGCGCGGCGACCACCTACTCCGGCTTGAAGCACGGCCAGGAGATGCTCGACGCCTTCGGCGTGGCGCCTCTCCTCATCGGTTTCGTCGCCTCGGGCGCTTCCGCGGCGGTCTCGGTGAAGTGGCTCGTCGGCTGGCTCCAGTCCCGCGGCCTCGAGGTCTTCGCCTTCTGGCGCATCGGCCTCGCTGGCGTCGTCGCGGCCCTGCTGCTGGCCGGTCTGCTTCCGTCGGGGGGCGAGGCTGGCGCGTCAGTGGACGCCACGATAGAGGGTTCTGCCCCGTAGGGGTTTAGCTCAGTTGGTAGAGCAGTCGATTCCAAATCGACAGGTCCTGGGTTCGAGTCCCTGAGCCCCTGCACCATTCTGAAAGCCGCGTCGCTCCAGTGATCCTGGGGGGCGCGGCTTTCGACGTTCCGGGGCAGCGGCGTTCGGGGCGTCCCGCGCGTCGGGGGAGGGACCGCCGCGACGCGCCTACACGAGGTCCGCGAACTGCCGGCGGTTGTGGGCGAAGACGCTCGCGCCGACGAGGAGCGCGGCCACCGCCGAGAGGGCCGCCCACAACATCGAGTTGAAGAACGGCATCTGGTGGTTCAGCAGGAGCGCCTGGAAGATCCCCACGAACTGCGCCATCGGATTCGGGTAGAGGAGCAGCACGAACTCGCGCGGGTAGGCGGACGCCGGGTAGAATACGGGCGTCACGAACATCCCGATGCGCAACCCGGCCTCGACCCAGTGGCTCATGTCGCGGAAGTAGACGTTCATCGTCGCGAGCAGCAGCCCGATCCCGAGCGTGAAGCACGCCAGCAACACGATGAACGGCGGCAGCAGCAGCACATGCCAGGTGATGCCGTCCCCGAGGATGATCATCCCGAAGAGGAGGATCAACAATCGGAAGAGCTGGTTGACCATCGCGGAGAGCACGACGTGCGCCGGCAGGACGATGGGGGGGAAGTTGATCTTGCGGAGCAGGTGGGCGCGGTCGCGGATGGACGTGGTGGCGCGCGTGATGCCGTCCGCGAAGCCGCTCCACGCGAGCATCGCGCAGAACAAGAACAGCACGTAGTGCGTCGTGTTGCCGCTCGGGTGGAACTTGATCCCGATCAACGTGTGGAACACGAACGTGAAGGTGACGAGCTCGAAGATCGGGTTCATCACCGCCCAGAAGAACCCGATCGAGCTGCCGACGTAGCGGGAGCGCAGGTCGTTCCAAACAAAGGCCCACAGGAGGGCACGGGCCCGCCACAGCTCGACGAGCTCTCCCCGCACGCTCGCGGGTGGCGGCGCGGCGGCGCGGGTCACGCGGGCCGGCGTCGCGTCATCGGGCGCCCTAGTCGGCTGCACCGAAGTACACGCTGGCGCCGACCGCGGCGTAGAAGACGGAGGAGGTGAATTCGCCGTTCCCGACGATCTTGCCGGGGACGACCGCCGAGCTCTCGGGGTCCGCCAGGGAGGTCCACAGCGCCTGCTGCGTGGCCTCGGAGTCGGTGATGGTCTTCGTGCCCATGAACTGCTGGGCGAAGGCGACGTCCACCGCGACGCGTTTGGCGATGGTGAAGGTGCCGCCCGCGCCGACGCCGAACTTGTCGGTGTCGGGCAGGTTCACGCCGAGCGTCGCGTCGGGGAGCGCGCCGGTCTCGTAGTGGCCGCCGAGCCGGACCTGCGCCCACTCGTTGATCTGCCAGTCACCCCCGAGGCGCACCGAGACGGCGTCTCGGAAGCCGGTCTTGAAGACGATGTCGTCCGAGACGACGATCTTCTGCCCGTCGAGGAAGCCGCCGTCGGCGCCGTTGACCTCCATGTCCATGTCGGTGATGAGGAACTCGCTCATCGTCGACCACTGGTGGTAGACGCCGTCCAGCTCGATGCGCACGCCGTCGACGGGGAGCACCTGCACGCCGGCGCGGATGACCATCGGCACGGTGACCTTCAGCGTCGTGTCGTCGTCGGTGTACACGTAGCAGAGGCCGTCCTCGTCCTCCGGGTTCGACGCGGAGCAGTCGACGGGCTCGAGTTGGCTGGCGAGCGCGAAGTCGTCGTCGAAGGTGGCGGTGAGCTGCCCGGGCGCGCTGTAGGAGATGGGCGGCTGGATCGAGGCGCCGATCTGGAGCTGCTTGATCGGCGTGACGATGAAACCGGCGTTCCAGGAGATCTGGAAGGGGTCCCAGTTGTTCACGGAGAGGTCGAGGTCGTTCGTGGGATCCTCGAGGTTCTTGGCGGGGTCGGCGCAGTCCTCGGGGTCCGGCAGGATGCAGATCGTGGAGGCGAGGCGCTCCTCGACCCGCAGGAACGTGTACTGGAGCCCCGCGCCGACCGTCAGCCAGGGGGTGATCTTCTGGGCGACGCTCGGCCCCGCGTACGCCTGCCAGATGAGCGAGTCCTGGAGCTGGTAGCGCTGCGCCCCGTTCTCGTCGTAGGCGAGGTAGGGTGCGGTCGGCACGTAGAGGCCGACGGCGAGCGTCGTGTTCTTCAGGATGGGGTGGATGCCCCCGAGCGGCGCGGCGTAGCCGAGCGAGGGCTCGTAGATCGGCGGCGACTGGTTCTCGACGGGGTCGAAGGAGAGGCCGTTGTCGGGCTCGTCCGCGCGGTCGAAGCGGACGTATTGGCTCGCGGCCCAGCCCTGGATGTTCAGCATCGGACGCTTGATGTTGTGGAGCGCCGCCGGGTTGTAGTACTGCGCCGAGAGGTCGTCCGCGCCGAGCACGTAGGCGCCGCCGCGGCCGATCGCGCGCGCCCCGGAGTCGATGTAGTAGTAGCCGGAGGCGAACGCGGGGGCGGCGAGCAGCAACAGCATCGGGGCAGACCTGCAGGTGGGGCCGCCTTCATACCATGCGGCGCCCCGCTCGGATCAGCTCCCCGCGGCCTGCCCGGCGTCCTCGACCCACCGTGAATCCGCGGGGGTGAAGTCCGTGCGGACGCCGCTGAGGGGGTAACGGTACGCGCAGGACTCGCTCACGGTGAGGGTGCAGCCGGCCACCCCACAGTCGTATTCGGCCTGGGTGTTGCTGGCCGCGCCTTCTACGCCCGCGGTGTCGATCCGGAGGAGGTAGTCGGAGGCGGGTACGGCGCCGGTCCCGCCGACAATGGCCGCGGCCTCGTCCGCCCAGGTGTCCGACTCGGCCCACGAGTCCGTGCTCTGCGTCTCGGAGTCGTAGGTGCCCTCGAAGCTGCCGCCGGTGAAGGTGCCCTGGACGCGCAGCGTGCTGCTGGTCGCGAAGCTGTGGTCGTAGGTGTAGCCGGTCAGGTGGTCGAGGCTGTCCGCGCCGTCAGTCGCGCTGGTCCAATAGAAGAGCCAGCTGCCGTCGTCCTGGAGGGCGCCGGGCAGCGCCTCGGTGCCGACGATGAGGACGGCGCCGTCTCCGGCGCCCTCGATGCGGGCGAAGAAGACCTCGGCGCTGAGCGCGCCGGTCTCCGTCTCCGTCCAGGAGGGGTCGTCTCCCGCCTCGATCGGCTCGTAGGCGCCGACGAAGTTGTGGATCACGTCGTCCGTACACTCGTCCCCGGTCGCGGGGGTGACGTCCTTCGTGAACATCCACGTGCCCGAGGTGGGGGCGCAGGCGAGCAGGAGGGTGAGCAGCATGGGGATCCCGGGCGAAGCGCCCTCCTAACGGGGAGCCGCGGGATTGGCGCCGTCCGCGCGGGCCGCCGTCCCCTCGCGACGGGGCGGCGCGATAGGCTCGCGGGATGGCCACGCCGACCTATTGGGACTATCTCCAGCTCGACAAGCTCCTCGACCAGCAGGGGGGCCTCGGCGGAGAGGTCTCGCCCGACGAGCTCCACTTCATCATCGTGCACCAGGCCTACGAGCTCTGGTTCAAGCTGGTGCTTTCCCAGCTCCGGCTCGCGCGTGACCACCTCGCCGCCCCGCACCTCCCCGAGGAGCGCGTGCCCTTCGTCGTGCACCACCTCGGGCGGGTCAACGAGATCCTCAAGCTCTGCGTCGACCAATTCCGCGTGATGGAGACCCTCCCGCCGCAGGACTTTCTCGACTTCCGCGAGAAGCTGACGCCCTCCAGCGGGTTCCAGAGCTTCCAGATGCGCGAGATGGAGATGGTCCTCGGCCTCGCCGAGGGCCAGCGCGCCCCCTACGGGAACGTGCACCCGCTCGCGCACATCCGCTCCTTCGGCGAGGCCACGCCGGCCGCCCTCCTGGCCCGCGCGCGCATCGAGGCCGCCTCCCAGGAGACGACCCTCCGGGACGCGCTGATCCGCTGGCTCGCGCGCACCCCCATCCAGGGATCCTCGCCCGGAGACGCCGGAGACGACGCTGCGGTCGACGGGTTCCTCGCATCCTACCTGGGGAACGCGGAGGTCCACGCGCAGTCCGGGATCGACGCCCTCGTCGCCGCCCTCGGGGAGGACGAGCGCGCCCGCATCACCGAGCGCGTCCAGGCGGGCCTCGACGCCTCGCGGACCTTCCTCCTCCCGGAGGACCGCGCCGCGCGCCGCGCCCGCGCCGCCCTCCTCTTCATCGAGTCCTACCGCGAGCTCCCGCTGCTCGCCTGGCCCCGCCTCCTCCTCGACACCGTCGTCGAGCTCGAGGAGCAGCTCCTCCTCTGGCGCAACCGCCACGCCCGCATGGTCGAACGCACCATCGGCCGCCGCGTCGGCACCGGCGGATCCTCCGGGGTGGACTACCTCGACAAGACCACGCAGCAGCGCATCTTCCCGGAGCTCTGGGCCGTGCGCACCGCGCTCCTGCCGCGCAACCAGCTCCCGCCGCTGGACGCCCCCGAACGCTACGGGTTCGCGGGGTAGGCGAGCGCGCCCGTCAACGGAGGGGGGGCGCCGACCGCCGCGCGCACCGCCAGCACGTCGCGCAGCAGGGCCTCCAGGTCGCTGAGGCGGATCATGTTCGGCCCGTCCGAGAGTGCCTCCTCGGGCCGGTCGTGGACCTCGCAGAACAGCGCGTCGATGCCGACGGCCGCGGCCGCGCGCGCGAGGGGCGGCACCCAGCGGCGGTCGCCCCCGGTGGTCGCGCCGCCCGGCATCTGCACCGCGTGCGTCGCGTCGAAGCACACCGGCACGCCGAGGGCGCGCATCGTCGGGAGCGAACGGTAGTCGACCACGAGGTTGTTGTAGCCGAAGCTGGCGCCACGCTCGGTGAGCATGGCGAGGCCCGGGCGCAGCTTCCCGAGGACGTTCGCCATGTCCGCGGGCGCGACGAACTGCCCCTTCTTCACGTTCACCGGCTTGCCGGTCGCGGCGGCCGCCTCGAGGAGGTCCGTCTGGCGGCACAGGAACGCGGGGACCTGGAGGAGGTCCACCACCTCGGCGGCGAGGGCGGCGTGCTCGGGGAGGTGGATGTCGGTCGTGGTCGGCGCCCCCACGCGCGCGCCGATGCGACCGAGCATCGCGAGCCCCTCGTGGATGCCGGGGCCGCGGAACGAGCCCGCGCTCGAACGGTTCGCCTTGTCGAAGCTGGCCTTGAACACCCACGCGACCCCGAGCCGGGCGCACACCTCCGCGATGCCCTCCGCGATGCGGGTGGCGCCCGCTTCGCTCTCGAGCACGCAGGGCCCGAGGAGGCAGACCAGAGGGCCCTGACCGACGGGATGGGGGCCGATGTGCATGGCGTCTCCTCGCTCGCGGGCAGTGATACCCCGGGCGCGCCCGCGGTGCCGATCGCGCGGCCGTCGCTCGGAAGGGCGGATGTCGGGCCGTTGACTGTCAGGGGCGCCGCCGCGCGCGCCGATGTATACGAGCAGAGGGAGCCTCTCCGATGCAACGGGTGCACGCCGCCACCATGCGTTGGTCCTTGCGACTGGTCGACACCGCCGTCATCGCGGCCACCTTCCTCGCGACCGCGCTCTTTCGTCATGCCATCGGCCTTTTCTGGAAGATCGACATCGTGCCGGGCCCGCAGCTCCTCCGGCCCGTCACGCTCCAGAACCAGCTCCACCTGATCGTGCTGATCGTGCCCGTCTGGCTGCTCTCGCTGCACGTCGGCGGCGTCTACGCCGACCTCCGCCGCACCCGCAGCGACCTCCTCTTCATCCGCATCCTGCGCGCCGTCGGCATGGCGGTGCTGCTCCTCCTCGGGCTCCTCTTCATCGTCCAGCCCGCGGTCCCTCCCTCCCGAACCTTCCTCGTGACCTTCGCCGCGATGAGCAGCCTCACGCTGTTCCTGGCCCGCCGGGCGATGCTCCTGCGGCCCGTCACGCGGGACGAGGTGTCCAACATCCTCGTCGTCGGCACGGTGAAGGAAGCAGAGCCCTTCCTCCAGGCGTTGAGGCGGCACCCCGAATGGGGCGTTCGCGTTGCCGGCGTCATCCGCCCGGACGACGAGGAGGTCACCAGCATCGGTGGCATCAAGGTCCTCGGGACCGTGGCCCAGCTCCCGATCGTGCTCGCGCGCGAGTCCATCGCACAGGTGTTCATGACGGGGCGCGCCTGGGACACCGCGACGCTGCGCCGCGTGGCGGACGCCTGCGAGGAGCTCGGCGTCACCTTCTCGATGGACGCCAATTTCCTCGGCCTCTCCGTCGCCCAGGCGGACGTGCAGGACTTCGAGGGGTGGAGCGTGCTCTCCTTCTCCTCGACGCCCACCAACGGTGACGCCCTCGTGCTCAAGCGCATGATGGATCTCTTCGGCGCCGCCGCCGCCCTCGTCGCGCTTGTCCCGGTGTTCGTGCTGACCGCCATCGCGATCAAGCTAGAGGACGGCGGTCCCGTGCTCTTCGCGCAGCAGCGCTGCGGCCACTTCGGGCGCACCTTCCCGATGTACAAGTTTCGCTCGATGGTGGTCGACGCCGAGGCGAAGAAGGCGGCGCTCCAACAGCAGAACGAGATGAGCGGGCCGGTCTTCAAGATGACGCGGGACCCAAGGGTCACGCGTGTCGGCGCGTTCATCCGCAAGACGTCGATCGACGAGCTGCCTCAGTTCTGGAACGTGTTCCGTGGGGAGATGAGCCTCGTCGGCCCGCGCCCCCCCATCCCCTCCGAGGTCGCGCGCTACGAGCGCTGGCAGATGCGCCGGCTGTCGATGAAGCCCGGCCTGACGTGCATCTGGCAGGTGAGCGGTCGCAACCACGTCGACTTCGAGACCTGGATGAAGCTCGACCTCGAGTACATCGACAATTGGAGCTTATTCCTCGATGTGAAGCTGCTGGCGCGCACGGTTCCGGCCGTGCTCCTCGGATCTGGTGCCCGCTGAGCGTCGAACCCCCCCACGCGGGCCCGCGGCACGGTAGATTTCGGCGATGCACCCGATCCCCGGCTCTCCCGAAGAGCTGACCGCGTTCGCCACGCTTCAGGCCCAGATGCCGGACCTGTTCCGACGCGTGACCGCCGACCGCCGGCAGCCGCAGACCGTCGTGGTTGTCCCGAGCCTCTCGCTCGATCCGCAGGAGCTCGCGAAGGTCACCGGGGTGCACCACTACGAAGAGCGCATGCTCTACATGCTGATGCTGCTCCGGCGCCCGCGCACGCGTGTGGTGTTCGTGACCAGCCAGCAGATCGACCCCATCGTGGTCGATTACTTCCTCCACCTCCTCACCGGCGTGCCCGCCAGCCACGCCCGCGAGCGGCTGGAGATGTACTGGTGCAACGACGCCAGTCGCCAGCCGCTCACCGCCAAGGTCCTGGCGCGCAACCGGCTGGTCGAGCGCATCCGCTCCGCGATCGCCGACCCCGACGCCGCCCACCTTGTCTGCTTCAACAGCTCCCCGCTCGAGCGCTCGCTCGCGGTGCGCCTCGGCATCCCGCTCTACGCGAGCGATCCCGCGCTCTACCACCTCGGCACCAAGTCCGGCTGCCGCGAGGTCTTCCGCGAGTCGGGCGTGCTGTTCCCCGACGGCTACGAGCACCTGCGGGACGGGGACGACATCGCCGCCTCCCTCTCCGCGCTCAAGGCCAACCATCCGGAGATGCGCCGCGCCGTCGTCAAGTTGAACGACGGCTTCTCGGGTGAGGGCAACGCTCTGTTCTACTTCGACGGGTGCGACGCCACGTCCGACACCGAGCGCACCGCGTGGTGCCGCGAGCGCCTGCCGAACCTCCGCTTCGAGGCCCCCGGCGAGACCTGGGAGCGCTACCACGCGAAGTACCAAGAGATGCGCGGCGTCGTGGAGATGTTCGTCGAGGGCGCGATCAAGCGCTCCCCGTCCTCCCAGAACCGCGTCAACGCGCTGGGCCAGGCCATGGCGATCTCGACGCACGACCAGGTCCTGGGCGGCCCGAGCGGCCAGGTGTTCCTCGGCTGCACCTTCCCCGCGGATGACGCCTACCGCCTCGACATCCAGCGCCACGGGCTCCAGGTCGCCCGCGCGCTCGCGGAGAAGGGCGTGCTCGGGCGCTTCGCGACGGACTTCGTCTCCGTGCTCGAGGGCGACGCGTGGAAGCACTACGCCATCGAGGTGAACCTGCGGAAGGGGGGGACCACGCACCCGTTCCTCACCCTGCGCTTCCTCACGGACGGCACCTACGACGAGGACACCGGGCTGTTCTACTCGCAGAGCGGCCGACCGAAGTTCTACTACGGCAGCGACTCCGTCCAGTCCGACCAGTACAAGGGCCTCTGCCCCCAGGACCTCGTCGACATCGCCGTCCTCCACGAGCTGCACTTCCACGCCTCCACCGAGCGCGGCGTCGTCTTCCACCTCATCGGGGCCCTCTCCGAGTTCGGCAAGCTCGGCATGGTCTGCATCGGCGACAACCCGCAGCAGGCCGAGTTCCTCTACCGGAAGACGCGGAGCGTCCTCGATCAGGCCACGCGGCGGATCTAGGAACCGCACGGGATCCGCCAGCTTGTTTCGGGCGAGCATCATGACGTAGACTCGCCGACGATGTCGTCCCCCCTCGTGCTCCTGCTCATCGGATCGCTCGTCGGCTGCACCGCGGCGTCGACCGCGCAGGATCCGTCGCGCGTGCTGGACAGCTCCGTCTACGTCGACTGCGGCGCGGTCGCGCCCGGCGGGACACAGCTCTGCACGGTGCCGCTCATCTCGCGGGGGGAAGGCGCCGTCACGATCTTCGACATCCGCTCGGCGGACCAGTCGTATCCGGACAGTGGGGTCGGGCCCGACGGCTCCGCCTTCGTCGTGCGGGACGCCTACTGGAAGGAGGCCGGCTGCGGGGAAGGGGACTGCCGCACGCTCGACGCCTCCGACCCCGACTCAGACGACGACTCGCTCGCGCTCGACCTCGTGTTCGCCCCGCAGGTCGCCGGCGACTACCGCGCCGAGCTCACCCTCTGGTCGAACGACACCCAGACCCTCGCCGCGGAGCCGCTCCCGGACGACCCCGACACGACCTGGGGGGTGTGGAAGGTGCAGCTCCGGGGGCGTGCGCGCCCCGCCTGCGGCCGCGTGTGGCCCGCGTTCATCGACCTGGGGTTGCGCGCCGTCCCCGACGCCGCGCTCTCCACGAACGCGCGCATCGAGAACTGCGGCGTCGTGACCCTCGCGGTGGACGCCTTCCTCGAGAGCGGCACCGGCGCCGCCGCCATGGGCGTGGACACCGTCCCCACGCTCTCCGTGCCGCCCGGGCTCTCCGACGACATCGCCATCACCTGGATCGTGGGGGCACTCAACGGCGGCGAGCCCACCCCCGTGCGCACCGAGTTCGGCTTCGAGGGCAACGCGGGCGACACGCTCGGCGCCCAGGTGGTCACCGTCGTCGGCAACGCGTGCGATCTTTCCGTGGACAGCGCCTGGGACGCCGACGGCGACGGCTGGACCCGCTGCGGCGGCGACTGCGACGACGCCGCCGCCGACGTGAACCCGTCGGCCACCGAGCGCGCGGGGAACGGCGCGGACGACGACTGCGACGACGTCGTCGACGAGGCCGCCAACCCCGTCGGCTCCGACGACGACGGCGACGGCGTCAGTGAGCTGGACGGGGACTGCGACGACGCGGACGCCGCCGTCGGCCCCGACGCCGTCGAGGCCCTCAACCTCGTCGACGACGACTGCAACGACCGCGTCGACGACGCTACGGCCTGGTACGACGACGATCAGGACGGCTACTCCGAGCGCGAGGGCGACTGCGACGACGCGGATCGCCGCGTCGCGCCCGGCGCGACCGAGGTGGAGGACGGCGTCGACACCAACTGCGACGGGCGCGTCGACGAGGGCGGGGCCACCGCCGACGACGACGCCGACGGGTTCGTGGAGCTCGAGGTGGACGCCGCGCGCAACGACTGCGACGACGGCGACGCGTGGGTCTACGTCGGCGCCTTCGAGCTCTGCGACGGCGTCGACAACGACTGCGACGGGCGCGTGGACGAGGGAACCGCGGACGAGGCGGACGGGGCCTGCGCCTTCCTTCCGCAGCGCGAGGACGCCGCAGAGGGTGAGGGCCCCACGACCTGTGAGGTGGCGACGGGGAACGCCGGATTCAGTTGGTTCTTCTGTGCAGTAGCGGCCGCCGCGGCCCTGCGCCGGCACGGGCGCCCGCGCGGCTGAACCCGCATCGCCGCCGCGAGGATGCTTGTCGCGGCGGAGTCGGTGACTACCAATCGGGGATGCGGCCTGCCGGAGCCAACCTCGTCCTTCTCTTGAGCGGGCTCGCCATCGCGGCCCTGCTCGTCGTGTTCTTCGGGTTGAGCGCGGAGCAATCCGTCAAGTACTCGGAATTCAAGGACATGATCACCGCCGGGAAGGTGGAGAGCGTCACCTTCGAGGGGGACGTGGTCACCGCCGTGGTGAAGCCCGAGCCGAAGGCCGAGCCCGGCCCCGTCGCGATCCCGGTCAAGGTGCGCACGATCGCGGTCCCGGGCGACGAGTCCCTGGTCACGCTCCTCCAGGACAAGAGCATCCCCTACGGCGCCGAGCCTGCGTCGGGCTGCGCCACTGGCGGCATGCTCGGCACCATGCTCCTCCTGTCGATGGGGCTCTGGTTCCTCCTCACCCGCCCCGCGGGGGGCGCTCCTCCGGGCATCGCCGCCTTCGGCAAGTCCCAGGCCAAGCTCGCCCCGGAGGAGGGCATCGGCGTCACCTTCAAGGACGTCGCCGGCATCGACGAGGCCGAGGAGGAGCTCAACGAGATCGTCCAGTTCCTCAAGACGCCCGAGCGCTTCACGCGCCTCGGCGGCAAGATCCCGAAGGGCGTGCTCCTCGTCGGGCCGCCGGGCACCGGCAAGACGCTCCTCGCGCGCGCCGTCGCGGGGGAGGCCGGGGTGCCCTTCTTCAGCATCTCCGGCTCCGACTTCGTCGAGATGTTCGTGGGCGTGGGCGCGGCCCGCGTGCGTGACCTCTTCAAGCAGGCCGCCGAGCGCGCGCCGTGCATCATCTTCATCGACGAGCTCGACGCCATCGGCAAGGCCCGCGAGCCGAGCGGCATCGTTGGCGGCCAGGACGAGCGCCACCAGACGCTCAACCAGCTCCTCGTCGAGATGGACGGGTTCGACGGTCGCAAGGGCATCATCATGCTCGCGGCCACCAACCGCCCCGAGACGCTCGACCCCGCCCTGCTCCGCGCCGGCCGCTTCGACCGTCAGGTCGTGGTGGACCGCCCCGACGTGAAGGGTCGCGAGGCCATCCTCCGCGTCCACGCGCGCAACCTCCGCCTCGCCTCGGACGTCGACCTCAAGGTCGTCGCGCAGCGCACCCCCGGCTTCTCCGGCGCGGACCTCGCGAACGCCCTGAACGAGGCGGCGCTGCTCGCCGCCCGCCGCAGCAAGGAGGACATCCACCTCACCGACATCGAGGACGCCGTCGAGCGCATGGTCGTCGGCCTCGAGAAGAAGTCGCGGCGCCTCTCCGAGGCCGAGCGCAAGGTGGTGGCCTACCACGAGGCCGGGCACGCCGTGTGCGCCGCCGGCTCGCCGGGCGCGGACCCCGTCCAGAAGATCAGCATCATCCCGCGCGGCATCGGGGCCCTCGGGTACACCGTCACCATGCCGCTCGAGGATCGCTACCTCGTGAGCCGCCAGGAGCTGCTGAACCGCCTCGTGGTGCTGTACGGCGGCCGCTCGGCGGAGGAGCTCATCTTCGGCGACTTCACCACCGGCGCCTCGGACGACATCAGCAAGGCCAGCGATCTCGCGCGCCGCATGGTCACCCAGTTCGGCATGTCCGGGCTCCTCGGCGCGGTCAACTACGGCGCCGACCGGCCCAACCCCTTCGGCATGGGCGGCGCCACGCGCGACGTGGCCATCAGCGAAGAGACCGCGCGCGCCATCGACGGCGAGGTCCGCAAGCTCCTCGACGAGGCCCACGCCCGCGCCCGCGTGCTCGTGCGCGTCAACCGCGACCTGATGGACGCGATGACCGCCACGCTCCTCGAGCACGAGGTCATCGACGGCGAGACCCTCAAGTCTCTGCTCGGCCGCGTCCTCTCCGACGTGCCCGCCGGGCACCTCGCGGGCGCCACCGCGTAGCCTGGGCCGCACGCTGCGTCGTCTTCGACGGGGGAGCGCGGCCCGCCCCGCGGACCCTTTGCCCGCCTGCGTTAAGTGGGCGGCATGCGTGACCTCCGTGCGTTCCTCGATGTCCTGCGGCGTGAAGGCGACCTCGTCGAGGTCGACGCCCCTGTCGATCCCTACCTGGAGGTCGCGGAGATCCACCGGCGCGTGATCGCGGCGGACGGCCCCGCCATCCTCTTCAAGCGGCCCAAGGGCTCCGACTTCCCGCTCGTGACCAACCTCTTCGGCACGAAGAAGCGGGTGGATCTCGCCTTCGGCGGCCGCCCCGGCGAGTTCATCCGTCGCGTCGCGGCCCTCCCGCACGAGCTGATGCCGCCCTCGCTCGGCAAGCTCTGGGCGCAGCGCGACCTCGCGTGGCAGGGCCTCTCCCTCGGGCTCAAGCACGGCGCCAAGGGCGCGGTGACCGAGGTCGTCCAGCGCGACCCCAAGCTCTCCCGCATCCCGATGCTCCACTGCTGGCCGGAGGACGGCGGCTCCTTCGTCACCCTCCCGCTCATCTACACCGAGCACCCGAAGACCGGCGTGCACAACCTCGGAATGTACCGCGTCCAACGCCACGATGACCGCACCACCGGCGTCCACTGGCAGATCGGCAAGGGTGGCGGCTTCCACCACCATGTGGCCGAGCAGGAGGGGAACGCCCTCCCGGTCAACCTCTTCGTCGGCGGGCCCCCGGGCCTCATCCTCTCCGCCATCGCGCCGCTCCCGGAGAACGTGCCCGAGCTCCTGCTCGCCTCGCTCCTCCTCGGCGACCGCCTCCCGCGCTGCGACAACCCCGTCGGCCCGATGCCGCTGGTGTCGGATTGCGAGTTCGCCATCGTGGGCCGGGTGCCGCCAAATGTACGGCGTCCAGAGGGCCCTTTCGGCGACCACTACGGCTACTACTCGCTCCAGCACGACTACCCGATCCTCGAGGTCGACGCCGTGTGCCACCGCAAGGACGCCATCTGGCCCGCCACCGTCGTCGGGAAGCCCCGCCAGGAGGACTTCTACATCGGCGACTACCTCCAGGAGCTGCTCTCGCCGCTGTTCCCGCTGGTGATGCCCCAGGTGCGGGACCTCTGGAGCTACGGCGAGTCCGGCTACCACGCGCTCTCAGCCGCGGTCGTCCAGGAGCGCTACGCCCGCGAGGCGATGGCGAGCGCCTTCCGCATCCTCGGCGAGGGCCAGCTCTCCCTCACCAAATTCCTGCTCCTCCTCGACACCCCGATGGACCTGCGCGACTTCAAGCCGGTGATGGAGCACATCCTCGCGCGCTTCAAGCCGGAGACAGACCTCTACGTCCTCTCCAACCTCTCGATGGACACGCTCGACTACGCCGGCCCCGCCGTGAACGAGGGCAGCAAGGGCGTCATGCTCGGCGTCGGCAAGCCCGTCCGCGAGCTGCTCCGCGCCTACAAGGGCGAGCCCCCCATCGGCGTGCGGGACGTGCGCCCCTACTGCGGCGGCTGCCTCGTGGTCGAGGGCGTGCCCTACAGCGACGAGCCCGACCAGGCCGCGCGCCTCGCCGATGCGTTCCCCGGCTGGCCCCTCGTCGTGCTCGTGGACGACGCCGCCGCCACCGTCCGCACCGACCCGCGCTTCATCTGGACCGCCTTCACGCGCTTCGAGCCCGCGGCGGACCTCCACGGCAAGCGCCGCATCCACCGCAACCACCTCGTCTTCGAGGGGAGCATCGTGCTGGACGCCCGGATGAAGCCGACCTATCCGAAGGAGCTCTTCTGCGACCCCGCCACGGCGAAGACCGTCGACGAGCGCTGGGCCGAGTACTTCCCGGGCGGCAAGGTGGCGATGGGCGACTCGGGCGCGGGCCACCTGGGCTGAGCGGCCCCCGACGCGGGGGAACGCGCCGTCAGAGCGCGGCGGCGGCGTCCTTGAGCTTTCGGGCGGCGTCCGCGAGCACCGCGTCCCCGTGGGAGAGGCACAGGAGCGCGAGGTCGGGGCTGGCGGCGGCCTGCTCCATCCACTGCGCGAAGGCCTTCTTGTCCTCGAGGACGGCGAAGCGCGCGATGTTCGTCATCTTGAAGCCGCCGGTGCTCCCGATCATCTTGAGCACGAACCCCATGAAGCCGGGGATGTGCGCCACGTTGAACAGCGCGTCACACACGACGAGGCCGTTGCCGGCGCCGGCGTCCACCTCGTAGATGTTCTCGGAGGCCTTGAGCCCCGTGCCGTGCGTGATCACCCCCGGCACCTCGCTGTCCAGGCCGTCCACCTTCAGGACCTCTCCCACCTTCGCGCGGCTCCCCTCCGGGCACACCACCCGCATCCCGGGGTAACGATCCTTCCAGACCCCGGCGTCCAATCGGTGGTATCCGTTCGGGACCACCAGCACCGAAGGCTGGCCGAGGGCCTCGATCTCGGCCATCGTCGCGTCGTCGCAGGCGACGGCGCTGTGGATCCAGAGGCCGCCGTCCGCCATGCGCCAGATCGTCATGTTGCGCGGGAGGGGCACGTTCTTCATCGTGCCGGTCACCTGCCACATGCGCGGCGCGAGCTGGGTGAGCGGGCCGTGCGGGAGGACGTGGGCGGACCATTCGGACATCGGGTTCCCGGAGCCGGGGCGCCATAACCCGCGCGATCGTCAGCCTCCTTGCTCCCACGCCGGCTTCAGGTCGGGGACGATGGGGTGCGAGCCGTCGGACGCGGCGGCGGAAGGGGCCGGCAGCCCCGCGCTCTCGGGCGGCGGGAAGCTGCGCGCCGCGGCGTCGGCGACCGCGCGCGTCGTCTCCTCGAGATCGTGCACCTTCCGCTCCAGATCGCGGCCGTTCCCCTCGAGTTCGACGAGCAGCAGCGAGTAGGCGAACTCGATCTCCACGACGGGGGGGAGGGGCGAGCCGGCCGTGCCGTCCATGCGGCGCGCGGCCTCCTCCAGGCGCGGCTCCCAGCGCTCCGTGTACACGCGCTCCGCGAGCACGCGGGAGGCGTCCTTGTTGCCCGCCTTCCACAGGCGCTCCACCTCTTCGAGGCCCTCCACCACGAGCTCACCCTCGTCCTTCCAGGTGTGGGTCTCGGGGGCGAGCGTGGCCTGCTGCGGTTCGGAGCAGGCGAGGAGGGTGAACGTGAGCATGGACTCCAGGACTATCGCTGCGGACGCGTACAATCACGCCCACCTCTGCTGTCGAAGCACCTTCCCGACCGCGTAGGCGTGCATACCCTCCGTCGGAATCGAGGAACACATGAAGTTCGAACGCTTCACCGTCAAGGCCCGCGAGGTCATCTCCGACGCCCAGCAGCTCGCGGGCAAGATGGGGAACCCGGAGATCCGCCCCCAGCACTTCCTCATGGTGCTGCTCACCCAGGAGAAGGGCATCGCCCCGACCCTGCTGTCGCAGATCGGCGTGGACGTGCAGGGCCTCACGCGCGAGGCCGCCAAGCTCGTCGACGAGCTGCCGAAGGTGCACGGCGGCGCCCAGGCCAACCTCTCGCGCCAGGCGCAGGAGATGCTGAACGTCGCGGAGAAGGAGGCGAAGACCCTCGGGGACACCCACATCGCCACCGAGCTGCTCCTCCTCGGCATCGCCGACGTGAAGGACCGCCCCCAGCAGGTGCTCAAGGACTACGGCGCCACGCGCGAGCGCATCCTCAACGCGATGCAGGTCATGCGGGCCGGCAAGAACGTGAGCGGGGAGGAAGCCGAGAACCAGTACGAGGCGCTCAAGAAGTACACGCGCGACCTGACCGCCCAGGCGCGGGAAGGCAAGATGGACCCCGTCGTCGGCCGCGACGAGGAGATCCGCCGCACCCTCCAGGTGCTCTCGCGCCGCTCGAAGAACAACCCCGTCCTCATCGGCGATCCCGGCGTCGGCAAGACCGCCATCGTCGAGGGCATCGCCCAGCGCATCGCAGCTGGCGACGTGCCGGAGAGCCTCAAGGACAAGGCCGTCCTCTCCCTCGACATGGCCGCGCTCATCGCGGGCGCCAAGTACCGCGGCGAGTTCGAGGAGCGCCTCAAGGCCGTCCTCAACGAGATCGAGGCGAGCAAGGGGGAGATCATCCTCTTCATCGACGAGCTCCACATGGTCGTCGGCGCCGGCAAGTCCGAGGGCTCGATGGACGCCGGCAACATGCTCAAGCCCGCCCTCGCGCGCGGCGAGCTCCGCTGCCTCGGCGCCACCACGCTCGACGAGTTCCGCAAGCACATCGAGAAGGACAAGGCGCTGGAGCGCCGCTTCCAGCCCGTCTTCGTGGACGAGCCGAGCGTGCAGGACACCATCCGCATCCTCCGCGGCATCAAGGAGAAGTACGAGCAGCACCACGGCATCCGCATCACGGACGACGCCATCATCGCCGCCGCCGTCATGTCCGACCGCTACATCAACGACCGCCAGCTCCCCGACAAGGCGATCGACCTCATCGACGAGGCCGCCAGCCGCCTCAAGATGGAGATCGAGAGCCTGCCCCAGCCGATCGACGTGCTGGAGCGCGCCGCCCGTGGCATGAAGGTCGAGCTCGCCGCGCTGGCCCGCGAGACGGACAAGGCCGCGATCGAGCGCGCGAACAAGCTCCGCGCCGACATCGCCGACAAGGAGGAGGAGGCCGGCGTGCTCCGCAGCCAGTGGCAGGCGGAGAAGAACGCGCTCGACGCGATCGGCGAGTACGCCGAGAAGATCGACCAGCTCAAGCACTCCCTCGAGCGCATGCAGCGCTCCGGCGAGTACGAGGCCGCCAGCCGCATCCAGTTCGGCGACCTCCCCGAGGCCCAGCGCCAGCACGCCGCGGCACAGGAGCGCCTCGCGCTGCTCCAGAAGGACGGGGGCGTGCTCCGCGAGGTCGTGACCGACGAGGACATCGCGCTGGTCGTCTCCAAGTGGACGGGCGTGCCGGTCACGAAGCTCAAGGAGGGCGAGCAGGCCAAGCTGCTGAAGATGGAGGACAACCTCCACAACCGCGTCATCGGCCAGCACCAGGCCATCGTCGCCGTCTCGGACGCCGTCCGCCGCTCCCGCGCCGGCCTCCAGGACCCCAACCGCCCCATTGGCAGCTTCATCTTCCTCGGCCCCACCGGCGTCGGAAAGACCGAGCTCGCCAAGGCGCTCGCCGAGTTCCTCTTCGACGACGAGAACAACATCGTCCGCATCGACATGTCCGAGTACATGGAGAAGCACACGGTGGCCCGGCTCATCGGCGCGCCCCCCGGCTACGTCGGCTACGACGAGGGCGGCCAGCTCACCGAGGCCGTGCGCCGCCGCCCCTACAGCGTCGTCCTGCTCGACGAGATCGAGAAGGCCCACCCCGACGTGTTCAACGTCCTCCTCCAGGTGCTGGACGACGGCCGCCTGACCGACAGCAAGGGCCGCACCGTCGACTTCAAGAACACCGTGATGATCCTGACGAGCAACGTCGGCAGTCGCCTCATCATGGAGCATCAGGACGACCGCAAGCGGATGGAGGCCGAGGTGCTCGGCGAGCTCCGGCGGACGTTCAAGCCCGAGTTCCTCAACCGCATCGACGACATCATCATCTTCGACGCGCTGAAGCGCGAGGACATGGACAAGATCCTCGAGGTCCAGCTCCGCCGCGTGCGCAAGCTCCTCACCGATCGGCAGATCGTCCTCGAGCTCACCCCCGCCGCCAAACACGCCATCGCCGAGGCCGGCTTCGACCCGCTCTTCGGCGCCCGGCCGCTCAAGCGGTCCATCCAGACCTACCTCCTCAACCCCATGTCGAAGACCATGGTGGCTGGCGGCTACGGGGTGGGAGACACGATCCGGGTCGACGTCGAGGGGACGGACCTCACATTCGAGCGCGTCCCGGCGGTCCCGAGCGCGTCGTAGCCGCGGTGGCACGGGCTGCGTCGGGTGTCGAGATTCGGCGTAGTCCGTCTGTTCTCGTCTCGGAGTGATCCGTCCGGAACGACATGGCGTAGCATGCCTGGATGTCTTCGCGCGTCCCGACTCCCGCGCCCCCGGACGCCTCGGCGTCGGGGCTCGGCGCGCGCCTGCGGGACATCCCGCTCCTCGCGCTCGGTGTCGCTCTTGCGGGCGTTGGGAGTGTCTTCCTCCTCGACGTGTCGATGCGCCCCGGCAGCGCGCTCTCGACCGTCTACCTGGTCCCGGTCGCCGCCGCCGGGTGGTTCGTGGGCCCGATGCTCGGGCTCGGCGTGGGCGCCGTCGCCTCTGTCGCGGGGGCCGTGGCGGGGGGCTTCGACTCCGGGCTGTTCGGTCGCATCGTGATGCCCACGCTCGTCAACATCACCACCGCCTGGCTCATGGGCAGCCTTCGCCGCACCTTCCTCCACGAGCGCGCCCTCGCCCGCACGGACCCCGTCACGGCCATGCCCAACCGCCGCGCCTTCGACGAGCAGGTCCGCCTCACGCTCCGCCGCCAGGCCCGGTCGCGCCGCCCGCTCACGGCCGCCTGCCTCGATCTCGACGGGTTCAAAGGCATCAACGACCGCCTCGGCCACGCCGAGGGTGACCGCGTCCTCTGCACCGTCGCCGAGACCCTCCTCCGCTCCGTCCGCGGCACCGACCTCGTCGCCCGCTACGGCGGAGACGAGTTCGCGCTCCTCCTCCCCGACACCGACGAGCGCGGCGCCGCCCTCCTCCTCGCGCGGCTCCGCGGCGCCCTCCACACCGCGATGGCCGAGCAGGGCTGGCCCGTCACCTTCAGCGTCGGCGCCGTCACCTACCGATCGGCCCCCCGCAGCGAGCGCGAGCTGATGCAGCGCGTCGACGCGCGCATGTACGAGGCCAAGAACGGCGGCAAGGACACGCTCATCCACGAGGTCCGGGAGGCGGGCTGACCGCGGGGCTCAGCCGCCCGTGACCTTGTGGTACAGGCGGGAGAGCAGCGTCGTGATCGAGGTCCGCATCTGCCGGGCGACCAGGAAGTCGGGCACGGGGAAGGTGGTCTCGATCTGCACGTCGTAGGTGACCTGGGTGCCGGCGGCCACGGGCGTGAACTCCCAGCGGACCTCGTACACGGACAGGGCCTTGCTCGACACGAGGGTCTCGTGCCAGCCGCTCGCCGTGGCGCAGCGCCGGTAGTCGTAGGCCACCGGCGCGAGGCTCACCCCGGTCTCGACACGGAGGGTAGGACACGCCTCCCGCGAGAGGTACGCGATGGTGGTGATGTCGGGGGAGAGGGACGCGGCGGCGATCGGGTCTCCCAAGGCGGCGCGCACGGCCTCGATCGAGGCGGGGATGACGTACTGGGTGCGCCAGACGCCGGCCGCGTTCGGCGCGGGCGCGATCGGCGGGGGCTCCCCGGCCAACGCCGCGGCCGCCCACATCAGCGTCCCGAGCACCATCTCTACCCCCGAGCCAGAGCTAATCCCGCACGGAGCCGTCGCCAACAGGCTTTCTCATCCGTGACGTTCGACCCAATCTTCCCAGCGCCGCGTCAGCACGTCGTTCGCGGGGCGGTCGGAGACGAGCCGCCGCCGGATCTCCCACGCGGTGCGCTCCTCCACCTGGGCCATGTCGATCGCGCGTCCCGACGCCTGGCGGTACCCGGCGACGAACGCGTCCCGCGCGCGGGGGTTCAGCAGGAACACGCACGCCTGCATCTCGACGAGGTCCGCCTCGACCGGGCCCCACCGAGCGCAGGTCCAGTCGACCACGCCGGTGATCGTCCACCCGCTCGCCAGCTTCGGCCGCCCGAGCACGTTCCCGAGGTGGTAGTCGAGGTGGAGGAGCCGCGCGCCGTGGGCCGGGCAGTCCGGCAGGTCGGGGAGCTGGCTCTCTACCTGGGGCCGGGGCGTGGCGTGGATGGCGGAGAGCGTGCGGCCCATCTGGAGGCACACGCCCATGAGGCCGTCCTCGTCGAGCTGGCCGCGCTCGTGCGCGATCTCGGCGGTCGTGCCAGGGAGGATGCCCATGACCGCGGAGACGGGCTCGGTCGGGAACACGCGGTAGGGCGCGGGGACGGCCACGTGCCGCATCGCGTGGATGACCACCCCCTCGGCGCGGAGGCGGTCGGCGGCGGGCCGCGTCAGATCGAAGGGATCGGGGAGGCTGTCGGCGCGCGGGAACTTGAGGAGGCGGTCCCCGCCGGGGTCGTCGGTGCCGCAGAGCCCGGGCGGGCTCGTGACGCGGAACAGATGGTGCTCGCGCCCGTCGCGCGCGCGCGCCATGCGCGGGCCGAGCCCGAGCTCCCGCCCCAGACGCTCGGCGATCGTCTCGGGGGCCTCGGGGAAGGGCATGCGCGAGCGTAAGCCGGGGTGCGAACGAGGCAAGTGGGCAGCGGCCTCGCGGGAGCCCGGGAATCGTGCGGGCCCACGCCCGTTTCGTCGTCCCCGGTTAGAGCGCGCCGATGCCGCTGCTCCCCTCCCTCGCCAACATCATCGCGTCAGCGATGCTCCCGGACGAGGACAAGAAGCGCCTGGAGCGCCTCGTCTACGCCGACGCGGGGCACGGATACGACTTGTTCGGGCTCCATCCCGACCTCGTCGCCTTCGGTCAGGTGCTGACCGCGCCGCTCTACGACCGCTACTTCCGCGTCAAGTCCAAGGGCCACGAGCACATCCCCGCCTCGGGCGCGGCGGTGCTCGCCGCGAACCACTCTGGCGCCGTCCCCATCGACGGCATGATGGTCTGGGCGGACGTGCTCCGGCACACCGAGCCCCCCCGCGTGGCCCGCGCCGTGGCCGACCACTTCGTCCCGATGCTCCCGATGATCGGCACCCTCTTCGCTCGCGGCGGCATGGTCGGCGGGAGCCGCGGGAACGCGCGCACGCTCCTCGAGAGCGGCGAGCTCCTGATGATCTTCCCCGAGGGCGTGCCGGGCGTCGCCAAGCACTTCCGGGACAGGTACAAGCTCCAGGATTGGCGCGTCGGCCACGTCGAGCTCGCCATCCGTCACCGCGCGCCGGTCGTGCCCGTCGGCATCGTCGGCGCCGAGGAGCAGATGCCGCAGATCGGCCGCATCCCCATCTCGATCGCGGGCCTCCCGTTCATCCCCATCACGCTCACGCCCTTCCCGATGCCGGTGCGCTACCACATCCGCTACGGCAAGCCGATCCCGGTGCACCTCGACTATCGGCCGGACCAGGCGGACGATCCCGCCGCCGTCCGCGAGGCCGCTGCGCGCGTGAAGGCCGCCGTTCAGGCCCTCCTCGAAGAGGGGCTCGCCGAGCGGGAGGGGATCTTCGCATGAGCCGCCCCCCCATCAAGGGCGTGCTCGTCACCGGCACCGACGCCCCCGCAGGCGAGCTGCTGGTTCGCGCCCTGCTGAACGACCCGACCATCGGCCACGTCCTCGCCATCGGCCAGCGTCGCCCGGAAGAGGCCCTGCCCATCGCGCACACCGCGCGGCTGACCTACCTCCAGGTCAACCTCGCCCGCGAGCGGCAGGTCCACGATCTCCTCTTCGGCCCCGCGCGGGACCTGGGCGTCGAGGTCGTCGTCCACACCGCCATGAGCCGCAGCGCCATGGCGGAGGGCGGCGGCGTCCACGCGCTCAACGTCGAGGCCACCCGCGCCCTCCTCCAGCTCTGCGAGCGCCACCCGACCATCCGGCGCTTCGTCCTCAAGTCCTTCGCCGAGGTCTACGCCGTCCAGCACGACCTCCCCGTGCTCATCGCGGAGGACCACCCGCTCAACCTCCACCCGAACGCGCCGCAGTACGTACGCGATCGTGTCGAGGCGGATCTGCACGCCTGCGTCCGCATGGGGCTCTCCCCCTTGCAGATCGTCGTGTTGCGCTGCGCCGAGTCTCTCGCCCCCGGCACAGGCTCCCAGCTCTTCGACTACCTCGAGTCCCCCGTCTGCCTGCGGCCGGCCGGCTACGACCCCATGATCAACGTCGCGAGCCTCAGGGACATCGTCCAGGCGCTCGCGTGCGCGGTGCGCGCGCCGGAGCAAGGCGTGTTCAACATCCCCGGCTACGACACCCTCCCGCTCGCCCTCGCCATCCGCAAGTGGGGCCGCGTCGGCATCGCCGTCCCGGGCTCCTGGCTCACCCCGCTGTACCGCTGGCGTCGTCGCCTGCGCGGGCACGACTTCCGGTACGGCATGAACCGCCGCCGCTTCCACTACAGCGGCGTGCTCGACGGCCGTCGCGCCCGTGAGGTGCTCGGCTACACCGCCTCCAACCAGGTGGATTGGCCCATCGGATGACCAACGAACCCTCGACGCCCGGCATCCGCCCCCGCGCCGCCCTCGCCTTCATCATCGCCGCCATCTCCGTCGCGGGCGGGCTCGTCCTGGCCCTCGTCGGCTGGTTCGCGGTCGTCCAGAACACCGCGGGCAGCGCCCAGGGCGCCCGCGCCCGCGTGACCTTCTCCAGCACCTGTGACGCCGAGGCCCGGCCCGTCCTCCTCGCGCGCCTCGCGGACTACGGCCTCCCCGCCGCGCCCGCGCCGGACAGCGGCGGCCTCGCCTTCGACCTCACGATGCCCGGCATGCCCGACGACGTGACGCACATGCCCGCGGCCCTCGCCGCGCGCGGCGCGCTCGAGCTCGCGATCGACGGCGTCGTCACCCCGGTGACCATCCAGAACATCGGCGTCCAACTTGCCTTCAGCGGCACCCCCATCACCCTCCTCACCCTCGCGGAGGCCCTGCCCGAGCGGGGCGTCTCGGTGAAGATCGATGGCGCGTCCGCCGACGTCGAGGAGGTCACCGGCACCGAGCTCCAGATCGCCGCGCGTGCCGGCCAGAGCACCGAGGCCTTGCGCCTCGCGACGGATCGGGCGGTCCAGCTCCGCCACCCGCTGCCCTGCGCGGTGAGCGTGGTCTCGGCGGACGAGCTACCGTAGCTCGATGCTCATCTTCCTCCTCGCCTGCACCGGCGCCGACTCCGCGAAGGACACCGCCGACACCGCCTCCGGGGCCTACGGCACCGTCGCCCTCTTCGGGGGTGACGGTCGTGCGCTCACGACGATCGGCACCGCGGACGACGGTCTCGTTTTCCCGCGCGACCTCACCTTCGCGCCCGAGACCGGCCTGTTGTGGGTGGCGGACGCCGCCTTTGCCGGCACGGTGATCTACATGGACGCCGGGGAGGCGTCGCAAGCGGCGGAGGTGCGCGTGGACGCCTACGGTGCCCACTTCATGGACACCGTGAGCGGCCTCGCCTTCGGCCCCGACGACACCTTCGCCTCCTGCCAGGAGTCCCGCGACGACTGGAACGAGGGCCCCCAGGCCGAGGACGACTTCATGGGGCCGTCGCTCTGGGACGCCGACCTCGACGTGTACGCCGTCGTCGGCCAGACGGGGGACGAGCTCGAGGGCAGCCACATCGACATGTTGCACGAGAGCCCGCTTTGTATGGGCATCGGCCACGCGCCCATGCCCGGCCCCGACAACGCCTACTTCGTGTTCGACGGGCTCAACGGGCACGTCGTCTACTACGACTTCCAGGCCGACCACGGCCCCGGCAACGGCGACCACACCGACGGCATCGTGCGCCGCTACGAGGAGGCCACGGTCACGCGGGTCGAGGGCGTGCCCGGCCATGTGGTGGCGGATGACGCAACGGGGTGGGTCTACGTCGCGGACACAGGCGGCGGGCGCGTGCTCCGGCTCGACTCCGCCAGCGGCGAGGCCTCCGCGATCCGGAGCGGCGCGCACGAACGGCTCGAGGAGTACTCCCGCGTCGAGGGCGTCACCGTCGAGACCTTCGCGACCGACCTCGGCGAGCCCTCCGGCCTCGCGCTATTCGGCGAGGTGCTCTACGTCGGCGACCACGCCACCGGCGAGATCGTGGCGTACGACATGGACGGCATGGAGCGTGGCCGCTTGGCGACGGGCGCTACGTCGCTCATGGGCCTCGAGGTCGGCCCCGACGGCCACCTCTGGTACGTGGACGCCGGCGCCGCGACCGTCACGCGCGTCGACCCGTAGCGGCCCCGTGCGGATCCTCGTCGCCCCGGCGTCGTTCAAGGGCACCCTGACCGCAGCCGAGGCGGCCGACGCCA
>CAJBVW010000211.1 GCA_903959175.1 uncultured Pseudomonadota bacterium
CTCGTACTCGACGTGCGCCGTGTTGATCGTGATCCCGCGAGCCTTCTCCTCGGGAGCCTTGTCGATCTGGTCATAGGCCAGGAACGTCGCGCCGCCCGACTTCGCGAGCACCTTGGTGATCGCGGCGGTCAGCGACGTCTTGCCGTGATCGACGTGACCGATCGTGCCGATGTTGACGTGCGGCTTGTTGCGCTCGAACTTTGCCTTGGCCATGGTGGTATCCCTCGGATTCAGTACCCGCGGAGCCGAGCGACGATCTCTTGCGAGACTGCCGCAGGGACTTCCGCGTATCGATCAAACTGCATGGTGAAGCTGGCCCGCCCCTGGGTGGCGGAACGGAGGACCGTGGCGTACCCGAACATCGAGGACAGCGGGACATCAGCCCCGATGACCTGGGCCCCCAGTTGGGCCTCCATTCGGTTCACGGCGCCACGGCGACCCGACAGGTCTCCGATGACGGCGCCCGTATAGTCTTCCGGGACGGAAATTTCAACTTTCATGATCGGTTCCAGGAGAATTGGCGCGGCGGCGCGCACGGCCTCCTGGACCGCCATCGACCCTGCTACCCGAAATGCGATGTCGCTGGAGTCCACTTCGTGGAACGATCCGCCGACGAGGGTGCACTTCACGTCCACCATCGGGAACCCGGCGAGCTGCCCGCGGTCCAGCGCCTCTCGGGCGCCGTCCATGGCGGGCTTGATGAACTCCTTGGGGATCGCGCCGCCTACGACTCCGTCCACGAACGTGCAGCCCGCGCCGGTCTCGTTGGGCTCCACCAGGAGCCTCACGTGCCCGTACTGACCCCGCCCCCCCGTCTGGCGCTGGAAGAGGCCCTCGGCTTCTCCGCGCGCGGACACGGTCTCCCGGTAGGCCACCTGCGGGCGCCCCACCTGGCACTGGACCTTGAACTCGCGATCGAGGCGGTCGCACATGATCTCGAGATGGAGCTCGCCCATGCCCGCGATCACGGTCTGGCCGCTCTCCTTGTCCACCTTCACCTGGAAGGTCGGATCCTCGTCCATGAGCTTCCCAAGCGCTGCGGTGAGCTTGTCCTCGTCCGCTTTCGTCATCGGCTCGATGGCCATCCAGATCACGGGCTCGGGGAAGGTCATGCGCTCGAGCACGATGGGATGCTTCTGGTCGCACAGGGTGTCCCCTGTGGCGACCTGCCGAAGCCCCGCGGCGGCGACGATGTTGCCCGCGGTAGCCACGGCGATGTCGTCTCGCTTGTTCGCGTGCATCTGAAGCAGGCGACCGATTCGTTCACGCTTGCCCGTACGCGGGTTCAGCGCGACGGAACCGGCTTCGAGACGCCCCGAGTACACCCGGAGGTAGGTCAGCGTCCCGACGAACGGATCCGTCTGGATCTTGAACGCAAGGGCGCAGAAGGGTTCGTCTTCCGCCGGACGACGCAACAGCGTGCGCGCCTCGTGCTCGGGATCCCGACCCTCGAGAGGGGGAACGTCGAGCGGGCTGGGAAGGTAATCGATGACGGCGTCCATGAGCGGCTGCACGCCCTTGTTCTTGAACGCCGAGCCACAGAAGACCGGCACGCAGATGCCCGCGTTCACGCACTTGCGCGCCGCGAGCTTCAGCCGGTCCTCAGGGATGGCCTTCCCCTCAAGGAAGGCTTCGAGGACCACCTCGTCCTCGGTCGCCACGGCGTCCAGAAGACGCTCACGAGCCTCCTCGGCCTCCAGTTGGAGATCCTCGGGGATGGGGGCTTCGCGATAGGTCACGCCGTGCGCGGAGTCGTCGAAGTACAGCGCGACCATGCGCACGAGATCGATGATCCCGACGAAGCGATCTTCTTCGCCGATGGGCAGCTGGAACGCCACGGGATTGGCGCCGAGGCGCGTCCGCATGGACTCAACGGCTGCATCAAAATTTGCGCCCACGCGGTCCATCTTGTTGATGAACGCGATGCGCGGAACCCGGTACCGTTCCGCCTGCTTCCAGACGGTCTCGCTCTGGGGTTGGACCCCCTCCACCGCGGTCAGAACCGCGATGGCCCCATCGAGTACCCGCAGGGAACGCTCGACCTCGATCGTGAAATCCACATGCCCGGGGGTGTCGATGATGTTGATGCGGTGGTCCCGCCAGAAGCAGGTGGTCGCCGCGGACGTGATGGTGATGCCGCGCTCGCGCTCCTGCACCATCCAGTCCATCACGGCAGAACCCGAGTGAACCTCCCCCATCGCGTGCGACACCCCCGTGTAGAAGAGGATCCGCTCGGTAAGCGTCGTCTTCCCAGCATCAATGTGAGCCATGATGCCGATGTTGCGGAGGCTCGCGAGGTCGCTCTGCATAGTGTTCGCGCGTCGGCCTCCAGTCCCGAAGGACTGGAGGCCTACCGTCAAACGTGCCGGTCAGGTGGTTTCGCGAAGCAGACTCGAACCGTCGCCACCCGGGAGCTGGTCATGGCTCCTGTTTGCGGGGGATGGTCTACTGTACTGCTACGCGAAGGCTGTCAGGAACGATTGTTCGGCGGGCGCCCTCCTAGGGAGCGAGATGGAGCGATCACTACCAGCGGTAGTGACTGAAGGCCTTGTTCGCTTCGGCCATGCGATGCACGTCGTCCCGCTTCTTCACCGCGTTGCCGCGGTTGTGCGAGGCTTCCATGATCTCATTCGCGAGCTTGTCGCGCATGGTCTTGCCGGAGCGCTCACGCGAGTAGTCCACGATCCAGCGCATCGCGAGCGACATGCGGCGCTCGGGGCGAACTTCGACGGGGACCTGGTAGTTGGCACCGCCGACACGGCGGGACTTGACTTCCACCATGGGCTGGCAGGCTTCGAGAGCCCGGCGGAACACCTTGAGGGGCTCCTCACGGGTGCGCTCAGCCACGATCTCGAGGGCGCCGTAGACAATGTCTTCGGCCACGGCCTTCTTGCCGTGCTCCATGACGATCGCCATGAACCGGGTGATCAGCTCGTCGCCGAACACGGGATCCGGGAGGACGGGACGCTTTGCTACTACGCGACGACGGGGCATCGGCTACCTCTACTTCTTCGGGCGCTTGGCGCCGTACTTGGACCGGCCCTGGCGCCGGCTGTTGACGCCCTGGGTGTCCAGGGTGCCGCGGATGATGTGGTAACGGACACCGGGAAGATCCTTCACACGGCCGCCGCGAATGAGCACCGAGGAGTGCTCCTGGAGGTTGTGACCCTCACCGGGGATGTAGGAGGTGACCTCCATCCCGTTCGTGAGGCGAACACGCGCGACCTTGCGGAGCGCGGAGTTCGGCTTCTTCGGCGTCGTCGTGTACACACGAGTGCACACACCGCGCTTCTGAGGGCAGGCCTTCAAGGCCGGCGAAGCCGTCTTCGCGGCAAGGTTCTCGCGACCCTTGCGGATGAGCTGATTGATTGTCGGCATCCTGTTCCCGTGAAAGAAGGGGCGGGGACCCCAAAGCCCCCGCGTCTTATGAGTTCGGCAGGCGGTTGTCAACCGCCCGCGGTCAGATGGCTTCCTCGCCCTCGGTCGTGACCATGGCGCGGTCCCGGATCATCATTCCCAGCTTCTGGTACGAGGCGAAGCCCGTACCCGCGGGGATGAGGCGACCCATGAGGATGTTCTCCTTAAGGCCGCGGAGGCGATCGACGCGGCCGTGGATGGCCGCCTCGGTGAGCACCCTGGTGGTCTCCTGGAAGGACGCCGCCGAGAGGAAGCTGTCCGTGGAGAGAGAGGCCTTGGTGATGCCGAGGAGCAGAGGCTCCACGAGCGCCGGCTTCCCGTTCGAGGCGAGCACGCGCTCTGCGGCCTCGTCGAAGCGATGCTTCTCGACCGCCTCGTCGACGAGGAAGTCGGTGTCGCCAGGGGTACGCACCCGCACACGGCGCAGCATCTGTCGGACGATGACCTCGATGTGCTTGTCGTTGATCTTCACGCCCTGGAGGCGGTAAACCTCCTGGATCTCGTCGACCAGGTACTTAGCAAGCTCGGCCTCACCGCGGATCTTGAGGATATCGTGCGGGTTGGCGGCGCCGTCCATGAGGGGGTCGCCGGCGCGCACGAAGTCGCCTTCGTTCACGATGATGTTCTTGCCCTTCGGGATGAGGTACTCCTGCACCTCGCCCGTCTCCGGCGTGACCACCACGCGACGCTTGCCCTTGGTCTCCTTGCCGAAGCTGACGACGCCGTCGACTTCGGTGATGATCGCGACTTCCTTGGGCTTGCGGGCCTCGAAGAGCTCGGCCACCCGGGGCAGACCGCCGGTGATGTCCTTGGTCTTCGTGGTCTCGCGTGGGATGCGGGCCAGCACGTCGCCGGTCGCGACCTCTACGCCTTCCTCGACCTCGATCTTGGTTTGCGCCGAGAGGAACGAACGGACCTTGGGCTTCCCCTTTCCGCCGATCTCCTTGATCACGATGCGCGGGCGCTTGTCGGTGTCGCGGAAGTCCTCCACTTCACGGATCTTGCGGCCGGTGAGGGGGTCGGAGGTCTCCTTGACGGTGCCTTCGAAGTCTTCGAAGACGATGACGCCGGAGTCGGTCGCGAGGATGGGCGTGTTGAAGCCGTCCCACTCCGCCACGCGGGTCTTCGCGCTGACCTTCTCGCCATTGCGGACGAGCAGGGTGGCACCGTAGGGGATGGAATACTTCTCGCGCTCGCGCCCCTTGTCGTCTACGACGAAGAGCTCGCCGTTACGGGACATGGCCACCGTGCGACCGTGGCGGTTGCTCACCGTGGTCAGCGCGTCGCTAAACTTGATGAGGCCAGAGGTCTTGAGCTCGAGGTACGACTCGGTCGCCTTGCTCGACGCCGCACCACCGATGTGGAACGTGCGCATCGTGAGCTGAGTGCCCGGCTCGCCGATGGACTGCGCTGCGATGACGCCGATGGCCTCACCGACGTTGACGAGGCGGCCACGCGCGAGGTCGCGGCCGTAGCACATGCCGCAGACACCCCAGCGCATGTCGCAGGACATGACCGAGCGGATCTTGACGCGGTCGACGCCCGCCTGCACGACCTTGTCGACAGCGGCTTCGTCGATCATCCCGTTCCGGGGAACGAGGATTTCGTCGCTGTAGGGGTCCATGATGTCTTCGGCCGCAACGCGACCGAGGACGCGCTCACCGACGTGCTCGATGATCTCGCCACCCTCGATGAGGGAGGAGATGTCCATCGCGGCTCGGGTCCCGCAGTCACGGGCTGTGATGATGGTGTCCTGAACCACGTCGACGAGGCGGCGGGTGAGGTAGCCGGAGTTCGCGGTCTTCAACGCAGTGTCCGCGAGGCCCTTACGAGCACCGTGGGTGGAGATGAAGTACTGGAGGACGGTCAGGCCCTCGCGGAAGTTCGCGGTGATCGGCGTCTCGATGATCTCGCCCGAGGGCTTGGCCATCAGGCCGCGCATTCCGGCGAGCTGCCGGATCTGCGTGGTGGAGCCGCGCGCACCGGAGTCGACCATCATCCAGATCGCGTTGAAGGAGTCGTGGTCCTCGATTGCGCCGGTGTCCGGGTTGGCGACCTTGTCCACCTTGATCTCGCGGATGAGCGAGAGCGAGATGTCGTCGGTGACCTTGGACCAGATGTCGACCACCTTGTTGTAGCGCTCCTTCACCGTGATCAGGCCGTCGTTGTACTGGGCCTCGGTGTCGCGCGCCTCGATGTTGGCCTTCTCCAACATCTCGAGCTTCTTCGACGGGATCTTCATGTCGTTGATGCAGATAGAGATGCCGGCCGTCGTTGAGTGACGGAAGCCCATCTGCATCAGCGCATCGGCGAGGAGCACGGTCTTCTTGGCGCCAGCGACGCGGTAGCAGCGGTCGATGAGCTCGCCCAGGGCCTTCTTGCCGAGCGGGCGGTTCACCAGGGAGAACGGGAGCTCCGGGGGAACGATGCTGGAGAACAGCACGCGGCCCACGGTGGTCTTGACGAGCTCGCCCTTGGCCTCGAGCCCGGCCTTGCCCTCGGCCACCTTCAAGGGCACGACGCCCTTGTAGCCGAAGAAGCCCGCGGGGGTCGCGACGAGCGCGAGGTCGTCACCGAAGCGGGCGCGGAGCGCAGTCACCGCGTTCCGGAGCAGCGCGAGCCGCCGGGTCGTGTTCAGCCGCGCGTCGATGAGGGACACGCCCTTCTCGTCCAGGGCGAGCCGCGGCGAGACGAGACCGACCACGCGCCCGTTTCCACGGAGGCGGGGGAGCTCGAAGGCGCGTACGTCGATGCCTGCCACTTCCAGCTCGTGGACGATCGCGTCGCCGCGATCCTTCGCCAGCGTCCCGGAGGCGCCGTCAGTGCCGTTGGACACCGAGAAGCCGTAGCCACCGCCGGAAGAGGCGGGGGTGCCGAGGTGGTTGAGCGCGAGGGACGCGAACAGGTTGCCGTGGACTGTGCCACCGTCGACGGAGACACCCACGTCACCGCCGAGGGCGGCGAGATCCTGGATGACCGAGTTGGCGGGGTAGCGGGTGCAGACGCCGCGGTGGAAGTGCCAGATCTCACTGCTGGTCGCAGACGTGTCGATACCGACGACCAGGTGCGCGTCCTGGAGCTCCAGGATGCGCTCGGGGATGCGGGACTCAAGGCCCGGCGCCGGCATGCGCACGGTGATCGGGGCCTGGAGATGCACCTCGGCGTTGTCGTAGGCGACCTCGACTTCGCTCGGGCTGCCGAACGTCCGGCTGTGACCCTTCGAGTACTTTCGCTCGCGCGTCATGTAGTAGCAGCCGAGGACGACGTCCTGGCTGGGCTGGATGATGGGCTTGCCGTTCGCCGGGCTCAGGATGGTGTTGGTCGACATCATGAGGACGCGCGCTTCGATCTGCGCCTCAATGGACAACGGCACATGGACGGCCATCTGGTCACCGTCGAAGTCCGCGTTGAAGGCGGTACAGACGAGCGGGTGCAGCTGGATCGCCTTGCCCTCGATGAGGACCGGCTCGAACGCCTGGATGCCGAGGCGGTGCAGGGTCGGCGCGCGATTGAGCATCACGGGATGCTCCTTGATCACGGCGTCGAGCACGTCCCAGACTTCCTCTTCCTCGCGCTCCACCATCTTCTTGGCGGCCTTGATCGTCGTCACCAGGCCGCGCTCCTCGAGCTTGGCGTAGATGAACGGCTTGAACAGCTCGAGCGCCATCTTCTTCGGGAGACCACACTGGTGCAGGCGGAGCTCGGGCCCGACGACGATGACGGAGCGGCCGGAGTAGTCGACGCGCTTTCCGAGCAGGTTCTGACGGAACCGACCGTGCTTGCCCTTGAGCATGTCGGAGAGCGAGCGCAGCGGGCGCTTGTTGGGGCCCGTGAAGATCTTCCCGCGACGCCCGTTGTCGAACAGCGCGTCGACGGCCTCCTGGAGCATCCGCTTCTCGTTGCGGATGATGATCTCGGGGGCGTTCAGGTCCTGCAGCCGCTTGAGCCGGTTGTTGCGGTTGATGACGCGACGGTAGAGATCATTGAGGTCGGAGGTCGCGAAGCGGCCACCGTCCAGCGGGACGAGGGGACGGAGGTCCGGCGGGATGACGGGCACCACCTCGAGCATCATCCACTCGGGCTTGTTGCCGCTCTCGCGGAAGGCCTCGACGATCTTGAGCCGCTTCGCGTGCTTGCGGCGCATGGCCTCGCTGGAGGTGTCGCGCATGGCGGCGCGGAGCGTCTCGGACATCGTGTTGATGTCCATCTTCGCGAGCATGTCGCGAACGACCTCACCGCCCATGCCGACGTCGAACGAGCCGTACCCGTAGGTGCGGATGGCCTCCTGGTAGTCCTCTTCGGAGAGGATCTCCCCCTCCTTCAGGGTGGACTCACCAGGGCTCGTCACCATGTAGCTCTCGCAGTAGAGCACCTTCTCGAGGTCCTTCAGGGACACGTCGAGGAGGTTGCCGATGCGCGAGGGCAGGCTCTTGAGGAACCAGATGTGGGCGACCGGCGTGGCCAACTCGATGTGCCCGAGGCGCTCGCGACGGACCTTTGCCTGAATGACCTCAACCCCGCACTTCTCGCAGGTGATCCCGCGGTGCTTCATGCGCTTGTACTTGCCGCAGAGACACTCGTAGTCCTTGACCGGCCCGAAGATCTTGGCGCAGAACAGGCCGTCCTTCTCGGGCTTGAAGGTACGGTAGTTGATGGTCTCGGGCTTCTTGACCTCGCCGTGGGACCACGACCGGATCTTCTCGGGGCTCGCGAGCGAGATGCGCACGGCCACGTAAGAAAGGGGGTTCTTGGGCTTCTCGAAGAGGTTGTAGACGTCCTTCAAGGGCGACTCCCGGGAGAAAATGCAGAAGAGAAGAGAGCGAAGAGATCGAGGACCAAGCGCTCCGGCTACTGCCGGAGGACTTCCTTGTCCTCGATGAGCTCCACATCCAGCGCGAGCGACTGGAGCTCCTTCACGAGCACGTTGAACGACTCGGGCAGGCCAGCCTCGAGGATGTTCTCGCCCTTCACGATCGACTCGTACATGCGGGTGCGGCCCAGCACGTCGTCGCTCTTGACGGTGAGGAACTCCTGGAGCGCGTAGGCTGCGCCGTAGGCCTCAAGGGCCCAGACTTCCATCTCGCCGAGACGCTGACCGCCGAACTGCGCCTTACCACCGAGGGGCTGCTGCGTGACCAGCGAGTAAGGCCCGATGGACCGCGCGTGGATCTTGTCGTCGACGAGGTGGTGGAGCTTGAGCATGTACATCACGCCCACCGTGACCCGGTTCGCGAACGCCTCGCCGGTGCGACCGTCGAGGAGCAGCGACTGACCGCCGCGGTGTCGACCGCCGAGCTCAAGGGCGTCCTTGATCTCGGCCTCGGCCGCACCTGAGAACACAGGCGTCGCCTGGGTGATGCCCTTGCGGTACTTCCCGGCGAAGCGCCGGAGCTCGTCCTCGGTGCTCGACTCGATGAACGCCATGACCTCGGGCTGGTCACCGAAGATGCGGCGCAGGTAGGCGCGGAGCGAGTCCACGCCGAACTTGTCTTCGAGCATGCGCCCGATGGCCTCGCCCATGCCCTTGGACGCCCAACCGAGGTGGGTCTCAAGAATCTGGCCCACGTTCATGCGGCTCGGAACGCCGAGCGGGTTGAGGACGAGGTCAACGGGGGTGCCGTCTTCCAGGTACGGCATGTCCTCGATCGGAAGGACCTTCGAGATGACGCCCTTGTTGCCGTGACGGCCTGCCATCTTGTCGCCGACGGACAGCTTGCGCTTGATGGCGACGTAGACCTTGACCATCTTGATGACGCCGGGGGGGAGCTCGTCACCCTTGGTGAGGCGCTCGATCTTCGCGGCGTAGCGGCTGCGGATCTCGTCTTCCTTCTCTCGCACCTTGTCCACGAGCGCGAAGATCGCGTCCTGGACGGTGTGCTCGCCTTCGATCTGGATGCGCTCGTACTGCTCGAGCGTCAGGCGACGGATGACGTCGGAGGTGAAGACCTCACCGCGCGCCACGATCTCGGCACCGGTGTTGTCGTCCAGGATGCGGCCGGCGGCGTTGTAGCCCTTGAGCAGGCGCGCGAGCGACCGAGCGGCCGAGTCGCGAACCGTACGAAGCTTCTCGTCGCGGTCACGGTTGATACGCGCGACCTGGTAGGCCTCGATCTCCGCCGAGCGCTGGTCCTTCTCGACGCCTTCACGCGCGAAGATCTGGGCGCCGATCACGGTGCCCTCGACGCCCGGGGGGACGCGGAGGGACGAGTCTCGCACGTCACCCGCCTTCTCACCGAAGATGGCGCGCAGGAGCTTCTCCTCGGGAGAGAGCTGCGTCTCGCCCTTGGGCGTGATCTTGCCGACCAGGATGTCGCCCGGCTTGACCTCGGCGCCGACGCGGATGATGCCACTGTCGTCGAGGTTGTTGAGTGCCTCTTCGCCGACGTTCGGGATGTCCCGGGTGATCTCTTCCTTGCCGAGCTTGGTGTCGCGGGCGGACACCTCGAACTCTTCGATGTGGATGGACGTGAAGTAGTCCTCCATCACCAGGCGCTCGGAGATGAGGATCGAGTCCTCGAAGTTGTACCCCTGCCAGGGCATGAACGCGACGACCGCGTTCTGGCCGAGGGCGAGCTCGCCGGTGTCCGTAGCCGGACCGTCCGCGATGACCTCACCCTTGGTCACCTGATCGCCCTGACGGACGACCGGGCGCTGGTTGATGCAGGTGTTCTGGTTCGAACGCGTGAACTTGGTGAGGTTGTAGATGTCGACGTCGTCGCCGATGCCCTCACCCGAGGTGTCTTCCGTCTTGATGACGATGCGTCCGGCGTCGACGTACTCGACGATGCCCGAACGGCGCGAGGTCGTCGTGACGCCCGAGTCGCGTGCGACGACCGGCTCCATACCGGTGCCGACGAGCGGCGCCTCGGTGCGGATGAGCGGCACCGCCTGGCGCTGCATATTCGATCCCATGAGCGCGCGGTTCGCGTCGTCGTTCTCGAGGAACGGCACGAGCGATGCGGCCACGGAGACGAGCTGGTTCGGAGACACGTCCATCATCTGGACCTGCTCGCGGGGCACCATCGCGAACTCGCCGTCCTTACGGGCGGAGACGAGCTGGTCGGCCATCGCGCCGTCGGCGCCGATGTCGACCGTCGCCTGGGCGATGACCTTCTCTTCTTCCTCGAGGGCAGAGAAGTAACGAATCTCTTCGGTCGGCTTCGCGTCGGCCACGATGCGGTACGGCGTCTCGATGAAGCCGAAGTGGTTCACGCGGGCGTAGGTCGAGAGGGACGCGATCAGACCGATGTTCGGTCCTTCCGGGGTCTCGATGGGGCAGATGCGCCCGTAGTGGGTCGGATGCACGTCGCGAACGTCGAAGCCGGCACGCTCGCGGGTCAAACCGCCAGGCCCGAGGGCCGAGAGACGGCGCTTGTGCGTGACCTCGGAGAGCGGGTTGGTCTGGTCCATGAACTGCGAGAGCTGCGAGGAGCCGAAGAACTCCTTCACGACCGCCGACACGGGCTTGGCGTTGATCAGGTCCGCCGGGGTGAGCGCCTCGATCTCCGAGAGGCTCATGCGCTCCTTGATCGCCTTCTCCATGCGGACGAGCCCGACACGGTACTGGTTCTCGAGAAGCTCGCCGACCGCACGCACGCGGCGATTACCGAGGTGGTCGATATCGTCGACCTCCCCCTTCTTGTTCTTCAGGTTGATCAGGTACTGGACGACCTTGAGGATGTCCTCACGCGTGAGCGTGACCTGGTCGAGCGGGTACTCGAGGCCGAGCTTGTGGTTCAGCTTCAGGCGGCCGACCTGCGAAAGATCGTAGCGTTCGGCGTTGAAGAAGAGGTTGTGGAAGTGGGCGTCGGCAGCATCATAGGTCGGAGGATCACCGGGGCGGAGGCGCCGGTAGATCTCGATGACCGCCTCTTCCTTCGTGGCGATCTTGTCGACCGCGAGGGTGTCACGGAGGAAGGACCCGACGAACTTGCCGTCGATGAACAGGACCTCGAAGTCCTCGATGCCGCGCTCTTCGAAGCGGGCGAGGTGATCCTTGCTGATCTCCTCGTTGCACTCGACGAGAATCTCGCCGGACTCCATGTCGACCACGTCGTACGCGCTGATCTTGCCGAACAGCTCCTCTTCGACGATGGGGACGATGCCGACTTCCACCTGGGTCTCGCGGCCGTCCACGATCTGGGAGACGCTGCGCATGAGGCCCGCGGCCTTCATCTTCTTCTGCGCCGGCTTCGCGAACTTCGCGCCCTTGCGAAGGACGAGCTCGCCCGTCTCGGGGTTCACCACGTCGACCGAGGCCGACTGGATGTTCAGGAGGTCGACCGCGGACTCCTTGAACCACGCACCGTTGCTGCGGAAGTACCGCTCACGCTGGTAGAAGTGGTTGAGGAGGTCCTCGGTGGAGTAGCCGAGCGCGCGCAGGAGGACAGTCGCGGGGAGCTTCCGGCGACGGTCGATGCGGACGTAGAGGATGTCCTTTGTGTCGAACTCGAAGTCGATCCAGGAGCCGCGGTTCGGGATGATGCGCGCGGAGAAGATGGTCTTTCCGGCGCCGCCGGTCTTCGACGGGTTCTCGTCGAAGAAGATGCCGGGGGAGCGGTGGAGCTGGCTGACGACGACGCGCTCGGTGCCGTTGACGATGAACGTGCCGTTCTCCGTCATCAGCGGGATCTCGCCGAAGTAGACGTCGGACTCCTTCATGTCGTAGACCTTGCGGCGATTCGTCTCGGGATCCACTTCCCAGACAACCAGGCGCACGGTCACCTTCAGCGGGGCGCTGAACGTCATGCCGCGCTCGCGGCACTCGTCGACATCGTACTTGGGCGTCTCGAGTTCGTAGCTGACGAACTGGAGCTCGGCCTTTCCGCTGAAGTCCTTGATCGGGAACACGCTGCGGAACACGGCCTGAACGCCGACGTTCTTACGCTCTTCCATGGGCGTGCTCGTCTGCAGGAACAGATCGTACGACTCCTTCTGCACCGAGATCAGATTCGAAACGGGCACGTGAGGCGTCTTGCTGTAGGTGCGACGGAACCGGAAGTTGTTCGCCAGCAGATTGGCCATGTGTGAGCTCCTTTCGAGCAGCCTCGCCTTCGTCGCGGGCCGCCATGGATTCGATGCAACGCGTTCGTGCAGGGTCGGACAGGACGCTCCGCCCGACCGCTGCGAGAGCGGCCGGACGGAGAGAGCAGAGCCGCGTTTGCGGCTTGCGGGCCCCGCGCCGCTCGTCCCATCACGGAACGGCGAGGGCCGTGCGCCTCCGGTGCAGGACCGGAGGCGCGGGAGGAACAGTGACTACTTGACCTCGACCTTGGCGCCGACTTCCTCGAGCGCCTTCTTGGCGGCCGCGGCGTCGTCCTTGGAGACGGCGCTCTTGACCGGCTTCGGCGCGGACTCCACGAGCTCCTTGGCTTCCTTGAGGCCGAGGTTCGTGAGCTGGCGGACGACCTTGATGACGTCGATCTTCTTCTCGCCGACGGCGGCGAGGATGACGTCGAACTCGGTCTTCTCTTCGACGGGGGCAGCGGCCGCCGCGGCCGGGGCAGCGCCGCCCATCATGACGGGCGCGCTGGCCTTGACGCCGAGCTCGCTCTCAAGCGTCTCGATGAGGGCCTTGACCTCGGCGAGCTTGAGGTTCTTGATGTAGTCGACCACTTCGTTCTGGGAGAGAGACATTGGAAAAACCTCCGAATGGATTGAGAATCAGGAAGCAGACGAGGCGGCCTGTTCCGCTTCGGTGAGCTTGTCTTCGTAGTTCTTGAGGATCTGGACCAGATCGCGCGCCGGCGCCTGAATGACGCTGACAAGCTGCCGGGGCCCTTCCTGGATGGTCGCCAACAGCATCCCGAGGAGCTCTTCGCGCCCGGGAAGTTCAGCGACGATCTTGACCGCATCGGCCTCGAGGATCCCGCCGTCGAAGTACGCGGCCCGGACCTGCAGGGTCTGGAGCGGCTTCAACAGGTCACGGAGAACCTTCGCCGAGGCGATGCCATCCGTGGTGCCGAAGACGACGCCGATCATCCCCTTGAGGTGACCTTCGAAGCCCGCGACGCCGATGTCCGAGAAGGCGCGCTTGGCCAGGGTGTTCTTCAACACCCGCATGCCCATGCCGTTCTTCTCCAGATCGCGACGGAACTGGTTGATGTCCGACACCTTGGTGCCGCGGAATTCGGCCAGCACGACGAACGCCGAGCCAGAGGCCCGCGCGCCGAACTGCTGAACAAGCTCCGCTTTCTCAGCTCGATTCATGGTTCCTCCTAGGCCTCGCCCTGACGGACCAGGTCATTGGGATCGAGCCGGACGCCCGGCCCCATCGTGGAAGAGAGCGCCGCTCCCCTGAGGTAGGTGCCCTTGGCCGTAGACGGCTTGAGGCGGAGCAGCGTCGCGACGAGCGCCTGGGCGTTCTCGCGGAGCTGAACTGCCGTCATCGAACAACGACCGATGGAGGCATGCACGACGCCGGCCTTCTCCACGCGGAAGTCGATCTTGCCGCCCTTGAGCTCACGCACGGTCTCCGCGATCTGGTCCGGTCCGACGACCGTTCCGATCTTGGGGTTCGGCATGAGACCACGGGGACCGAGGACGCGGCCGAGCTTACCGACCTTGCCCATGAGGTCGCGGGTAGCGACCGCCTTGTCAAAGCCAGTCCAGTTCTCGGTCGTGATCTTCTCGATCAGGTCGTCTGCGCCGACGAAGTCCGCGCCGGCGGCCAACGCGGCCTTGGCCGCATCGCCCTGAGCGAAGACGAGGACGCGCACGGTCTTGCCGGTGCCGTGCGGGAGGGCAACGGCCCCACGCACCATCTGGTCCGCATGCTTGGGATCGACACCCAGGCGCACCGCGAAGTCCACGCTCTCGTCGAACTTTGCCGTGGCGGTCTGCTTGAGCAGATCCACGGCTTCGACGAGCGTGTATCGATTGTTAGGGTCGACCGCCTTTCGTGCGGCCTCCCAACGCTTTCCACGCTTTGCCACTGATTCTCCTGTGGAGACGCTGCACTCCGGCTCCTCTCGCGAGGGCGCCTCCGAAGGCGGCGTTCCCAGCGTCGTCGGGTCTGCGGAGCGGCGTGCTCCTCCCCTTGCGACGCAGCTTGGGTTGACTACTGAACGACGTCGACGCCCATCGAACGAGCCGTCCCCTCGACGGACCGCATGGCGGCCGCGAGGTTGGCGGTGTTCATGTCGGCGATCTTGATCTTGGCGATCTCGGCCACCTGCGCGAGCGTGACCGAACCCACCTTCTTCTTGTTCGGCTCACCGGAGCCCTTCTCCGCCCGGGCTGCCTTGACGAGCAGCACGGAGGTGGGGGGCGGCTTGACGACGAACGTGAACGACTTGTCCGAGTAGACGGTGATGATCGTGGGGACGATCACGTTCTCGGCGGCCATGTGCGCCGTCTGGGCGTTGAACGCCTTGACGAACATGGGGATGTTCACACCAGCCTGGCCAAGCGCCGGACCGACCGGGGGAGAGGGCGTCGCCTTCCCGCCGATGATCTGGAGCTTGATGGTGTTGATTACTTTCTTTGCCATTAGGGACTCCGCGTTCCGGGGGGAAGATCAGCCGACCTTCTCGACCTGGGAAAAATCGAGCTCCACCGAAGTCGGGCGCCCGAAGATCGTGACCGTGACCCGCACGCGACCGCGTGCGGAGTTGACTTCTTCCACCTTGCCGACGACGGGCGAGAGGGGCCCGTCCACGACACGGACTTCTTCCCCGCGCTCGAAGGTCAGGGCCAGCTTCGGGCGTTGCTCTTCGCCGCCGATCTGGTTCGTGATGCGGAGAACCTCCGCCTCCGGCATCGGAGGCGGATTGCGCCCGGCTCCGACGAATCCGGTGACCTTTGGGGTCTCCTTCACGACGTGCCAGGTTTGGTTGTCCATCTCGAGCTCGACCAGGATGTAGCCGGGGAAGAACTTCCGAGTGGTGGTGCGCTTCTGGCCGTTCTTGACCTCGACCACCTCCTCGGTGGGGACGAGGACGCGGCCGAAACGATCCTGGAGCCCGAAGAGCTTGATCCGCTCCTCAAGCGCCAGCTTCGCCTTGTTCTCGAAGCCGGAGTAGGTGTGTACGACGTACCAGGCCATAGCCATGGGAAGGGAACCTCCTGGGAGTGACCGGCGGAGCCGGCTATCCAGTGGTGTAAAGGAAGAGACCCGTGAGCTTCGCCCACAAGAGGTCGTACGTGGACAGCAAGGTCGCGAAGAACACGGTGGCACCGATGACGATGCCTGTGTTTCCGAACGTCTCCTCACGCGTGGGCCATGTGACCCGCGCCAGCTCAGAGACGACGGAGTCCGTGAAGCCGGTCGCACGCTGATTCCGGAACAGGACCGCGAGGGTGACGATACCAGCCACGACGCCGATGAACGTCGACACGGCCACACCGACAACCACGAGGTCCTGAATCGCGGCGTAGTTCATCACCGCGACGGTAAGCGAGCGTGCGAACACCCCGCCGAGCAAGCCGGCGAGAATGAATGACACTCCTACTGCACGTTGATTTTCCACGAGCCTTACACCCATCCTGGATAGCAGACGAAAAGCCGACGGGATCTAATCCCGCGGCATGAATCGTGCAAGGGAAAAGTAGAACGGGCCGCAGGCGCGGCCCGGTCCCTTCCTCTCAAGATCCCTACTTGATGATCTCGGACACGACTCCGGCGCCGACGGTACGGCCACCTTCGCGGATCGCGAAACGGAGGGTCCGCTCGATGGCGATCGGAGTGATGAGCTCGATCTCCATCTCAACGCGGTCACCCGGCATGACCATCTCCACGCCTTCCTTCAGCTTGATGACGCCCGTGACGTCCGTCGTGCGGAAGTAGAAC
>CAJBVW010000212.1 GCA_903959175.1 uncultured Pseudomonadota bacterium
GCCGCAGGTAACTGTTGTCGTCGAACAGCGTGGTGAGGACGATCTTCCGGCGGTTCTCGAAGCCCTCGTCGGCGTCGTCGAACTCGTCGTCCGCGGGGACCGACAGGGTGTAGCTGCGCTTCGGGTAGTAGGACGACGCGGCGCCCCGGTACTTGAGGTCGACGGGCCACGGGCGCCCGCCGTACATCATCGTGGTCGCGACGTCGTCGTAGTCGTTCGTCTCGTTGGGGCGGTTCAGGTGCAGAACGGGCAGGCCGTACTCGTGGGTGTACGTCAGCGGGTCGACCGCGACGTTCGCGGGGGCCGCCCACGCGTCCGCCACCCACACGTCCACGACGCCGACGTCGCTGGCTTCGCCCGAGGAGATCACGGTGAGCGCGTAGTGCCCGGCGTCCGCGAGGCCGGGCGTCCACGTCACGGTCGCTGTGGCGGCGTCCCACGCGGCGCCGTCGGGGAGATCGAGGATCTCGAACGATTCAGCGGTCCCGACGCCGGTGCACGCGATGCGGACGCTCAGGGCCTCCCCCTCCTCGCCGTAGACTGCGGGCGCGCCAGGATCGCAGGGATCGTCCGGGATCACCTCGATGGTGTCGGTGTCCTCGGGTACGGGGTCGGTGTCGACGAGGCCGGTGTCGGTGTCGTCGACGGGGTCGGGGACGATCGGCGCGGCGGTGCAGGCGAGGAGCGCGAGGAGCATGCTCAATCATGCCACGCCGCGCCGCCGCCCGCTCCCCCTCAGCTCGTGGCGACCCACACCGTCTTCACTTGCGTCACCTCGTCGAGGACGGCCCGGCCGTTCTCCCGTCCGAAGCCGGACTGTTTCATGCCGCCATAGGGGCTGGCGGCGTCGAAGCGGTTGTAGGTGTTGATCCACACCGTCCCCGCCTGCAGTCGCGCGGCGAGCGCATGGGCGCGCGTGATGTCCTTCGTCCACACGCCCGCCGCGAGGCCGAATTCGCTCGCGTTGGCGATCCGGGCGGCGTCCTCCACGTCGTCGAACGGGATGACCGAGAGCACGGGCCCGAAGATCTCCTCGCGCGCGATGGTCATGTCGGGGTGGACCGCCGAGTAGACCGTCGGGGAGACGAACCAGCCGCGATCCCCGTGCGCCCCGCCGACCTCGCGGCGGGCGCCCTCGCGATCGCCCACGTCGAGGTAGCCGAGCACGCGGCGGTGCTGCGCCTCGGAGACGAGGGGCCCCATCTGCGTGGCGGGATCGAGCGGATCGCCGGGCACGAGCGCGCGCGCGCCGTTGACGACGATGTCGAGGACCTCGTCGTGGATGCTCCGCTGGACGAGCAGACGCGTGCCCGCGGTGCAGAGCTCGCCCTGGTTGTAGAAGGCGGCGCCCACGGCGTTCTTCGCCGCGTTCTTCACGTCGGCGTCCGCGAACACGATGTTTGGGCTCTTTCCGCCGAGCTCGAGGGAGAGGCGCTTGAGCGTCGCCGCCGCGTTGCGCATGATGAGCCGCCCGGTGTCCGTGCCGCCGGTGAAGCTGATCTTCGCCACGTCGGGGTGGTCCACGAGGGCCGCGCCGGCCTCCTCGCCGTGGCCGGTGACCACGTTGAGCACGCCCGGCGGAAGCCCGGCTTCGGCGAGGATCCGCGCCAGCTCCAGGCAGGAGAGCGAGGCCTCCTCGGGCGGCTTGAGCACCACGGTGTTGCCGGCGGCGAGTGCCGGGGCGATCTTGCGGGCCGCGAGCAGCAACGGGAAGTTCCACGGGATGATCGCGCCGATCACGCCGAGGGGCTCCCGCACCGTGTAGTTCAGGAACGGGCCGCGGACGGGGATGGTCTCGCCGTGCAGCTTCGTCGCCCAGCCCGCGAAGTAGAAGAACGTGTCCGCCGTACGCGGGACGTCGATGGTGCGGGCGTTCGTGATGGGTTTTCCCGTGTCGAGCGTCTCGAGGCGGGCCAGGGCCTCGAGGTTCGCGAGGATCCCCTCCCCGCACTTCCAGAGGATCCGCTGCCGCTCGTTCGGATCGGTGCGCGCCCAGGCCGGGAAGGCGCGCTTCGCCGAGGCCACCGCGAGGTCCACGTCGGCGCGATCGCCGCGGGCAAGCTCCGCGAGCGGCTCACCGGTGGTCGGGTTCGGCGTGGTGAAGGTAGCGCCGGAGAGGGCCGGGCGCGGGGCGTTGTCGATCCAGAGGTCGGGCATTGCGGGGAATTAGCCCGGATCCGGGGGGGCGACATCTGATCCGGCGGCCTCCGGAAAGCGACAACCAGTTAAACGGGCCCCCCTCCGGAGCCCCCGTGACCGTCCGCACCCGCGTCGCCCCTTCCCCCACCGGCGATCCGCACGTCGGCACCGCCTACATGGCCCTGTTCAACTATTGCTTCGCGAAGAAGCACGGCGGCCAGTTCCTCCTGCGCATCGAGGACACCGATCAGGTGCGCAGCACCGCCTCCGCCGAGGCCGCCATCCTCAAGGCGCTCCGGTGGACCGGCCTCCAGTGGGACGAGGGCCCGGACGTCGGCGGCCCCCACGGCCCCTACCGCCAGAGCGAGCGCTCAGCGATCTACCGGGCGCACGCCGAGCAGCTCCTCGAGACCGGCCACGCCTTCCGCTGCTTCTGCACCAACGAGACCCTCGACGCCCTCCGCCTCTCCCAGAAGGGCCAGACCTACCTCGGCTATGACGGGCGCTGCATGCACCTCTCGCCGACCGAGATGCGCAAGCAGATGGACGCCGGCGCGCCCTACGTCGTGCGCATGAAGGTCCCCCGCGAGGGCACCTGCACCGTGCAGGACATGCTCCGCGGCCCGATCGCGCTCGATTGGACGCAGGTGGATTTCCAGGTCCTCCTCAAGAGTGATGGTCTTCCCACCTACCATCTCGCCAACGTGGTCGACGATCACCTCATGGAGATCACCCACGTCATGCGCGGCGAGGAGTGGCTCACCTCCGCGCCCAAGCACCTGTTGCTCTACGAGTACTTCGGTTGGCAGGCCCCGACCCTGTGTCACATGCCGCTCCTGCGCAACCCCGACAAGAGCAAGCTGTCCAAGCGCAAGAACCCCACGAGCATCCTCTACTACCAGCGCATGGGCGTGCTTCCCGAGGCCCTGCTGAACTACCTCGGCCAGATGGCGTGGTCGATGCCGGACGGCCGCGAGCGCTTCCGGGTGGAGGAGATGGTCGAGGCCTTCGACTTGTCCCGCATCTCCCTCGGCGGGCCCGTCTTCGACATCACCAAGCTGTTCTGGCTCAACGGCACCTGGATCCGCGAGGAGCTGGACGACACCCAGTTCGCCGACCGCGTGAGCGAGTGGGCGTTGAACCGCGATCATCTCGCGCCCATCATCCCCCTGGTGAAGGGCCGCGTCCAAGTGTTCACCGAGCTCGCGCCGCTGGCCGCCTACCTGTTGGCCGGCGTGCCGGACATCGACGTCGCGCTGCTCCCCAGCAAGAAGGTCGAGGCCCCCGTGGTGCGCAAGGCGCTCTGGGCGTCGCTCCAGCGCATCGACAAGCTGCGCGACTACACCAAGGAGGAGATCGAGGCCGTGTTCCGCGATCTCGCGACCAAGTTCGACATCAAGGTGCGCGACTTCCTCCGCCCCTTCTACGTCGCGTGCAGCGGGCGCGAGGCGGCGTTGCCGCTCTTCGACACCGCGCTCATCCTCGGCAAGGACATCTTCCGCACGCGCATCCGCTACGCCCTGGAGAAGATGGGCGCGCCGACCGAGGCCGAGCAGAAGGAGTGGAAGCTCTGGTTGGAGGGGTAGGCGCGCGGATCCCCCCGTCGGCATGGTACGGAGCGCCGCATGACGACCGACTCCCCCGTGACCTTCGCGTCCCTCGGCCTCGTCGAGCCGCTCCTGCGCGTGCTCGACGCCCGCGCCCACGTCGCGCCCACCGCGATCCAGGCCCAGGCGATCCCGCTGCTGCTCGCGGGCCGTGACCTCTGCGGCACCGCGCCGACCGGCTCCGGCAAGACCGGCGCCTTCGTCCTCCCCATCCTGCAGCGCCTCGCGGCCGCGCCCTTCGTCGGCGAGGGCCCGCACCCCGTCCGCGCGCTCGTCCTCGCCCCCACGCGCGAGCTCGCCATCCAGATCGACGAGGCCGTCGGTGTTTACGGCGCGGAGCTGCCCGCGCTCCGCCACGGCGTCGTCTACGGCGGGATGAAGCCCCGCGCCCAACGCCGCGCGCTCGAGGGCGGCGTGGACATCCTCGTCGCGACGCCCGGGCGGCTGTTGGACCTGCTCGGCCAGGGACTCGTCGCGCTGGGCGCCGTCGAGACCGTCGTGCTCGACGAGGCCGATCGCATGCTCGATCTCGGCTTCATCACCGACGTGCGCGCCATCCTCAAGCGGCTTCCCAAGGCTGGGCAGAAGATCCTGTTCTCCGCCACGCTGCCGAAGGACATCGTCGATCTCGCGTCGTACATCCTGAAGGAACCGGCGCATGTCACCGTCGCGCCGGTCTCCCACACCGCCGAGCACATCCGCCAGATCGTGCTGCTCGTGGAGAAGCCCGACAAGCGCGCGGCCTTGCTCCGCCTCCTCGCAGATCCCAAGGTGACCCGCGCGTTGGTCTTCATCCGCACGAAGGACAGCGCCGATCGCCTCACGAACGCGCTCCGGGCCGGCGGTGTCACCGCGGTCGTGTTCCACGGCGACAAGCCCCAGGCGGAGCGCGAGCAGGCTCTGGAGCACTTCGAGGCGGGAAACGCCCGGGTCCTCGTGGCGACGGACATCGCGGCCCGGGGGCTGCACGTCGACCATGTCTCCCACGTTGTCAACTACGACGTCCCCAGCGTGCCCGAGACGTACATCCACCGGATTGGTCGCACCGCGCGCGCGGGCGCCGAGGGCGAGGCCATCATGTTCTGTGCGAAGGAAGAGATGGCGTTCCTCCGTGACATCGAGCGGGTGGTCGGGCGGCGCATCCTGGGGGGTTGAGTATGCTCCCGACTCCACCCCGCCGGAGACCTATGCGCTGCCCCCTGCTGTTCGCCGCTGCCGCCCTCGCCCTCGTCGCCTCCGCGCCCGCCTCGGCCGCCCCGCTCAACCCCTGGGGCGTGCATGTCGGCAAGGGCGTGTTCGCGCTCACGCCGTTCCTCTACGTCGACCAGACGCCGGGCCTGTACCCCTACGTGTACGGCCAGTACGGCATCTCCGACAAGTTCGAGCTCCTCGGCGGCGTCGGCGCCACGGTGGTCCCCGGCTTCTCGTTCGACAGCGTCGAGCTGATGCCCCGGTACTTCTTCACGGAGAGCACCGGCGTGGCGCTGCACGCCACCTACGTCCCCGGAGACGACGGGATCACCCTGGCCCCCGAGTACCACGGCGTCTACACCCTCGGCCCGATCGAGCTGACCGCGAACGCCGGATGGGCGCCCACCCTGGGCGGCTCGGGCTTCTCGGCCGGCGAGGTGTTCGCGAAGGTCGCCCCCGAGTGGTACTTCACCGAGGCGAGCTCGGTGTTCCTCGAGGTCAATCCTTCGTACGACCTCGTCGACTACGGCGGCGTCGAGGTCGACCGTTTCTCCATGGAGGTCGTTCCGGGCGTGAGCACCTCCATCAACGAGACCCACTACTTCGCCTTCGGCGTGGGGATCCCGGTCACCGGCTTCGATCCGACCGCCATCTATGGCGGGATGTGGTACTCGATCGCCTTCGGCGGCGAGTAGCTCCGACAACCCGTGGGGAGGTCCGGATGGCCGATGACGAGAAGCCGGGGCTCTTCCACGCGATCGGCGCGGGGCTGCTCGCGATCGTCGGCGGCGCGGCGGCCTTCGCGGACGACTGCGCGCGCGGCGGGGCGCTCCTCGCCGGCAGCGCGGACGACCTAGCACGGGTTGGAGCGCACGCGGACGACCTCGCTGCCGCGACCGTCTACGCGGACGCCCCGCCGCCCGCCCCCGGTGCGGCCCCGAGCTCCGCGGAGCCCGCCCGGCCGCACCTCGTCGTCGCGGGCGCCGCCAATCCCCCGGCGGACGGCCCGGTCGACCCCCTCGTCTTCCTCGTCCGGGACGCCGACACTGCCCGCATCGAGCGCCTCGCCGA
>CAJBVW010000213.1 GCA_903959175.1 uncultured Pseudomonadota bacterium
CCGCGGCCCCCGCCGCGGACGCCACTGCCGCCCCCGCCGCGGACGCCACTGCCGCCCCCGCCGCCGAGGCCGCCCCCGCCGCCGCCCCTGCCGAAGAGAAGAAGGGGAAGAAGAAGAAGCTCAAGAAGTCCGACAACAACAAGATGGAAGCCGAAGAGACCCGCGAGTAGCCCTCCCGCTGCCCGCGCGACGGCGCCCCCCGTGGGCGCCGTTCGTCGTTTTCGGGCCGTCGGCCAGGCGCCCGTCGGCGCGTCAGACGGCGCGCACCCGCACCACGACGACCGTCCCGGTGACGGTCACCGCGCCCTCTGCCTCCACGAGGTCGCCCGCGGCCACCGGGAGGCCCTCCACGGCCTGATCGACGAGCGCGAGGAGCCACCGCCCCTCCACCGCGCCCGGGCCGCCCATGGCCACCTCCGCACGGCGCGTGGCACGGTCGGTCATGACGTTGAAGTCGACCACCGGCCCGTCCAGGAGGGCGCAGTCCCACACGTCCTCCCCGACGAAGGCGAACGGCGCGTGCGGGCGGTCGATCGTGACCGTGTGCCCGTCGTCGCGGCGCAGCCGGAAGCCGCCGCCGTGGAGCATGAGGATCACGCGGTCCACCCCGGGGAAGCGGGAGAAGGGGCCGTCGGTCGCGACGTCCGCGACGGAGAGCCGCACGCCGAAGCCGGCGACCCCCTCCCCTTCCCGCGCCAGCTCGTGGGTGACCCCGCCGCCGTTCTTCCACGGCATGGTCAGCCGGTCGGCGACGCCCAGGACACGCAGGACGCGCCCCATCGCTAGGGGTAGGCCGGGATCACGTAGACCTTGCCGGCGTTCGAGGCGCCGTCGTCGTCGCCGGTGGCGGAGACGGCGAACTCGGAGCGGCCGTCGCCGTCGAGGTCGTCCACGTTGCTGATGGCCGCGCCGAAGGCGTCGCTCGTGCTCTCGCCCGTCCAGCTCGCGTACTGGTCGGTGGGGAGGGTCCAGGTGCCGATCGCGGCGTCCCCTGCGAAGAGGTAGACGACGCCTTCGTCGGCGGGCCCCGCGGTCGTCGCGCCGCCGAGGAGGTCGACGACGCCATCTCCCGTGACGTCGCTCGTCATGTTCACGGCGGTGCCGAGCGCGCCGTCGCCGCGGAGGAGCCACGAGGTGGTGGAGACGGTCTCGCTGCCGGAGAGGGTGCCGTTCCGGTAGAGGAGCACGGCGCCGCCGTCCGTCGCGTAGCCGTCGTAACCGGGCATGCCGACGGCGAGGTCGAGGAAGCCGTCGTCGTCGAAGTCGCCGACGGAGAGGGACTGGGGCGTCTTGCCCGCCTGGTCGCTCGCGGCGCTTCCGGTGATGACCGCGCTGTAGACGCTGGTGACCGTACTGCCGCGCACGCTGGTCGAGGAGTCGCGCGTGGTGCTCCCGGGGACGATCCAGCAGGTGCCGGAGCCGCTGCCGCCGTCGTCGTCATCGGGTGCGCAGGCCACGAGGTCGTCGTAGCCGTCCCCCGTGAGCTCGCCCATCGCGACGGAGTAGCCGAGGTGGTCGGCGTCGCTGACGCCGCGGATGTAGAACTGGGAGTCGGTGTTGTCGATGGCGTCCGTTCCGATGCCGTCCGCGAGGAACGACACGTAGACCTGCCCCTTGCCGGACTGCTCTCCGGGGGCGCCGGTGACGGCCTCGTTCGTGCCGTCGCCGTCGAAGTCGCCTGTGGCGAGCGCGTAGCCGGTCCACCCGTTGCTCGCGTCGCCGTAGATGGCGCCCTCGGCGAGGGACGAGGCGTAGCGCGCCCCGGACTCGCCGCCGATGTCGAGCACGTAGACCGTGCCGTCGTCCGTGTTCTCGATGTCGTTCTGATAGGCGCCGACGAGCACCTCGGCCACGCCGCCGCCATCGATGTCGCCGAGGACGGCGAAGGCGCTGCCGACGTAGTCGTCGGAGGAGTTTCCGTAGACCTCGAGGTAGCCGCCGCTGACGGTCACCCCGAGCCCCGCGGTGTCCACGTCGTGGAAGGCGAGGATGCCGATGTCGGTGTAGCCGGGCGCGTTCGCGTTCCCCGACGCGATGACGAGCTCGAGGTCGCCGTCGCCGTTGAGGTCCTCCGTGATGTACACGCCGCCGCTGCCGATGTTGTCGGTGGTGCGCTCGCCGATGACGGTCCAGCCGGACTCGCTCGCGGCAAGCATGTCGTCCGGGTAGCCGTCGCAGTCGTTGTCGGCGGTGTCGTACGAGATCTCGCCCGCGCCCGGGTTGCTCGTCGCGTCGCCATCGTCGCAGTCCGTCGCGTCGGCCACGTAGCCGCGCGGAATGGTGCAGCTCGTGGCGGAGTAGCCGGCGTCTCCGTAGCCGTCGCTGTCCGCGTCCCGGTAGTAGGTCGAGGTGGCGAGGCCCTCGTCGATGCTGCCGTCGCAGTCGTCGTCCGTCGTGTTGCAGGTTTCGCGGGCGCCGGGGTTGACCGCGGCCACGCCGTCATCACAATCGGTGGAGGACGCAGAATAGCCGAGGGGCGCGTCGCACGCCTCGACGCTGGACGCAGCGTCGCCGTAGAGGTCCCCGTCGGCATCGGCGTAGTACACGTTCAGCACGCCCTCGTCGACGGCGCCGTCACAGTTCTGGTCGACGCCGTCGCACTCCTCGGCGGCGGACGGGTTCACGCTGCCGTCGAGGTCGTCGCAGTCGTCGCCGGCGGCGGCGGTGGCGTCGAAGCCGTCGACGTCCTGGTCGTAGTCGGAGCCGCCGGAGCAGTCCTGGTCGACGCCGTCGTACCAGAGCTCGGTCGCGGTGGAGTTCACCGAGCCGTCGGTGTCGTCGCAGTCGGCGCCGCCGAAGACGGCGGAGTCCTCGCCGTCGCCGTCCTGGTCGTAGTCGGAGCCGCGGGAGCAGTCGCCGTCGATGCCGTCGTACCAGACCTCGATCGCCGCGGCGTTGACGGTGGCGTCGGCGTCGTCGCAGTCGGTGCCGCCGAAGACGGCGGAGTCCTCGCCGTCGCCGTCCTGGTCGTAGTCGGACCCGCCGGAGCAGTCGGCGTCGAGCCCGTCGTACCAGGCCTCGGTGGCCGCGGGATTGACGCTCGCGTCGGTGTCGTCGCAGTCGTCGCCCCCGCCGGACGCGGCGTCGAAGCCGTCGGCGTCGGCGTCGTAGTCGCTGGTGCCGGAGCAGTCGGCGTCCAGGCCGTCGTACCAGGTCTCCGTCGCGTCAGGGTTGGTCGAGGCGGTCAGATCGTCGCAGTCGGCGCCGCCGTAGGCGTCGGCGTCGAAGCCGTCAGCGTCGGCGTCGTAGTCGCTCGCGCCGGAGCAGTCGGCGTCCACGCCGTCGTACCAGGTCTCGACGACGTCGGGGTTCACCGCGGCGTCGGTGTCGGCGCAATCGTCGCCCCCGTAGAGGTCGCTGTCGTGGCTGTCGCCGTCCTGGTCGTAGTCGGAGCCGCCGGAGCAGTCCTGATCCACGCCGTCGTACCAGGCCTCGGATGCGCCGGGGAGCACGGTGGCGTCGAGGTCGTCGCAGTCGTCGCCGCCGAACGCGAGGCTGTCCACGCCGTCGCCGTCCTGGTCGTAGTCGGAGCCGCCGGAGCAGTCCTGATCGACGCCGTCGTACCAGACCTCGGACGCGCCGGGGGAGACGCTCGCGTCCCCCTCGAGGCAGTCGCCGTCGACCTCGGAGTAGCCGTCGCCGTCGGTGTCGACGGACGAGAGGGTCTCGTCGACCTCGCCGTCGCAGTCGTCGTCCACGCCGTTGCCGACGTCCTCGAGGTGCCCGGGGTAGGCGCCGGCGTCGGTGTCGTCACAGTCATCGCCGCCCTGGGCCGCGGCGTCGTGGCCGTCCCCGTCCTGGTCGTTGTCGCTGCGGCCGTCGCAGTCCTGGTCGACGCCGTCGTACCAGGTCTCGGGGGCGTCGGGGCCGATGGCGGCGTCCGTGTCGTCGCAGTCGGCGCCGCCGTACGCCGCGGCGTCGGCACCGTCCTGGTCGGCGTCGTAGTCGCTCGTGCCGGAGCAGTCCTGGTCCACGCCGTCGTACCAGGTCTCCTCCGCGGAGGGGTTCACCGCGGGGTCCGCGTCGTCACAGTCGTCCGAGCCGGAGAAGCCATCGCCGTCGGCGTCCGCGCCGACCTCGCCGGAGAGGTCGACGACGATGGTGGGCTCGTCGGGGTCGTCGGAGGTGACGGTGACGGTGCCCACGTAGGCGCCGACGGGGCCGGCGGCGAAGGTCACGTCCACCACGGCGGACGCGTCGCCGAGGAGGGTGACGGTGGTCGTCGTGATGCTGAAGGCATCGCCATCCACCACGAGGGCGGTGGTGAGCGGGGCGTCGCCCACGTTCGCGACGGTGAACGTGGCGGTGGCGGTCTCGCCGACGAGGACCACGCCGAAGTCGATCGCGGGGGGATCGACCGAGATGTCCGGCGCGACGGCGGAGCCCGAGTCCGTGCCGATGCCGTCATCCGTCGGGACGCCGTCCTTGAAGTCGACGACGAGCGGGCTGCAGCCGGCGAGCAGGAGGAGGATCAGGGCGTGGGAAGTAGAGGGCATTCCCTACGGTACAACTCCGTCAAGACCGCGCCAAGGGGGGGGCTCGCCGACGCGCGTAGGAGCGGACTACAACCACGCTCGGAACGCCGTGTCCGCGTCGGCCAGGGGTACTCCGAGCGCGGCCTCGAGCGGCGCGCGGGTGTCGGCGCCCGCCTTCAGCGCGCCATAGAGCGCGCGCAGCGCCGGCTGGCCCTTCGTCTCCACGACCCACTCCACGAACGCGCCGGCCACGGGCAGGCGCGTCGCCTCGGGCAGCGCGGCGAAGGCCACGGGATCGAGCATCGCCGCGATCGTGGGGGCCTCTCCCCGGCCCGCGAGGCCGCGCGCGACCTGCCGCGCGGACTTGCCGTTCCACTCCCCCGCGAGGTGCACGCCGAGGCCGACGCTGAGCAACGGCGGCGGATCCCCCCACGCGCGCGCCAGCACCTGCACGAGCGCGGGGACGTTCGCGCGTCGGAGGGTGTGGACGGTGTCGCCGCGCACGACCACCTCGGCGCTCTCGCCGGTGTACTGACCGACGGTCTGGAGGTCCGGGTACTTCCACCACGCGAGGTCGACGGCCTTGTCGAGCGCGAGGAAGGCGAGGACGCGGTCGTAGGCCTCCTCGTTGGCGACGAGGTGCTCCTCGCGCAGCAGGTCGTCGCCGAGCCAGTGGTAGTCGAAGTGGCCGCGCGTGAGCCGCTTCCAGTCGGGGGTGACGGGCTCGACCACGAGGTCGTCGAAGCTGACGGTGCCCGGGCCGTCGAGGGCGAAGCCGACCTCGACCTCGCGCGCGCCCGCAGGGACGGCGACGAAGCGGCTCGCCTCCGCCCAGTCCCCCGCCTCGGCGCAGGGGCGCGCGGGCTCGGCGGGGAGGGTGTCGAACTTCAGGTACACGTCGCACGTGCCGGTGCCGGCGACACCGCTCGCCTTACGACGCACGTCCACCCGGATCCACGCCACCTCCCAGAGCTCGACACGCCGGTAGATCGTCGGGAAGCGCTTCGCCTTGGCCTCGGCGCGGCCGACGAGGGCGCCGCCCTCCACCGCCCAGCTGGCGGAGGCGCCGCCGCCCTTCGCGGCGCGGGTCTTCCAGCCCTCGCTCAGCTCCGCGGCGTCGAAGCGCTCGACGAGGAGCGGCAGGGCGGAGGCGGTGGGCGCGGTCAGGACGAGGCCGAGGAGGGAGACGAGCATCCGGGGGAGGTAACCGGAACCGGGGGCGTCAGGGCGGCGCGGGGGCGGCGCGGGGTCAGGCCAGGATCATCCGTGTGTAGGCGCCCACGAAGAACGTCATGATGATGACGCCCATGAAGGTGTGCGCGGTGTTGAGGTAC
>CAJBVW010000214.1 GCA_903959175.1 uncultured Pseudomonadota bacterium
ACGGCGTCCGCGCCGGCACGACCGAGCGCGAAGGCGCGAGCCCGGAGCACGCCGACCCCCCGCGTCCGCGCGGGGGACGCGCCCGTCACTCCTCGTCGCAGCGCGCCTCGATCGCGGGGATGCCGGCGATGGCGGCCGCGACCAGCTCACCGATGACGCGGGCGCCGCGCGCGCTCGGGTGGCCGAGGTCGTCGAAGCCCCAGCAGGCGCGGTCGGGCAACACGGGCGCCACGACGGGCACGCCGAGGGCGGTCAGGGCGGCGGACCAGCGGGGGTCGGCCGGGACGCCGAGGCCGTCGGGGAAGGCGACGAACCACACGGGGGCGCCGGCCGTGCGCGCGTCGGTCACGATGGCGGTGAGGTCGGAGAGGTCGGCCAGGAGGGCGTCGTCGGTGTGGCTGGGCGCGGCGTAGCGGGGGCCGCGCCAGGGGGTGAGCCAGTGGCGGACGAGGAGGTAGGCGCGCGCGCGGAGGAGGGGGCCGGGGCGGGCGCGGTCGTACCAGGCGCGGCGGCGGTCGCGCACGGCGTCGGTGCGGCGGGCGTTGTGGGGGCGGCCGAGGAGGACGCCGTCGGGGCGGCGGTCGAGGGTGAGGGCCTGCCAACGCCGCAACATGTCGAAGGCGGAGGCGCCGACGAGGCCGGCGTTGAGGACCTCGAGGCCGGGGAGGCGGGCCTCGACGACGTCGGCGAGAGTGTGGCCCTGGTCGACGCTGTTGCCGAAGACCCAGCTGTCGCCCAGGGCAAGGAAGGTGCGCGCGGCGGGACCGGCGCCCCCATCACCCTCCGCGAAATCGCCCTCCCGCAGCCCGCGCGCGTCCACCCGCACGCGCCAGGTGTACGGCCCGTCCTGGAGGGTGTCGGTGCGGTTCGGCTGGGGCGCGGGGCCGTCCTTCTCCCAGGTGACCCAGCCGTCGCTGCGCTCCCAGGCGTCGAGGAGGGCATCCTCCGACCACACGGTGCGCGCCGCGATCTCGGCGGTGCCGAGCGCGAGGAGGGTGACGACGATCCCGGCGCCGAGGCGATGGAGCGCCGTCGTCACGCGGGCACGGGCGTCACGTCGGGGCCGTCGTCGTCCGCTGGATCTCGGGGATGACGACCACCAACGTCCACACGCCGAGCGGGACGAGCTGGGGGTTGGCGGGGCTCACCACGGCGACACGGTCTCGGCGGCGGAGACCTGGCCGGTGGCGTCGGTGACGGTGAACACGAAGGCGACGGTGCCCTCGAGGGCGCAGCCGACGCCGTCGTAGTCGGCGCGGAAGGTGCCGGCGCAGGCGCCGCCGTCGCAGGCGAAGGGGTAGCGGGCGAGCTCGTTGCCGGCCTCGGTGCGCACGGCGACGGTGGCGGTGGCGAGGGTGGCAGCGCCCTGGGGGTCGGTCGCGGTGAGCGCGAGCTCCCAGACCTCACCGGCGCGGGGGTCGGTCACGCAGGCGAGGCGGTCGACCGAGCGGATGACGGGCGCGTAGGTGACGGGCGGCGCCGCGGTGTCCGGCCCGCCGCCGGTGCAGGCGACGAACCAGAGGGGGCTCACGACTCGACGCGCGCCGAGAAGGCGCCGAAGTCCTTGAGGACGGTGCGGAGGTAGCCGCGGCGCTCGGGGAGGACGACGCCCTCCTCCACCGGGTCGAAGCCGGTCGGGAGGCGGGTGAACGCGACCTCGGTGCCGGTGGTGGTCTGCGGGGCGGAGAACCACTCGTTGCGGCGGCGCATGTAGCGGGTGCCGCCCTCGAGCAGGCAGATCTGGTTGTAGCGGTACTTGTCGAGGGTCTTGCCCTGGTTGTTGTACCAGCAGCTCTGCATGATCGGGAAGGAGCGCTCGGGCTCCGTCACCGGGGAGAAGGTGCCGCGATCGTCCCCCAACGCCGTGAGGAGGCCGTTGTACACGTCGCGCGTGGAGATGGGGGTGTCGATGGTGCGGGGGGCGTCGTCCGCGGGGTCGACCCAGTAGAGGGGGACGCGGTTGCCGGCGTCGGTCACGTTGGAGAAGTGGTAGACCCACCCCTGCTCACCGAAGTTGTCGCCGTGATCGGAGCCGAACACCACGAGGTTGCCCTGGGCGTGCATCTCCGCGATGAACGCGTCGACCTTGGGGGCGAGGCGCTGCCAGGCGATGCGCTGGCGGTTCCGCAACAGGTCCATCATCTCGGCGGAGATCGGCTGGTTGTCGCGGGTGAGCCAGGTCTGGTTGACGAGGTGGAAGAGGCTCACGATCTCGCGCATCTTGCCGAAGAGGCCGTCTGCCGTGGTCTCGAAGGTGGGGCCCACGTGGTAGGGGAAGTGGGTCTCCATCAGGTTGAGGAAGAGGAACGATTGTTTTCCGTCCTTCTCGTTGCTCTCCAGGCGCTGACGGGCGACGTCGAAGACGTTGTCGACCGTGTCCTGGAGCCACACCTTGGAGGCCTCGATGTCCTCGGAGAGCTTGCCGCTGACGAAGTCGGCGGAGAGGATCTTCTTGCGGAGGCGGGGCTTGCCGACGAGCACCAGCGCTTCGTGGATCTTCTTGTGCTGGGAAGGCACATGATTCCAGATGCGCAGCACCTCGTCGTAGCCGCGGTCGAGCCCGAAGATCTCGGTGGTCGCGACGTTGGCGGTGATCTGGTGGGTGCGGTACCCGTGCTCGCGCATGGCCTCGGCGAGGGTGGGCACGTCGGTGCGCATGCCGCGGGACTGGCTGTCGGCGCCGTGCTCGTGCGGCATCAGGCCGGTGAAGAGCGAGGCGGTGGCGGGGAGGGTCCAGCAGCCGCCGGAGCGCGCCTGGGTGAAGCGCGTGGCGTGGGCCGTGGCGAAGGGCAGGCCGTTGCCCCCGGTCCCGTGGACCGAATCGTACCGGAGCGAGTCCGCCACGAGCAGGATGATGTTGCGGGGCCTTCCCATCGGGAGATCCCGCCTAGCACGATCGCACCGAGCCGACACGGACGATGACCCTCTCCCCGCCTCCTCCCGCCTCTCCCGCTCCCGCCGCGCCACCGCCGCCCCGGCGCCGCCGCCGGTGGCCGTTGCTCGCGCTGGCCGCGGTGGTCGTGGCGCTGGGCGCCGGGAGCGACCTGACGCTCGACGCGGCGCGCGCGCTCGGGCAACAGCTCGCGGGCGTCGGCTCGCTGGAGTGGCGGGACGGGGAGGCGTGGACGCCCGTGAGCCGCGCCGACGCGGGCCGCCGGCGGTGGGGTCCCGAACACGCCTTCCTCGCGCCGCGGTGGGCGGCGGTGGCGCCGGGCCTGGACGTGGCCGACCTCGCGCTGCGCCGCCCGCCCAACCCCCTTGAGGTGGACGTGTTCCTCGCGCGGGTGGACCCCGACGCGTGGCGCTTCCGCGTGTGGGGCACGCCCGACTTCGCGCCCGCGGCGGTGGGTGACCTCGCGGCGCGCGCCGGGCTGGCGCTCGCGGTGAACGCTTCGTACTTCTCGGACGACGGCCCCCTGGGCCTCGTGGTGAGCGACGGCGCGGCGCGGGGGCGCCAGGGCCGCAACCGGGCCGCGCACTTCGTGGTCGGGGCGGCGGCGGGGGCCCCGGCGCGCGCGGGCGGGGCCCCGCGCATCGTCAACCGGAAGGGCGCCGTGCTCGGGCCGCTCGTGCAGGGCTTCCAGGGCTTCCCCGCCGTGATGACGGCCGGCGAGACCTACTCCTACCTCCGCTACGGCGGCCGGGGCTTCGACGTGTGGCACGTCGACCGCCGCACCGCCGCGTGCACGGACCGCGACGGGGGCGTGATCCTCCTCGTGACGGACACGCTCACGAACGGGCTGTCGCTCGCGGAGCTGGCGACGGTGCTCGGCGGGCTCGGGTGCGTGGACGCGATGGCGTTCGACGGCGGGTCGAGCACCGGGATGGCGCTCCGGGTGCCGGGGCACGAGCGGACGGTGCCGAACCTCGCGCCGGTGCCGGTGATCGTGGGGATCGAGGCGCGTTAGTGCGTGGACGCCGCGTGGCCGGCGTCCGCCTCGGCGTGGGCGACGCCTCCGTGGTCGTGCCCGTGACCGGCCGCGGCGGCGACGTGCCCGCCCGAGTCCAGCGGCGTGACGAGCCCTGTGTCGAGGTCGTAGACCGCGCCGAGGAAGCTGATCTTCCCCTCGGCCTCGAGCTCGGCGAGGACGGCGCTCTTCCGGAGCGAGGCGAGCTGGGCGTTCACGTTGGCGCGGATGGCCTCGTCGAGGTCGTCGATGCCGGCGATGCCGGGGCGGATGTAGCCGAGGAGCGCGTCGAGGTTGGGGCCGAGCGACTTGGGCGAGAGGGCGGCGGTGACGGCGCCGCAGCGCTCGTGGCCGAGGACCATGATGAGCGGGGTGTGGAGGTGCTCGGCGGCGTACTCGACGCTGCCGATGGTGACGGGCTCGGCGATGTTGCCCGCGACGCGCACGGTGAACACGCGTCCGAGGCCGGCGTCGAACAGGTGCTCGGGCGGCACGCGCGAATCCGCGCAGGTGAGCACGGTGCACCAGGGGGTCTGCCCCGCGGCGATGCTGGCGCGCCGGATGGGGTCGATGTCGGTGGGCACGGCCTCGCCCGTGGCGAAGAGGGCGTTGCCCCCCATCAACCAGCGGCGGACCTCCGCGGCGGACGGCGCGGACTCGGCCACCGCGTTGGAGGCCGCGGCGGGCTCGGGCCCAGCCAGGCGTGCGGCCACGTGGCCGCCGACCATGGCGGCGAGGAAGACGAGGGCGGACGGGATCCAGCGGCGCATGCGCCCGATCTCGGGTGGGACCGGGGAACCTTGAGGGGAATCCGCGGGGGGAGGGGGCGGCGACCCGGGCAGGGGCCGTCCGCCCGGCGTCCTCAGAACCGGCGTGGCGGCGCTCACGACGATGTCCACCGCCGAGGGCGCGAACCTCGGGCCGGAGTTCGACACGCGGATGCAGGGGCTGCGCGACCAGGTGGCGCAGATCGAGGACGGCGGCCCGCTCCTGCAGCAGACCGACGCGATCGCAGACGCGTTCGGGGGGATGGCCGACGCGCTGGCGGCCTACGACGTCGGCGGGAGGCCGGCGGGCACGCGGTAGGCCTCGGTGGCGCCGAGGTAGTCGTCGTCGCCGTCGAGGATGCCGTTGTAGACGGCGACGTACCCCATCATCGAGCCGTAGTAGTAGCCGCCGGCGATGACGTCGGAGAGGCCGTCGCCGTTGACGTCGCCCGCGCCGGCCACGGCCTTGCCGAACATCGTGTAGGTGGTGGCCCCGGTGGCGGTCCACGCCGCGGTGAACGTGGTGGGATCGACGTGGATCGGCGAGACGGCGTCCGTGTCGTACACCCACACGCGCACGCCGCGCACGCCGCGCACGCGAGTCCCGGGGCGGCCGAATGCACCGTTTATTGAGCGGCGAGCCCTTAGTACGCGCGAAAGCCGGCGGCGTCCCTCATGATCCCGGCGGGCGCGACGTCGGCGACCCCGTGCTCTCCCGCGCTGTCGAGCGGGGCCGGCGCCGTCGTGCAGCCGGGCGAGAGGGCGAGCAGGATCGCGCAGCCGAGCACGGCGCGCGAGAGGAGCGGCAGGAGGGGGGGGGCACGTGCGCGAGGACACCGCCGATCGCCAACAGCCGCCGACAAACGCGCACAGCGGTGGGGACGGTGGTGTACGTAGCCGCGTGCACCTCGGTGCGCCGACGGGCTGGACGGGGGTGGGAGGCCCGAGGGGGTCGGCGTGATGAGAGGCTCGCCGGCCCCCGCTTCGGCGTGAGGCGTGACGGCGGCCGGCCCGCCACCCGAGGGGCGCCCCGCGGATATAGAATCTCCCCAATTTGCTCCTCGGTCTCCTCCACGCGTGCCACTCGGACGACTCGGACGACTCGGGCGTCGTCGATACGTCGGAGGGCCTGGCCCCGGACACCGCCACCGACACCACGATCGACGACACCGCGGTCGCCCACGATCCCTGGGAGCCGGTGATCCCCGCGTGTGACCTCGTCGCCCCGCTGCCCGTCAGCCGCGATGCGATCCCGAGCTTCTACGACCTCTACGGACCCGACCAGATCCTCCTCGTCTCGCTGCGTTTCCACGTCGACGGCCTCACCGAGCACTTCGGTTGCCCCACCCGCACCGAGGACGTGGAGGCCGGCACCGTCACGTACGACGGGAGCTGCGCGAACGACGAGCACGCCTACGAGGGGCGGTGGGCCGTCGACGGGCCGGAGCTGGCCTACGCGCTCGAGCGTGACCTCGCGCTCGACATCGATACCTACGCCGACTGGATCGACGGTACGTGGTACGCGCGGTCCACCGAGTACGCCGTCGGCGAGGACGATTGGATCGTCGAGGAGATGTACGTGGACGCCCTCCCCGACGTCGGGCTCGTGGGCGATTATTGTGTCACCCGCGACACCGTGGCGGTGCCCGCGTGCGCGCGCGAGCCCTTCGGTGGGTGGGTGCTCCAGGCGTCCTCCACCGTGATCGTCACGTTCGACCCGTACGAGGCCTGTGACGGGTGTGCGAACGTGACGGTCGACGGCGTGGACGCGGGCCAGGTGTGTGGGAGCGACTACGGCGCCACCTGGGGCGGCTAGTCCGCCGCGATCTCACAGCGCCGCGCCTCGAAGGTAGCGGAGATCTCGCCTCCCTCGCTGAGGAGCTCGCCCTCGAAGGAGCCACGGAGCGCGAGGGTTGTCACCGATGCGAGGTCGAGCGCGCCGCTGCCCAGCGCCCACGACGCCTCGTACACCGTGCGGAGCCACACCGCGGACGCGAGGGGGCCGAAGCCACCGTCGAAGGCGGTGGTGGTCACGCCGGGGTCGGTGCGGGCGCAGGCGGTGAGGAGCAGGATCAACCCGCGCATCAGGGGGCCTGGCCCGGAGCGCCGACGCTCCTCGCCTCTGCGTGCTCGACCGCCGCCCGGACGGTGTCGCGCGCGGTGTCACTCACTTGGAGCCGGAGTCTGCAATAGCTCGTGACGAGGTTGGTGCCGTTCCAATCGATGAACCAGATGAATGTGTTACGCGGCCCGGGTGTGCCGCTGTTGCACGGCAGGAAGAGGACCAACAGGTCCTCCCCGGTGGCGGCGAGGCCGGGCGTGTCCTTGTAGATCGTGTCCGCGCGGATCGAGATCTCGCGTGGGAGGTCTCCCTTGCTGCGGACGCGCTTCCGGAACACCACAGGGCCTTCCACCACTACTTCTGCCGCGGCGAGGGCCTCGTCCACCGGTTGCTGCACGCAGGAGCACGCCTCGGCTGCGGGCACCAGAGTGAGGAGCGCGAGCGTGAGGAGGGCGGCCAGCATGGGGACCGGGTAGCCCGAGGTCCCGCCGACCGCCACCGCGGCCCAGAGGGTGGGTGGTCCTCGCTGAAACCGAGGTCGACCGCGGAGTCGCCGGAGAGGGGCACCATCTCCCGTCGCCCCGCCGCGCGGTGCCGGCCACAGGCACCACCCATACTCCTATCCCAATAGCCGCTCAACGAGTTGTTCGCGGAACGCCAGCAATCCTACCGCGTCGTATCCGTCGGCCTTGGCAAGCGCGGACACCCTCATATTTCGAAGCACCCAGGCCAGATCCGGTGGCGAGAACCCCCCGTCCTTCCGGCTGACCAAGCCGAGGGCGGCATCCAGGTTCTCGCCTGCGTCCACGAGCGCCTTCACGTCCACCAGATCGCGGATCTCGGAGCGAGAGTACAGGGCCCTTAGCTTGTTCACCAGGATCTCTGTTCGACTATCGACGAGGATCTCGACCGCCTCCACACTTCTCGCCTCGGGGGGGAACACATTCGGAACCGCCTCGGCCACAAGGTCGACGACGACCACCTCGCCATCAAGGCCAGCGCGAAGGCGGCAGAACGTGGGCGCACGCTGCAGGAAGTCGACGGACATCCCCTCCGCCCTCAACGCCGCTGCGGCGTCCTCCGGTAGGCGCTCCAGGGCGGAGATACCATGAAAGAACAGGTCCACGTCCTTCGTCTGCCGATGGGCCAGGTAGAAGCCGGCGAGTGCCCCGCCTCCGGTGAGTGTCCAGCGAGGGTTCAGGCCTGCGAGCGCCCGTAGGACGCGCACCTGCAGTGCCGACAGGCTACCCAGCACGCCGTTCCAACTCAGGGATCAGCCACGTCCAAAACGCGCGCCGGTTCCCCAGGTAAGGAACCACCCGCTCCCATTCTTTGCGGATCTGCGCCAGCGGCACCAGGACGAGCGCGTCGTCGGGGCGTGCCTGCCGCAGGAGTTTCCCGATCGCGTGGGCGCGAATGTCCGGGTCGGCGTCCACCAGCTGCGACTGAAAGGCCTCGAGCGTCGTGTCTACGTCCCAGAGGAAGTACGGCCGGCCCCTTTGGTCGCAGAGCTTCTCGGGCGGAGTCGGGTTGAGCATGGCCCGAAGAGTATATCCACCGGCAGGTCGGGCTGGCGAGGCTCGCGCACGGGGCGCTCGTGGTCGCCGCGGGTGGGTGGCTCGAGGGGGAGCCGACCGTCACGATGGAGGAGTGCTCGTCGGACACTCCGTCACCGGGATCACGTCCGTAGGGCTCGCCGCTCGATCAACGGTGCTTTCGGCCACCCTCCGCCCGCCCCTCCACGCCAGCGGGTGCCGCCGCGGTTTGCCCGCCCGGAACCGTCGCGCGTCGAGGGCCTGGAGCGGGGCGAAGACGCGGGGCTCTTCGAGGGGCCACACGGCGGCGCGGTGACGCCGGCGGGGGCGGTGACGGTGGTGTCGGTCTCGGGGTGGTGGGGCTGATCGTGACGGTCGTGACGCTCGGGGCGGTGTCGACCGCGGTCACGAGGTTGGAGGCGACCGCGGCGCCGTCGTCCGTGCCGTCGTACGGGGTGAGCGCGCAGGTCACGACCGCGCCGCCGACGAAGCTGCCGGTGAGCGTGGTGCCGGTGCCGGCGGGGGCGCCGTCCACCGACCAGGCGTAGGTGGACTGGTCGGCGTCGACGACGGTGCCGGTGAAGCCGATGGCGAGGCCCTCGCCGGTGGCGTAGCCGTCGGCCGGGGTGAGGATGGTGCAGCCGGGGAGCGCGTTGAGGCCGCCCACGTCGAAGACGATGGAGGCGCGGGCGCTCTTGCCGGTGGTGTCAGTCACGGCGAGGGTGCACGCCGTGCGCGCCCTCGGCGAAGAGGGCGGAGCCGGCGACGGTGCCGTCGGCCTCGGCCTCGGCGGCGAGGGAGAGGGCGGCGCCGGACTCGTCCGTCCAGGCGAGGGAGAGGGCCGTCGCGTCGTCCTCGGAGTCGCCCACGGTGGCGGCGAACGACCCGGCGTGGTCGGAGTAGTAGAGGCCGCCGGGGCCGGGCGCGGTGAGCTCCGACGTTCGGCACGCCCGTCGCGACGATCGACAACGATACGGTGTCGGTGCCGGTGACGTTCTCCGGATCCTGGCTTTGGAAGAGGATCGTCGTGTCGTCCAGGCCCATCGTGACGGTACACACGCTCGCCCCATCGACCGCGAGGGGCGCCGGCGGACAAAGCTGCTTGCTCCGGGAGTACGAGGCGGTGACGAGGTCGGCGGCCGCGTCGTCGTCGTCGCTCGTGGTGCCGCGCAGGGTGACGGTCCGTACCGCACGCGGTCAGGGCGAGCAAAGAAAGCGCAGCGGGGGTCCGTATTCCGTCTCCGTTGGGCACTCCGGCCCCGCCCGGGTTCTTTAGTGGAGAACTCCCCGCGTGGCGACGCCCAGACCCACCTAAACGCGTGTAATGTTGTTGAACTATTGGGCGGGAGAGGCCGTGACACGAGAGGTGTCCTCCCGGGGTGCCACGTATCGCGCGGGCGTCCTCGCGTAATTCCTGCCTTCCCCCGGGGGGGGGGCGGGTGGATGTGCGCGTCCGCACAAGCTGGACCCGAGCGAAAAGCGATCTTTCAGCGCCCCCGAAGAAAGCCCTAAGCCGGACGCGGTTCGGCCCGATGCGGGTCCGGTTGGAGGTGCTGATGGACGACATGGACGAGACGGTCACCGAGTTCCTCGTGGAGAGCTACGAGAACCTCGACAAGCTCGATCGCGACTTCGTCGCGTTCGAAGAGGACTCCTCGCGGCAGGGGTTGCTGCCCTCCATCTTCCGCACGATCCACACGATCAAGGGCACATGCGGCTTCCTCGGCTTCTCGCGTCTTGAGGCGCTCTCGCACGCCGGGGAGACGCTCCTCGGCCGCCTCCGCGACGGCGCGCTCCCGTCGACGCCCGAGCGCATCACGGCGCTGCTCACGATGGTCGACGCGATCCGCGGCATGCTGCGCAGCATCGAGAGCACCGGCGCCGACGGCGAGGACATCCACGGCGCCCTGACCGCTGAGCTCGCGCGGCTGGCGACCCCTCCCTCGCCGGACGCTCCCGCGCCGGCCCCCGGCCCGGCCGCCCCCCTCGCGGCCGC
>CAJBVW010000215.1 GCA_903959175.1 uncultured Pseudomonadota bacterium
GCCGCCGCGCTCGACGAGCTCGTGCCGCTCGACGGCCTCGCGGAGGAGGTGCCCGCCGCCGCGTGGCTCGGCTGGGCGCGCGACCTCGCTCGCGCGCACGGGCTGCGCGATCGCGGCGCCGCGATCCCCTGGGAGGCTGCCGCGCTCGAGCGCGCGTGCGGGCTCCCGTGGCGCGTGATCGACGCTGCCGGCGCGGGCGGCGCCGCGGCCGCGCCCTTCGCCGACCTCGCGCTCGCGCTCGACGCCCCCCTCGCCGCGCGCGAGGCGCTCGGAGACGTGGCCGCGCTCGAGGGCGACACCGTCCGTCTCGCCTTGTACGCGGCCGTCGAGTCCCAGCTCGGGCGCACGGTCCAGGCGGCGCGGGCGGTCGGGAACACGCTGCGCGCGCGCCCCCGTGAGCCCCACCCGCTCGCGGTCTACTGGGGGGCGCTCGTCCGCGCGCTCCTCCACGCCGGCTCCGTGGCCGACCTCCTGGAGCTCGTGCCGCTCCTCCCCGCCGAGGAGCGCCTGCCCGCGATCGACGCGCTGCTGCCGGCCCTCACGGCGCGGCTCGGGGACCTCGAGGCCCTCCGCGACCGCCTCGTTCGCCGCGCCGGCAGCGCCTCTGGCAGCGCCGCCGCGCCCGCCCTCGCGCCCCTCGTGACAATCGCGCTCGGCGCCAGCCTGCGCGAGCTCTCCATGGTGCTGGCCGAGCTGGCGTTGTGGTCGCGCCGCCCCGGCGGGAAGGACACCCCGATCGTCGGCGCGCTGCGGGCGGCGGGAGACTGCCTCGCGCGCGAGGCCGCGGCGGACGAGGCGGGGGCCGCCCTCCTCGCCGTCGCGGCGCACCTCACCGGAGACAGCGCCGAGCGGGACAGCGCCGTGGCCCGCGTCCGCGCGCGCGCCCCGAGAGCGCAGGCCCTGGGCGAGGGTCAGGATCCCGTCGCCTGGCTCCACCGGGTCATGACCCCGTCCTCCTTCCGCCTGCCCCGCTGGGCGCTCGACGACGAGGACAAGGAGAAGGGGCCGCCGACGAGCGGGCCGCCCCGCGATCTGGAGGATCCGCGCGGCCCCCTCGCCCTCCTCGCGCGGGAGGGCGCCGCGGCCGCGCTCGCCGAGCTGCAGGCACGCCTCGGCCACGCGCCGCGGAGCGCGCGCCTGTGGACGCTCGTGCTCCCGGTGTGGAGCACCACCGCCGAAGCCGACGCCGCGGCCTGCGAGCGCGAGCTCGACATGCTCCTGGACGCGCTCGTGGCTGCCGGGATGCCGGCCGCCGTCGCGCTCCCGTGGCGCATGCGCGCCCGGATGCTCGGCGGCAGGCCCATGGCCGCGATCGAGGAGCTGGTGCAGGCGCGCCGCCGCCACGAGGTGCCGTGGCCCGCGTGGCTGATCGCCACCGACATCTGGACGCAGCTCGGGGAGCCGGCGCGCGCGCGCGAGGCCCTGGCGCGCATGGTGGCGTCGGGAGCGCCGGAGGTCGTGATCGCGCGCATGCGGGAGACCGTCGACGCGCGCTCCCCGCGGTAGGGAACCGGATCAGTTCACGTACGACGACGACGGCGGGCCCTGCATCGCGCGCACCCACTCGTCGTGCCGCCGCTCCTCGTGCTCCCAGCGGGTGAGCGTGCGCACCTTGCGACGACGCGCCCGCCACGCCCCGATCACGATGAGCACCGCGCCGAGCCCGAAGAGCAGCTCGATGTTGGTGAACACCTTGAGCAGGAGCGCCGGATCCGCCCAGCGGCGGCCCCACGCGGCCTCCACCGTCGCGAGGTCGCTGCCGGTGGCGGTCGCGAGCGCATCGCTGAAGCCGGCGCCGCCCGCCATCGCATGAATGAGCTCCTGCACGGCGTCGTCGCCGTAGGTGGAGCCGAGGAACCCGATGAAGTCGGCCGCAGCGGCGTAGGCGTGCCGCGCCTGGATGGGATCGCCGTGGAAGCCGCGGGAGAGCTGGCTCAACGAGAACAGGCGGTCGCGGCCGAACACGACGCCCATGAGATCTTCGCTCACCTTCGGGCCGAGCTCGCCGCTGTAGAACTGGGCGAGGCCCTCCTGCAGCCAGCGCGGCGGCGTTTGAGGCGCGAAGGCGCGGCCGAGCAGCACGTGGACGATCTCGTGGTCGAGCACCTGCTCGAGGGGCTCCGCGGTGCCGGGGCGCGCGGAGGGGGCGCGCAGGAAGATCATCCCCCAGCGGGGCCAGGCGGTGCCGTCCGCCCAGTCCGGCGGGGCGTCGGGCTGGATGCGGGCGAAGTCGGCCTGGGTCGGCGCAAGGTAGATGTCGATGGTGCCGCCGGCGGGCACGCCGAGGCGGTGTCGGTGTCGGTGTCGGTGTCGGTGTCGGCATCCCCGCGGTTCGCCTTTTCGTCGGCCTCGAGCGCGCAGGCGGTCAGCATGACGGTGGCCAGGGCGAGAGTCAATGGGATCATGGTGGGTTCCGCGGTGGAACAAAATAATAACGTGGCATGATATCCTATCACACGCGCCGGTGCGCGGGTTCCGTGTAGCGACCGGGGTTGTTGCGCCCAGCGCCCGGGTGGCCGCATGGTTTTTGACCAATCCCAGTAATATCGACGCCTGAGCGCGTTTCGGACGATCAGATCCCCGCGAAGAAGTCGTCCTCGCGGTGCCGCCGGATGACCAAGGAGTAAGGGTTATAGGACGACTATTGAGGCGACCGGAGCGTCCGGATAGGTGGTCCCCAACCCCCCACCCGAGACCCCCGACGCGGCCAAGGCGCGTCGCGCCAAGCGGCTCACGCGGCAGCCGCGCATGCGGCTCGCGGGCGAGCGCCCGAGCTGGAGCGACCTGTTGGAGAGGGTGTTCCGCGTGGACGGCTTCGCGTGCCCCGGCTGCGGCGGCCCGCTCACGCTCCGCTGCGTCGTGGTCAACCCGCGGGCCACGCGGCGCATCCTCGACGGGCTCCGCCGCGCCACGGGACCCCCTGGACCCGACCTCGCGGGCGACGACCGGACGGCGTGAACACGCGGGACCGGGGGCGAAGCCGTGGGCGAGGCATGGAGAAAGCCCCTTTCGGGCTCCGGCCACCGGCTAGGCGTGCCCTGACGGGACGGGCGGAGGGGTTGACGACGGGGAGGGTCAGGTGCGGGGATGTCAGGAGGAGGGGTTCATTTTTCCTATCCGTCCCGCACCCGCGCGCGGCGCGTACGCTACGATGAAGCGTGCGAGGCGACCGGATGGCACGAGCAACGTACGCGGGATTCCTGTTGGCGCTGCTCGGGTGCACGGCGCCGCCGGGCGCGATCCTCCTCGTCCGCGACGCGGGGAGCGACGCCGCCGTCCTCCGGTGGAAGGGAGGCGCCGCGACCGGGGACCGGGTGGTCGCGCGCGTCGGGCCGGACGGCGCCACGCGCTGGGCCGCGGACGTCGGCGGGGGCCCCACGGGCGAGGAGGCGATGGCCGCCGACGCGGGATCGCCCTGGGTCGTGCGCTCGGACCCGCCCGCGCTCCGCGCGATCGAAGCCGCCACCGGGGGGGACGCCTGGACCTGGTCGGCGCCCGCGGGGGCCGACCCCCGCTTCCTCCTCGACGGCGGGTCGGTGTACGTGTGGTGGGACGGCGCGATCGCGCGCCTCGACCGGGCCACGGGCGCGGAGACCTGGCGCCGGGAGCTCCCCGCGATGGAGGGCCCGGACGCGGCGCCCACGCTCGGCGGGGTCGTCGTCGGCGACCTCCGCTCCTTCGTCCTCTTCGACGCCGCCGGGACGGAGCGCCTCCGCGCCGCGACCTACCCCGACGCCCGGTGCGCCACCGCCGCCGGGCTCGTGTGGACCGATCCGGAGCAGAGCTCGTGGCTCTACGGGGCTGCCGGGGCGCGGGTGCCGGTCGCGGTCGAGGGCCGCGTGCGCCACGGGGGCGGGACGTATGCGGGGCGGGCGATCGTCCCGGTCTCCGCGGGCGGGGTGGCCCGGGTGGCGTCGATCGGCCCGGACGGCTCCGTGGGGTGGAGCGTCGACCTCGCCGCCGGCGCCCATGTCGCGCTGGACGACGCCGCCGAGTGGCCGGTCCACGTGCCGTTCGTGGTCGAGGGCGACGGCGGGCGGCAGCTCGTCTATGTCGACGTGGCGGAAGGCCGGGTGCTCCAGGTCGGGGCGGCCACGGACGGCCTCGCCGCGGCGGGCCGCGTGGCGGTCGGTCCGGCGAGCGTGATCGTTTCGCGACAGGTCCTCCTCCGGCTCGGGGAGGGCGCCCACGCCGAGGCGGTCCGGCTCCCGGGCGTCGAGACCCAGGCGCCCGCGGCGCGGGTCGGCGCGACGGGGGCCTGGATCGTCGAGGATCACGCGACCAGGCAGATCGCGTGGACCTCGTCCGGAATCGAGCGCCTCGACGCTGCGGATTTGGCGCGGCTGGGCTTGTGAACGACAGGGCGGCGCGGTAGAATGCGAGCGGGCGTTTCTGCCGACGCAGCCGAGCCGCCAAGAGGGACCCGTGGGAAAGACGAATCAACAGGCCAACGCGCCGCAGACGACGTTCAAGGACGCGAACGACGCCTACGGCCAGATCTCTCCCTTCCTCACTGCCCAGTTCCAGTTTCGCGACACCGGCATCAACCAGGCGTGCAACCAGCTGCGCGAGGTCGACCAGCCCTCGATCGGCGCGCAGATCCTCAAGTCGGGCCTCAAGATCGGCCTCGCGGCGGCGGCGGGCGCGGTCGGCGCGGCCACGGGCGGCCTCGGGTGGATCGCCCTGGGCGCGATCGGCGTCGGCTTCGGCATCGGCGGTGAGCTGGTCGACGGGGTCTTTGCCGGTGCCCAGGCCCCGGCGGGCATCGAGGAGTTCCGCACGAAGCGGCTCAACGTGCTCCACTCCATGCAGGCGAAGGAGACGGCCAAGCTCAAGAAGCTCCTCAACGGCGGGGACCAGGAGGCCTGGGGCAAGGCGCTCGGCGACTACGAGAACATGCAGCGGAACGTCTCGCTGCAGAACCTGGAGATCGACTCCACGGTCGACGGGTGGATGAACGGCGTCAACTCCAACACGAACGGCACCACGGGCCAGCTCGGCCAGGGCAGCGAGGAGCTCAACTCCGTCACGACGGGCCGCCTCCACATCGACGGCACGGTGACCCCCGGCAACTCGGGCCCCGTGGTGAAGGTCACCGGCGCCACGCTCGACGGCCTGGAGACGGCCGCGCTCCGCAACCGCTACCTCGACCGCAAGCTCTCCGACATCGGCATCTGGTGCCAGTTCGCGTTCCCGCTCAACTCCGAGCTCGGCGCGCTCGGCTTCCGCGCCTCCGAGTCCAACGTCCTGACCGAGGGCGGCCACAACTTCAAGTCCGCGCTCGGGCGCATGTCCGTGAACGGCGCCGCGATGACCACGCCCGGCTACGACTGGTCCAAGAAAGTGAACGAGGGCGCGCTGAAGGTGAAGAACGCGCTCACCGGCAAGAAGCTGCGCGACTTCGGCATCGCCGAGGTGGCCGCGGGCGGGTGGTTCGAGTGACGGGGGCGGCGCGCGCTCGCGCGCCGGCGAACTGACCTTGCTCCGGCTCCGGTCGGCCCGGTTCGCGATCGAGATCGTGGGCGCCGGGGCGCTCGTGCGCAAACGTGCGCTCGATCCGGCGGCGGCAGCGCGCCTCGCGACGGAGGCCGCAGCGCTCGAGCGGCTCGCCGGGGTGCGCGGCGTGGTCGCGCTCGAGGGCTGGGACGGGCGCGATCTCGTGACCCGCCGGGTGGACGGCGTACGGCTCGGCGAGTGGTGGCAGGCACGGCCGCAGGCCGCGCGACAGCGCGTCGCCCTCGCCCTCGCCGAGGCCGTGGCGGCAGTCCACGCGCGCGGAGTGGCCCACCGCGATCTCGCGCCCGACAACGTGCTCGTCGGGCCGGACGACCAGCCGGTGTTGCTCGACTTCGAGCTCGCGCGGCTCCCCGGCCACGCCCACGGCGGCGGAACGCTGGCCACGGCCGCCCCCGAGCTGCGCTGGCTGCCCGATCCGCGCCTGATCGACCGTCGCGCCGACGTGTACTCGCTCGGCCTCCTCCTCGGGAAGCTGCTCTTCGACGCGCCCTGGGCCGTGTCTGGCGAGGCCCTCGCGCTGCGCCTGCGCGCGGGGCCTGGCGGCAGTCACGCCCCCGACGCGACGGCGTGGCTCGACGCGATGACACGCGTGCGCCGCTCGGAGCGCCTCGCGGACCTCGGTCCCGTCGTCGCGATCCTGAACCGCTCGGCGTCCGCGCCTCCGGCCGAGCACGTCGGCGCGCTCCCCGGTCCTGCGCGCGCCGAGCGCCCCGCCGCGCTGGTCGAGGC
>CAJBVW010000216.1 GCA_903959175.1 uncultured Pseudomonadota bacterium
AGCCGCGCCGTCCCCGGTGGCGGCGGTGCCGGGCACGGCGCCGTCCGACTGGCAGCAGCGGAAGCCGATCTGGCGATCCGTGAGCGCCATCGAGCGTTCCTCGACATAGGCGCAGCGGCTGCCCTTGATGGCCTCGCCGGCCTTGCCGCCCTTGAGGACGCGGAAGCGTTCGTTCGCGCCGACGGTGCTGGTCCACTCGCGGGTGCCACCGGAGAGGTCGTACACGCCGAAGCCGCTGGTGCAGGTCTCGAGGCCGCCGGACTTGGTGTCGGCGCGCTCGTCGCGATCGGCGTCCATCGACACGTCGGCGCCGCATTTCTCGGGGTTGAAGGTGTCCCCGTAGCTGTAGATGAGGTTCTCGGGGCCCTTGCAGGCGCGCTCCCACTCGGACGACGTGCAGAGGCGCTTGCCCTTGCTGGCGCAGAGCTCGACCGCGCTCTCGTAGCCGACGTTCACCAGGGGGTTCCCGCCCTTCTGGTTGTCCCACTCGAAGCGGTCGATGTAGAAGGCTTCGACCGCGGCCTTCGCGGCCAGGGGCTCCTTGGCGGCGGCGGTGCGGCCGTCCTCCGCGTTCATGCGGCCCGGGAGAAACGTCCCGCGGGGCACGAAGACCATGTCCTCGTGGCCGACGAGCTTCTGCCGGATGAAGTCGGGGGGGGGGAGGGGGTTCTCCCGCACGATCTCGGCGCGGAGCTGCTCGTCCTTGCGGCGGGCGCCGGCGTCCGGGTCGGTCGCCATGAGCACGGCGGCGGCGATGCCGACGACGGCGAGCGTACCGCCGATCACGATGGCGAGCGTGCGCTTCGAGATGCCGGCGACGGGCTTGTCGTCGTCCTGGAAGGAGCGCTGCACGTCGTTGATCATGTCGCGCGCGGTCGGGTAGCGATCCTCCGAGTTGGAGGCGAGCGCGAGGTCGACGATGTCGTCGAGGTGCTTGGGCAGGTCGTCGCGGATCTGGGTCGGCGAGAGGTAGGTGCCCATGGGCGTCTGGCCGCAGAGCAGCTCGTAGAGCATCACGCCGGCGGAGTACACGTCCGCTTGGCGGGTGCCGCCGGTCGAGGGCGAGGACAGCTCCGGCGCCATGTAGCCGCCGAAGGGGTGGTCCATCGCGGCTTCCTGGAGGACGCCGGGGTGGACGAGCTCCGAGTAGCCGAGGCCCGTGATGCGGACGGTGCGGACGACCTTGCCCTGGCCGGGCCCGACGGCGCGCGACTGGATGATGACGTTCGACGGCTTGAGGTGGCGGTGGAGGAGGCCCTTCTGGTGGGCGGCGTCGATCGCCTCGAGCGTCTTGACGACGATCTGGGCGGCTTCCTGGAGGGTGAACGCCTTGCGCTGGCCGGCGTACTCGTCGAGCAGGCGGCGGAGGGACTCCCCCTCGACGTACTCGTAGGCCATCCAGCGGTGGCCCTGGTGCTCGCCCGTGTCGACGGTGCGGACGAGGCCCTCCGACATGACGTCGTTCGCGCGCTGGATCAGCGCGGTGGCGGCGGCCTCCGGCGCGGCCGGGCCGGCCAGGAGCTTGATGACGAACTTCTTGGACGAGCTGAGCGAGCGCGCGAGGTAGGAGCCCCCCTGCGGACCGGCGCCCATCGGGGCGTCAATCTCGTACTTCTTCGCCAGGACATCGCCCTGCCTGAGCTGTAGCTGCGTTGCGGACACGAGGGCTCCTTCCGGACAGTAAGCAGGGGTGCCCTTCAGTCTACCACGCCAAGTGGGGGGCGCTCAACACACACCGCGCGTCATGCGCACACTACGTCGGCCTCTCCCCGACGAAGAAGCGGACGACCGCGAGCGCGCGACGACGCCAATCCCGAGGATGAAAGCGGGTCGCGAACAACCAATGGACGGCGAGCCCAACGAACATCAGCGAGGCGACACCGCACACGCCGATGCCACAGATCGCCAACAGCGGGACGCCCCACGGGGCCGGCGCCCACGGCGCGATGAGGATGGTGCCGCTGATGAGGAGCGCAAGTGCGCACAGCGCCAACGAGATCCGGATGGCGGCGTGGCGGATCTCCATGCGGAGCTCCTCCGCCTCGGGGTCCTTCGCGGTGATGGCGATGCGGCCGCGCTCGAGGTCGAGCAGGAGCTGATTCGCTTGGGTGGGCACGTCCCGGAAGGCGGCCTGCGCGTGTTGGAGCACGCGGAAGGCGTCGGCGCCGAGCCGCTCGGGGCCGAAGCGGTGGGCCACGAGCCGCTGTGCGAGGGGGCGCACCTCGGAGACGATGTCGACGTCGGGGAGGAGGCGCTTGGCGATGCCGTCGACGATGCTGGTCGCGCGCGCGATGACCGCGAACTCGCGCGGGAGCTGGATGCGGTAGCGGGCGGCGATCTCGATGAACTCGGTGAGGGAGCTGGCGGTGGAGAGCTGCGCGAGGGAGGCGCCCTCGTACTTCTGCATCATCCGCTGCACCTCGCCGCGGAAGGCCTTCAGGTCGACCCGCTCGCGGGTGGCGCCCGCCCGGTAGATCGCGAGCGCGACGGACTCGGCGTCCTTGAAGACGAGGCCGGTGAAGACGCTGGTCATCACGTCCTGCATCTCGCCGGTGAGCGTGCCCGTGAGGCCGAAGTCGAGGAAGACGAGCGTGCCGTCGTCCTGGACCATGAGGTTGCCGGGGTGCGGGTCGCCGTGGAAGAAGCCGTGCTCGAAGAGCTGGAGGTACCAGGACTCGATGAGCCGGCGCATCGCGGCGCGGCCCTCGGGGGAGCCGCTCTCGATGGCGTTGAGCCGCTTCCCGGTCATGCGCTCCATCACGAGCATGCGGCGCGTGCAGAGGTCGCGGTGGATGACGGGGACGGCGATGCCCGCGACCCCCTGGTGGCTCGCCCGGAAGCGGGCCGCGGCGCGGGCCTCCTGGAGGAAGTCGAGCTCTCCGGCGAGGGCGGTCTCGAACTCCTGGACGATCTCGACGGGCGTGTAGAGCCCGGGGATGGCGACCTGGCCCTCGACCAGCCGCGCGAGGGTGTAGAGGATGTGCAGATCGCTCCGGAGCGTCTTCTCGATGCCCGGGCGCTGGACCTTCACGGCGACCTCGCGCCCGTCCAGCAGGATCGCGATGTGCACCTGCGCGATGGAGGCGCTGGCGACCGGCAGCTCCTCGAAGCTCCGGAACACCGAGTCCATCGGCGCGCGGAGCTCTTCCTCGATCAGGGTGCGGATCGCGGGGAAGTCGACCGTGGGCGCGTTGTCCTGGAGCGTCGTGAGCTCCTCGAGCACGGCCTGCGGGAGGATGTCCGGGCGCACCGAGAGGACCTGCCCGAGCTTGATGAAGGTCGGGCCGAGGTCGGCCAGGGCGAGGCGGATGCGCAGCGCGACCGGGGCCTGGCTGGCGCTCGTCTTCGTCTCGACGCCCACGATGCGCGCGAGCTCGCCGAACCCGTGCTGGGCCAGCACGAGCGCGACATCTCGCACGCGGGGCAGATCGTGGACGCTGATGTGCGCCAACGGGGGACCCTAGTAGGCGCGGGCGAAGATCGCCATGTGGGTCGCGGGGCGGCCCGAGTAGAAGCAGGTGCGCCCCGCGGCCTCCGCCTGCCCGTCGATCGGGTAGCAGCGGATCGTGGCGCGCGTCTCTTCCTTGATCTTGGCCTCGGCCACCGCGTCGTCGTGCCAGGGCACGAGGAAGAAGCCGCCGCCGTCGAGGGCGTCCTTCATCGCGGCGTAGGACTCGGGGCGGAAGGTCCGGGCCTCGTGGTGGGCGAGGGCTCGGGCGTAGAGATCGGCCTGGATCGTGTCCAGCTTGGCGCGGACGGTGGCCGCGAGGCCCTCGAGCGCCATCGACTCCTTCTTGCCGCCGGTGCGCGAGGCCGCGAAGACCGAGCCCTGCTTCACGTCGCGGGGGCCGACCTCGAGGCGCAGGGGCACGCCCTTGCGCTCCCACTCGTAATACTTGGCGCCGGGCTTCATGTCGCGGTCGTCGAGCTTGACGCGGATGCCGTGGGGCTTGAGCGTCGCGACGACCTGCGCGCAGAACGCGAGGACGTCGACCTTCTCGGCGTCGCTCTTCCAGATCGGCGTGACGACGACCTGCACGGGCGCGATGGTGGGCGGCAGGACCAGCCCGGTGTCGTCCGAGTGGGCCATGATGACCGCGCCGATGAGCCGGGTGGAGACGCCCCAGGAGGTCGCCCAGACGTGCTCGCGCGTGCCTTCCTGGGTCTGGAAGGTCACGTCGAAGGCCTTGGCGAAGTTCTGCCCGAGGAAGTGCGAGGTGCCGGCCTGGAGCGCCCAGCCGTTCTGCATCATCGCCTCGATGCAGAAGGTCTCCAGGGCGCCGGCGAAGCGCTCGGAGGCGCTCTTCACGCCCGGGACGACGGGGAGGGCGAGCATGTCCTTCGCGAAGTCGGCGTAGACACCGAGCATCTTCTTGGTCTCCTCCACGGCCTCGGCGGAGGTGGCGTGCGCGGTGTGGCCCTCCTGCCAGAGGAACTCGCTCGTGCGGAGGAACAGCCGCGTCTTCATCTCCCAACGGACGACGTTCGCCCACTGGTTTATGAGGATGGGGAGGTCACGGTAGGATTGGATCCACTGGCCGTACATGTGCCAGATGATCGTCTCGGAGGTGGGCCGGACGACGAGCGGCTCTTCCAGCTTGGAGGCGGGATCGGGCTCGACGCCGCCGCCCTCGGCCGCGCGCAGGCGGTGGTGCGTGACGACGGCGCACTCCTTCGCGAAGCCCTCGACGTGCTCGGCTTCCTTGGAGAGGAAGGAGACGGGGATGAACAGGGGGAAGTAGGCGTTGACGTGCCCGGTGTCCTTGAAGCGCCGGTCGAGGTCGTCGCGCATGTGCTCCCACATGGCGTAGCCGTGGGGACGGATGACCATCGCGCCCTTGACCGGGGAATAGTCGGCGAGCCCCGCCGCGCTGATGACGTCGAGGTACCACTGGGAATAGTCAGTGGCGCGGGAGGTGACGGGACTGTCCTGGGACATCGGGGCTCCGGAGGCGGGGCGTCTATCGCGTTGGCGCTCCATGCGCGCGCCCCTCGCGGCGGAGCCTCGGGTGGGGACGGCGAAACTCCCGCGTCCTCCGCCCGACGGCGCGGCGCCGAACCGGTTAGCCCGGCCGCGCCCGATCCCGCCGCCCGAAGGGGAACCCCATGACCGACCTCGATCTGCGCATCGCCAACACCGTCCGCGGCCTCTCGATGGACGCGGTGCAGGCCGCGAACTCCGGCCACCCCGGCATGCCTCTCGGCATGGCGGACGTCGCGACCGTCCTCTGGACGCGCTTCCTCCGCTACGACCCGACGGATGCCGCCTGGCCCGACCGGGACCGCTTCGTGCTCTCCGGCGGGCACGGCTCGATGCTGCTGTACTCGATGCTCCACCTGTCCGGCACCGCGCTCACGATCGAGGACCTCAAGTCCTTCCGTCAGTGGGGCAGCAAGTGCGCCGGTCACCCGGAGCACGGCGAGGCCCCCGGCATCGAGACCACGACCGGCCCGCTCGGCCAGGGCTTCGCGAACGCCGTCGGCATGGCGATGGCCGAGGAGTGGCTGCGCGCCCGCTTCGGCGAGGCGCTCGTCAACCACTGGACCTACGTGACCTGCGGCGACGGGGACCTCATGGAGGGCATCTCCGCCGAGGCCGCCTCGCTGGCCGGGCACCAGAAGCTCGGCCGGATCATCGCGTTGTGGGACGACAACAAGATCACGATCGACGGCTCGACCGACCTCTCCTGCACCGAGGACATCGCCGGCCGCTTCACGGCGTACGGCTGGCACGTCCAGAAGGTGGACGGCCACGATCACGACGCCATCGCCACCGCCATCGCCGCCGCCCGCGACGTGACCGATCGCCCCTCGCTCATCTGCTGCCGCACCACCATCGGCTTCGGCTCGCCCAACAAGGCCGGCAAGAGCTCGAGCCACGGCGCGCCGCTCGGCGTCGACGAGGTGCGCCTCACCAAGCAGGCCCTCGGCCTCGACCCCGACGTGAGCTTCGCCGTCCCGGCGGACGTGGTGGCCGGTGTCCGCGCGAAGGACGCCGACCGCAAGGTCATCCGCGAGTCCTGGGAGGCCCGCCTCCAGGACGCGCCGCAGGCCGCCGAGCTCATGCGCTTCCTCTCCGGCGAGCTCGACGTCGCCAGCGTCGCCTGGCCCGTCTACGCCGCGGGGAGCTCGCTCGCGACCCGCAAGGCCAGCGAGGCCGCCCTTCAGGCCGCCGCCGCCGCGCTCCCCAACCTCATCGGCGGCAGCGCGGACCTCACCGAGTCCAACCTCACCCACATCAAGGGGTCGCCCGGCTTCCAGGCGGGCAGCCGCGAGGGGCGCAACCTCGCGTTCGGCATCCGCGAGCACGCGATGGGCGCCATCTGCAACGGCCTCGCGCTGCACGGCGGCGTGCGCCCCTTCGGCGCCACGTTCCTCATCTTCCACGACTACATGCGGCCCGCGGTGCGCCTCTCCGCGCTGATGCACCAGCCCGTCGTCTACGTCTACACGCACGACTCCGTGTGGGTCGGCGAGGACGGTCCGACGCACCAGCCGATCGAGACCATCCAGGCGATCCGCCTCATCCCGAACTGCCGCATCCTCCGCCCGGCGGACGCCAACGAGACCAGCGAGGCCTGGCGCCTCGCCCTCGCCCACACGACCGGCCCGACCTGCCTCGCGCTCACGCGCCAGAACCTCACGACGCTCGACCGCACGGTCTACCCGCCGGCCAGCTCCATCGCGAAGGGCGCCTACGTCCTGCGTGACGTGGCGAGCCCCGCGGTGGTGCTCATCGGCACGGGCTCCGAGGTGCACGTCGCGCTCGAGGCCGCGGACACCCTCGCGGCCGAGGGCATCGCCGCCCGCGTGGTGAACATGGCGAGCTGCGAGCTGTTCGACGAGCAGGACACCGCCTACAAGGCCAGCGTCCTTCCCCGCGGCGTGCCCCGCGTGAGCGTCGAGGCCGGCACCACCCGCGGCTGGGAGCGCTACGTCGGCATCGACGGCGCGAGCGTCGGCATCGATCGCTTCGGCGCCAGCGCGCCCGGCAAGACGGTCATCGAGAAGCTCGGCGTCACCGCGGCGAACGTGGTCGCGGCCGCGAAGCGCGTGATCGCGGGCTGATCCGGCGTCGGGAGGGGGCTTTCGGCGCCCCTCCCACCCCGCCTCCGCGGGGGCCGCGTCCGCGCGGTCCATCCGCCCCCTCCGCCTCCCCGGCTCTCGGGAGGCGTCAGTACATCGACATTCGGCCCTGGTGCTGCACGAGCTTCATTCCGTAGGGCTCGATCGCGGCCATCGGGGGCGTGAACTTCGCGTCCGGGCAGGACCAGACGTGCAGGGTCACGTTGCTCGTGGCGGCGGACGCCTTGTTCCGCTGCGTCAGGTACATCTCGAGCAGCTGCGAGGGCGTGGAGGGCGGCGGCGTGGCCGCGTAGGACGTGGGCGCGGCGACCGCGGGCGGCTTGTAGAGCACGCCGCCGTCGAGCCGGGAGAAAAAGCCCATGATCCCGGTGCTGTCGCCGGCGGGCAGGTAGCGGAGCTCGACGAGCGGGATGCCGCCGGGCGAGAGCGCGCCGGGGCGGATCTTCCCGAGGCCGAGGGTCTGCGTGCAGGACACGGTCCCGTCGAAGAAGAGGCCCTTGCAGTCGAAGTCGGGGAGGGGAGGCGCGTCGGGAGCGGCCGCGAACACGAACCACACGGAGGGGTCGTCTGCGGTGGGGCAGGTCGCGTTCCAGGAGTCGGCCGCGAGGGCGGCCGGGCCTACGAGCTGGGCGAGGAGTCCGAGGAGCATGGACGGAAGGTAACGGGTGGACGAGGCGGGCGAGCCCTTGCAGGGGGCTGTCCCGCAGACGCTCGGGTGCACCCCTCAGGCGGAACGGTGTGCTACACTCGACGCGTCAATGGCGAAGACTGGGCGATCCTCGGGCGGCAAGCAGGAAGATCCTGGGATCTCCGCATTGAAGGTCGCCAAGAAGAACCTCGTGTCCGGCAAGGCGCCCGGGTACAAGGGCGCCAAGGGCGGCGGCGGAAAGCGGCCTCCGTCGGGGAAGGGCGGCGGTGGCAAGGGGGCTGGCGCGCGCCGGCCGTTCCTCGTGGCGCTCAAGAGCTGGGCGCGCGCGGTGCTGATCAGCCTCGGCGTGGGGACCGTGCTCGCGGGCGGCATCGTCGGCGGGACGCTCTACCGATGGGCCCTCGGCGAGGTGGATCGCGGCCTCGCCGGCCCGGTGTGGACCGTGCCGGGGCACGTCTGGTCGGGCACGATCGACGTGTGGCCGGGCCTCGCGTACACCCCCGAGGCGTTCGCGGCAGACCTCTCGGCGGCCGGCTACGCGCGCGTCGTCAAGGCCGCGCAGCCGGGGGACTTCCAGGCCAGCGGAGACGCCGTCGTGGTCAACGTCCGCGCGGCGGCCGGGCCGGGCTGGGCGGTCAAGGCGGCGGAAGTGCTCGTCACCTTCACCGATGGGCGGGTGCGCTCCGTGACGCCGCAGGGCCGCGCGTCGTTCGCGCCGGCGGCGATGGCGACCATCCGCGGGCCGGACAACGAGAACCGCAACCCCGTCCCGCTGGACCGCATCCCGAAGAACGTGCGCAACGCCGTCCTCGCGATGGAGGACGCGCGCTTCTACGATCACGCCGGCATCGATCCCATCGGCATCAGCCGCGCCCTCTGGGTCGACCTGACCGAGCAGGAGTGGAAGCAGGGCGGCTCCTCCCTCACGCAGCAGGTCGTGAAGAACCTGTTCCTGACGCAGGAGCGTACGGGCGAGCGAAAGCTACGGGAGGCCCTCCTCTCCCTGGCGATCGAACGCCGCCTCGGCAAGGACGAGATCCTCCGCCTCTACCTGAACGAGATCTACCTCGGCCAGGTGGGCGGCAGCTCGATCTGCGGGGTGGACGCCGCTGCGCGCGCGTGGTTCGGCAAGCCCATCGAGCGGGTCACCCTCGGCGAGGCCGCCACGCTCGCTGGCGTGATCTCCGCGCCCAACGCCTACTCTCCCGCGCGTTACCCCGAGCGCGCCACCGAGCGCCGCGACATTGCCCTCGACCGCATGCTCGAGATCGGTGCCATCGACGCGGCGGCGGCGGCGGCGGCCAAGAAGGAGCCGATGGTCACCCACCTCGCGACGGTCGGGCGCATGTCGCCGTGGGCCGTGGACCACGCGGTGGAGGAGGTGGAGGCTCGGGTCGGCCAGGGCGCCGTCGCGCAGGACGCGCTCGAGGTGCACACGTCCATCTCGCCGCCGCTCCAGCGCGCCGCCGAGATCGCGCTGCGCGAGGGCATGGCCGAGCTCGTCGCGGCGCACCCGAAGCTCGAAGGGGTGCAGGCCGCCCTCGTCGCGGTGCGGGCGCGGGACGGCGCCATCGTCGCGCTCGTGGGCGGGCGCGACTACGCGGAGAGCCTGTGGGACCGCGGCTTCGGCGCGAAGCGGCAGGTGGGATCCACCATCAAGCCCCTCACGATGCTCGCCGCCTTCGAGGCCGACGCCGGGCTCTCGCCCGCCACGCGCTTCACGGACGCCCCCATCGAGCGCGTGCATGACGGGAAGACGTGGACCCCCGCCAACTACGACAACGTCTTCGTCGGGCCCATCTCCATCCGCCGCGCCGTCGCGTCCTCCCGCAACATCCCCGCCGTGCTCCTCGCGGAGACGGTGGGCATGAGCAACCTGAAGAAGGGCTGGCGGAACCTCGGTCTCTCGGACGCCACCGACTACCCGTCCGCCGCGCTCGGCGGCTTCGGGGCCACCCCCGTGGAGGTCGCCGGGGCGTACGCGGTGTTCGCGAGCGAGGGCGCCTACCACACGCCGTGGCTCGTGCGCGCCGCCGCCGATCCCGGCGGAGACCTCCGCGTGGACAGCCCGCCCGAGAAGGCGTCCATCCGCTATTCGCCGCGCGCCACCTTCCTTTCGCTCGACGTGATGCGGGAGGTGCTCCGCACCGGCACCGGCAAGTCGGCCGCGAAGTACGGCGTCGGGAGCGGCGCCGGCGGCAAGAGCGGCACGACGGACGGCAACAAGGACGCGTGGTTCGTCGGCGTGACGGGCGGCTACTCGGTCGCCGTCTGGGTTGGTTTCGATCGGGAGAAGACGCTCGGACTCACCGGCTCCCAGGCCGCGCTCCCGACCTGGGCGCGCTTCGTCGCCGCGACGGGCACGAGCGGCACGGTCGGCGCGGTCCCGAGCGGGGTCGAGCGGGCCGACGTGTGTGTCGAGACCGACGCGCCTCCCTGTGACAATTGCACGGAGACCCGCCCCGAGTACTTCACCGCCGGGAAGGTGCCGGATCCGACGTGCGGCGTGGTGGAGCAGGCCGCCGAGACCATCCAGACCACCTTCGAGAAGATCGGCGCCGCGCTCGGCATCGGTCGCAAGAAGGACGACGCGTCGTCGTCTCCCCCCGAGCCCCCCCCGCGGTAGTCGTGGCGACGGGCGTCGCGTTGGGCCGCGGATGGCGCAATCGGCATGTGTCGGTCGCGAAACGTCGCCGAGGGTGCCGAACCGAGCGTACAGTGAACATCCGCCCCCGGCCCCGGTGTCCCTCATGTTGCCCCGCATCCCTGCGCTCCTCTTCGTCCTTGTCGCCTGCGGGCCCGGCCCCGACCCCGTGGACACCTCCCCCGCGGACACCGACACCGGCCCGTTCGTCGACACCGACACCGACACGGAGCCCGACACTGACACCGACACCGAGCCGGTCAACGCGCCCCCCACCGCCGCGGACATCGTGCTCTCCCCACCGATGCCGGACGCCGGCGAGGACTTCACGGTCGTCCTCGTGAACCCCTCGATCGATCCCGACGGCGACGCGGTGACGTACACCTACATGTGGACGTTGGACGGTGCCCCGATCGAGGTCTCCGGCGACATCGTCTCCGGCGCGACTACCGTGATGGACCAGGTGTGGGAGGTCACGGTCACCCCCACCGACGGCGTCGAGCCCGGTCCGAGCACCACCGTGTCGGTCACCCTCGGCAACGCCGCGCCGGTTCCGCCCGGCCTCGCCTTCAACCCCGCGGCGGTCGGCGGGGGCGACAGCTTCACGCTCGTGCTCGACCCGGCCGCCATCGACCCCGAGGGAGACGCCCTCACCACGTCGATCCGCTGGTTCGACGATGGGTACCTCGTGCCCTCGCTCAACGACGCGCTCGTGGTCCCGGGCAGCATGGTGGAGCTCGGCGAGACCTTCCGCGCCGTGGTCTCGGTGACGGACGGCAGTCACACCGCCGTCAGCGCTGAGCTGAGCCTGCTCATCGAGACCCAGTGTGACGACATCGCCCCCTTCAACCTGGGGGAGACCACCTTGTCGGACGCGCGCGCCTACCACGGCATCGCGTTCGACAGCGCCGACGAGACCCTCATCGGCTGGGACGGCAGCTCGCTCATCGAGAGTGAGTACACCGGATCGCGTTCGTTGTTCCTCCCGTTCAGCGGGAGCGTCCAGCAGATGGACCGCATCCCCGACGGGGACCTCGTGGTCGGTGACAGCAGCGGCGCCCGCCTCGTACGTGTCACCTCGACCGGCGGCACCTCGACCATCTCCAGCGCGGTCGGCGGCGTCTACGGCGTCACCACCGGGCCGGACGGCATGGTGTACGTCGCCAACGGGACGGCGGTCCTCCGCGTCGATCCGGACACCGGCGAGGCGACGGAGCTGCTCCGCGTAAGCGGGTGGTCCACCCACACCATCAACTTCAACCTCGACAGCACGGTGATGTACATCGGCTCGATCGGCTCGGGGGGGATCGTCTACCAGGTCCACCTCGACGCGGACCTCAACCCCACCGACGAGCCCTCGGCCTACGCCACGGGGGTCGGCGGCGGGTACCACGACGGCCTCGAGGTCGACGCGTGCGGGAACCTCTACGTGGCCGACTACACGTCGCGTGGCTTCTACCGGGTCGAGACGGACGGGACCGTCACCAGCTTCTCGGCGGACGGCGGCGTGCTCTACGGGCACGGCGCGGTCTGGGGGAACGGCATCGGCGGCTGGCGCGACGACGCCATCTACCAGCCGCAGCCCTACAACGGGAACACCGTGCGCGAGGTCATCATCGGCTTCGGCAGCGGCGACACCGTCCGCACCTGGAACGGGGTGGCCGCGCCCTGGTAGCCCGTCGCTCCGGCTACCCGAGTGCGCCGGCCGCGCCCTCGGACGCGTCGATCCAGCCGCGGCTGTTGAAGCACACCCACTGCCCGTCTGGCAGGGCGCGCAGGCAGCGGCGCTCGTTGCCCTTCATGTCGCGCTCGAGCAGCGCGGCGCCTCGCACCGGCTCGAGGATGAAGCCCTGCTCGGCGTCGACCCAGGCGGCGGGGTGGAGGCCGGTGACCTCGCTCACGACGGTCTGTGCGTGCACGTCCACGAAGACGATGGTGGAGCCGGTGCCTTCGGGCAGGCGGAGGGCCGCGTACTGCCCGCCGGTGATGCCCCACACGCGGTCGGGCGCGGCGTCGAACTGGAGCACGTCCCGGGCCTCGCACGGGCGGTTCTCGCGGACGGACACCGCGAGGTCGTAGTGCGCGAGGATGTTCTCGGCGTCCACCACGAGGAGGTCGGGCCGACGGTTGACGAAGGAGAGGAGGCGCGCGGGGACGTCGGCCGAGGGGAGGGGATCGGGGATGGCCTCCTTCCCGGAGGCGGGGTCCAGCACCTTGATGGCCCCGCGCGGCGTGATGACGCCGAGCCAGGTGCCGCCGTGCGAGAGCGCCATGCCGATGGGCCACTTGAGCTCGTAGGCGCGGTTGCGGGCGAGGTCCCACCAGCGGACGCCGCCGCTCGCGAGCTGCGCCGCGACCACGTTGCCGCCGACGCCCACGGAGGGGGTGCCGCTGGTCTCAGGGCCGCCGTCGAAGATCTTCTTGCCGTCCGCGGCGTCGTGCACGACGAGGGCGCCGCGCTCGGGCACGCAGACGACGAGCCGGCCGTCGCGGTCGAGGTGGACCTCGCGCAGGGTCGCGCCGACCGCGAACTCGTGGCTACGGCGGTTGCCGGTCCAGACGGCGATGCTGTCGCCGTGGCAGGCGATGCGGTTCTCGCCGAAGCCGCCGACGACCGTGACGGGGCCGGCGCTACCGGAGCCGCCGCCGTGCATCAGGCCGTCGCTGCCGCCGACGCGGATGCCTGCCGGGCCCCAGTAGGCGGCGTTGGACGGGTCGGGGGCGCCGTGGCGGGTGCTGTCCGCGGGCTTGAGGTCGGGCATGGTGAACACGTGCACGGAGCGCTGGCTCACCGCGCCGATCTGCGCGCCGTCGGGGCTCTGCACGAGGTTCAGGATGCCGGAGCCGCCGCGGGTCGCGAAGCTGGCGATCATCACGCCGTCCACGACGCGGAGCAGCGCGATGCCGCTCTGCCCCGCGGTCACGACGAGCGTGCCGTCCAGCGAGAAGGTGGCGCGCTCGGCCGGCGTCTGGAGCTTGTCCATCGGCAGGCCCTGGTGGCTGTGGAGGTCGACGAGGCGCGGCTGCCCGTTCGTGTCGAGGCACAACACCCGCGAGCCGGACTGGTCGAACTCGACGGTCTGGCCGCCGAAGCCCTGCCAGGCGACCTCGCGCTCGCCCTTGCCGATGTCCCAGATACGCAGGAGGCCGTCTACCGCGATTGTCGCGACGCGTGCGCCCTCGGGGCTCACGGAGACGCCGCGCATGGCGCGGACGCGGCCCCGGGCGCCCTCGCGCGCTTCCTGGAAGTAGCAGTCCGCGTTCTGGGTGCTGTAGACGCCGATGGTGCCGTCATCGTCACCGACGGCGATCATCGTGCCGCCGCGGATGAGGCCGATCGCGCCGGTGATGCCCACGCCGGGCTGGAAGAGCAGGCCGGGGCTCGCTTCTCCCGCGCGGGTGACCGCGACGAGGCCGGACGCGTCCGCCGTGGCGATCACCCCGCTCCAGGGGTCGTAGGCGGCGGCGGTGATCGGAGCGTCGTGGACGTTCGGGCAGAACTGATCGACTAGGGAAGCCATGCCTCCGGCATGTACCACCCTGCCGAGCGAGCGGCACGGCGATGGAAGCCGCGCGTCAGGCCGCGGGGGCCGCCACGACCTCGCGCTTCTTCGTGCTGAACACGCGCGCCACCACGATGCCGACGCCGTAGAGGAGCAGCAGGGGGGCCGCCATGATGGTCTGCGACATCACGTCGGGCGTGGGGGTCAGGATTCCCGCCACCACGAAGATGCCGACCACGCTGTACCGGAAGCCCTTGATCATGTCGATGTGATCGACGAGGCCGAGGCGAGCGAGGAAGTACACCACGATGGGGAGCTGGAACGAGATGCCGAACGCGAGGAGCAGGTTCGTGACCATGCTCAGGTAGGCGTCGATCGAGAGCACGGCCTGGACTCCCTCGATGTTCATCTCGAGGAACATCGGGAAGCCGTACTGGAACAAGGCGAAGTAGCAGAAGACGGCGCCCGAGATGAACAGGAAGGTAGAGGCCCCGACGAGGGGCAGCACCATCTTCTTTTCCTGGTCGTAGAGACCGGGGCCGACGAAGCGCCACGCCTGCCAGAAGAGGACCGGGGAAGCCAGGAAGAAGCCGGACAACCCGGCTACCTTCATCTGGACCATGAACCCTTCCATGGCCTGGGTGATCGCCATGGTGCCGCGGCCGGTGACGACGAGGGCGTCGTTCATCGGGGCGGCCAGGATGACGAAGATGTCGTTCGCGAAGAAGAAGCTGCCGACGACCGTAATCAGCAGCGCCCAGAGGCACACGATCAGGCGCGAACGGAGCTCCCGGAGGTGCTCCATGAGCGGCATGCGGTGCTCTTCGACCGGGTCGGTCGCCGAGGAGGTGCCCATCGCTCAGTGCTCCGCGGGATCGGCGGGAGGCCGGGAAGAAAGCTCGGGATCGGCCACGGGCGGGGCGGGGCGGGGCGCCATGGGCGCGGGGCGGGGGACGGCGCGCGGGGCGGCGTCCGGCGGGAGGCGGGGATCGGCGGCGAGGAGCGCGGGCTGGGCGCGGAGGGCGCCGTGCTCGTCGTGGAGGTCGTCGGCCTCGAGGGCGGGGGGCTCCGCGGCGTCACCGGCGGCGTCACCCGGCACGGCGCGTGCGCGCTCACGCTCCTCGCGGCGCTGGCGGAGATCGTCCCGGCGGCGGTCGGAGTCGACCCGCGCGACCTCAGCGTTGAAGGTCCGCCGCAAATCATCGCTCGCACGACGCATCTGGCCGTAGAAGCGACCCATGACCCGCATCATGTCCGGCAGGCCGTCCGGGCCCACGAACACGATGACGAGCACTGCGATGAGCATCATCTCGCCGATGCCGAGATCGAACACCAGACCGCTCCGACGTGGGCCATGTAGCCGGTCTGTGGGTGCCGGCGAAGGCTCGCCCCTGTCTATCTTGGCGACGGTCGCTTAGGGATCGTCCCATGTGCCGTCTGTTCGGCTTCCGCAGCGCCGTCGTCTCCCGCGCTCACCGCTCCCTCGTCGAGGCCGAAAACGCCCTCGAAGAGCAGGCGCGCCACCACCAGGACGGCTGGGGGATCGGCTACTTTCACGGAGGCGACGCCTACGTCCTCAAGTCGCAGGAGGGCGCGGCGGGCAACGACAGCTTCCGACGGGCCTCCGCGCGCCTCGCCTCGCAGACCTTCGTGGTGCACGTCCGACGCGCCACCGTCGGCGGCGTCGGGCCCTACAACATCCACCCGTTCCGGCACGGGCGGTGGCTCTTCGCGCACAACGGCACGCTCCACGGCTTCGACAAGCTCCGCGATCGGCTCCACGCGCACATCCCGGCGCCGCTCCGCGACCGCGTGCTCGGCACCACCGACACCGAGACCTTCTTCTTCTACCTGCTGGCCCGCCTGCAGGAGGCCGGGCTCGCCTCGTCCGGCTCGGGCGTGAGCTGCGGCCGCCGCCTCGGGGACGCCCTCCAGGAGGCGATGGACGACCTCTACCGGGCGACCGTCGCCGCCGACGTGCCGCCGCCGATCGCCAACTTCATCCTGACGAACGGCTCGGTGTTCGTGGCGAACCGCTCCGGGCGCGAGCTGTTCATGGCGACGCAGAAGCACCGCTGCGGCGACTTCGCGACCTGCCCCGCCGAAAAGATCTGCATGCTCCCCACCCGCACGCCCGATCCCGACGGCGAGCGCGTGAACCACCTCCTCGTCGCGAGCGAGCGCATCGGGGACGAGGACCGCTGGGAGGCCGTCCCCGAGGGCCACATGGTGGTGCTCTCCGAGGACTTCCGGCTGAGCATGCGCGGCCCGACCCCCGCGTGGCGCCCCGTCGAGAGCGCGCCGCCGCCGGTCGAGCTCCGCTGAACGCGAGGCGCCGCCCCTACGCCTTCGTCGCGCGCCGCCGCCGCACCGCCCCCATCGCCGCGAGGAGGACGGCCACGCCCACGGGGCCGACGTTCGCGACGGCACACGCGACGTTCGAGGTGTCCGACACGTCGCCGCCGCGCCCGTGGACGGTGACGGTCTCGGAGAGATCGCCGGTCGCGACCTCCACAACGGTCGCCTCGGAGGCGTCGAAGGTGTAGGTGAACACGTCGCCGGGGGCGTCGAGCGCCTCGCCGCCCGCCGTCCAGGTGAAGGACGCCCCGTAGATCTCCGCCCCGGCGCTGTCTTCGAGGATCGCGAGCACCTGGAGGGAATCGCCGTCCTCCGCGCCTGCCTCCTCGTCGCGGTCGACCGTGATGCCGGCGACGACGGAGGTGTCGACCGCTTCGAGGCTTACCGAACCTGCGTCGGCGCCGCCCGTCGCCAGATCGAGCGTGAGGGTGCCCGGCTCGGAGGGCGTGATCACGAGCCAGTCGGAGTCCGTGGGGAAGGTGCTCTTGTCCTCGAGGACCAGGCCGCTCCCGGCCGTGGCGACGAGGCCGCCCGCGCCGGCCAGGGGCGTGTCCCCGTCGAAGAAGTCCACGCGGAATGCGGCGGTACCCCCGACGAGCACCTTCGGGAGCGACAGCGCGGGCGCGGTCGGGTCGAGCTCGAGATCGCTCGCGGAGCGGAGCTCGGCGCGGGTGGGCGCCGCCACGCGCGCGTCCGCCCGGAGGGCCTCGGCGCCCTCGCGGTCGTGGACCACGAGCTCCACGGAGCCGACACACACGGCGGTGACGGGGAAGGTGAGGGTGCCGTCGCCGTCTTCGTCGCGGTCGATCTCGCCCTCGCCGACGGCGAGCACGTCCGGATCGGTGGCCTCGAGCGTCCACCCCGCGGGATCCTTCGGCGTGCTCAGCACGATCGAGAAGGACGCGCCCACCACGTAGGGGGTCGCGAGGTGGCCCGGGTCGGCGCCGAGCAGGTCGGGCGCGAGGCGGGTGGTGTCCGTCAGGCGGACCGGCGAGCAGGCGACGAGGAGGAGGAGGAGGAGGAGGGGCATGACAGGGCTTTTAGCAATGGCCGTGCCAACAGCGATCCGCCGCGTGGAGCGGGCCGCGCTGAGCGATCGATCGTGATCTCCACGTCGCGGTCGACCACGGCTATGCTGGCGCGATGGTTGTACTCGGCCTCGTCACGCTCTACGGCTGCACCGGGGACGAGGCGCCCGCGAAGGGCGGCGGCGACCCCGCGGCCCCCGCCGTCACCTGGCACGTCGACTGCGCCGCGGGCGACGACGCCGCCGATGGCCTGACCCCCGAGACCGCGTTCGGGACGCTCGCGCGTCTCGCCGAGGTGCCGCTCCGCCCTGGCGAATCCGTGCGGCTCCGCGCCGACACTACCTGCGCCGGCGTGCTCCGCCTCGACGGCTCGGGCACCGAGGACGCCCCGATCACCGTCGGCGCCTTCGGGACCGGCGCGGCCCCGATCGTCGACGGCACGGGCGAGGACGCCGCGGTGTCCCTCCACGACCAGTCGTGGATCACGGTCTCCGGCCTCGACATCGGCGGCTCCCGGCGCTGGGGCATCTACGTCGGCAGCAGCGCCGGCGCCGTGGAGGGGATCACCCTCTCCGATCTCGACGTCCACGACGTGTACGGGGCCGAGCCCGACGCGAAGGGCACGGGCCTCGTCGTCTTCACCATCGAGGGAGAGGGCGCCTGGTTCGAGCGGGTGCGGGTCGAGCGCGTGCAGGCGTGGAACACCAACCAGTGGTCGGGCATCTACCTCTACGGGGTGGCGTGGCGCAGCGGCGGGACACGCAGCCGGGACGTACGCTTTCACGACAACGTCGTCCACGATGTCGGCGGGGACGGCATCGTCGCGTTCGGCGCCGAGGATGTCGAGCTGGACGCGAACCTCGCCTACGAGGTCGGCCAGATCGACAGTGACGCGGTGGGCACGCCCAACGGGATCTGGACGTGGGATTGCCACGCGTGCCTCGTCCAATTCAACGAGGCCCACCATGTGCGCTCCCCGGGAGTGGATGGCGGCGCCTTCGACATCGATTGGGACACCGTCGACAACGTGGTCCAATACAACGACGGCCACGACAACGAGGGCTACTGTGTCGCCGTGTTCGGCGCCTCGGGCTCGGTCACCACGGGCGCGGTCGTGCGCTTCAACACCTGCCGCGACAACGGGCAACACCCGGATCGGGCCTACCAAGGGGACATCTTCCTCTACACCTGGGACGGCGGCAGCCTGGGCGACGTCCAGATCTACAACAACACCGTCGTCCGTACGACGCCCTACGGCTACCCGCCGCTCGTCGTCTGGTCGGCGCCCGGCGCGGGGAGCGGGGTGTGGAACAACCTCTTCGTGGTCGAGGGGGACTGGATCGCGACGGTCGCGGGCGATCTTCCGTTGGACAACAACCTGTATTGGCAGACGGGCGCCTACGACTCCGCCTGGTTCGACACCTTCGCGGACGACTGGCGCGACGGCCTGGGATCCTGGCAGGACTCCGGTCGCGACGCGTCGAGCCGGTGGGCCGACCCCCTCCTCGACGGCTCCACCGGGAAGGACGGCTTGCGGCTCCTCGAGGGATCTCCTGCGATTGACGCCGGAGAGGCCGTGGACGACGACGGCGGCTGCGACGCCTTCGGCGGTGCGCTCGCGGGGGCGCCCGACATCGGCGCGCACGCGTTCGGAGCCGCGGCGGACGCGGGGTGTGCTCCGACCGACTGAGCGCGCCGCGCGCCCGCCCTCCGGGAGGCCCGCGCGCACGACGGGTTAGACCGTGCCGTGTCCGCCCTCCGCTTCACCCTCCCGGCCTCGACCGCGCTCCGCGCCGCCATCGCCGACGCCGGCGGGATGGAGGTCTTCGCGGTCGGCGACGTCGACGAGAACGCGGTCGTCTGCCGCATCGAGGTCCACGCCCGCGGCACGGAGGACGCCGTCCTCGCCCTCCGCTCGCGCCCCCGCGCCGGCCAGGTGGTCATCCACAACCACCCCAGCGGAGACCTCCGCCCCTCCGAGCCGGACATGCACCTCGCCGGGAGCTTCGGGGAAGACGGCGTGGGCTTCATCATCGTCGACAACGTCGTGACGCGATCCAACTGGATCGTCGAGCCGATGAGCAAGCGCGTCGCCCCGGTCGACCTCGTGGTGCTCGAGCGCTTCTTCCGCGAGGGGCTCCCGGCCATCCTCCCCGGCTGGGAGCCGCGCCCCGGGCAGCTCGCGATGGCCGAGCGCGTCGCCGTCGCGCTGATGGAGGGCGGCCCCGTCGTGCTCGAGGCCGGCACCGGCACCGGCAAGTCGCTCGCCTACCTCGCCCCCGCGGCCCTCTGGGCGCTCGCCAACGACAAGAAGGTCGTCGTGAGCACCTACACGCGCACGCTCCAGGCCCAGCTCGTGGCGGACGACCTCCCGATGTTGACCCGGGGCCTCGCCGCCCTCGGCCAGCCCGCCCTCCGCGCCGCGGTCCTCAAGGGCCGCACCAATTACCTCTGCCGTCGCAAGCTCCAGCTCGCCGAGCAGGAGGACGGCATCGCGCCGATCGCCGCGTGGGCCGCCACGAGCGCCACCGGCGATCACGCCGATCTCGGCTTCGAAGTTCCCGAGGACGTGTGGGAGCGCGTCGAGAGCGACACGGACCAGACCCTCCGCGCCCGCTGCCCGCACTTCAACACCTGCTTCTACTACCAGGCCCGCCGGGCCGCGGCGGCGGCGCACGTCGTCATCGCCAACCACGCGCTCGTCCTCTCCGACCTCTCGATAAAAAGGCAGACCGAGGGCGGATCCGGCATTCTCCCCGCGTTCGACCGCCTCATCCTCGACGAGGCCCATCACCTCGAGCAGGCCGCCACCAGCGTCTCCGCCGCGCGCGTCTCCGCCGTCGGCATCTCGCGCGCGCTCATGCCGATCCTCGGCCGCCCCCGCCGCCCCGGCGCCCTCGAGCGCCTCGGCTCCCGTTGGCCCAAGGTCTTCGCCGCCTCCAGCGAGGCCCACCAGGCCGCGAGCGCCGCGCGGGACCTCGCCAAGATCGGCTTCGAGACCCTCGGCGACGAGGTCAACCAGCCCACGCGTGTCCGCGGCGATCCGCCGCACGCCAGCTTCTTCTCCGACCTCGGGGACACCCTGGAGCGCGTCGCCGCGCGCCTCGGCGCCGTCCAGGCCGGGCTGGAGGGGGAGGAGCTGAAGGTCGAGGATCAACAGCCGCTCCTCGATCTCGGCCGCGCCCGCCGCCGCGTGGAGGAGGCCGCGCAGAACGCCCGCGCCTTCCTCAACGACGAGCGGGGCGAGGTCCGCTTCCTCGATCCGGGCAAGAGCTCCGTCGCCGCCGCCCGCGCCCCGGTCGACGTTGCGCCGCTCCTCCGCGACTTGTTGGTCGATCGTCAGTTCGCGACCGTCCTGACCAGCGCGACGCTCGCGGTCAACGGCCGCATCGACCACTACCTCGGCCGCACCGGCTTCGAGGGCGCCGCCTTCGAGACCTTCCCGAGCCCCTTCGACTACGAGGAGCAGGCGATCCTCGCGCTCCCCAAGGATCTCCCCACTCCCGACGCCCCCGAGTGGCTCGACGCGGTGGGGGACATGCTCGTCAAGGCCATCGAGGCCAGCCGCGGCGGCGCCTTCGTGCTCTGCACCAGTCACGACGCCGTCCGCACCTTGGGGGACCGCGTCGAGGCCGTCCTCGGCCGCAAACACGCCATCCTCCGCCAGGGCAAGGGCGCGAAGGGCCGGCTCCTCGAACACTTCCGCAAGGACCGCGGCGCCGTGCTCTTCGGCACCGACTCCTTCTGGGAGGGAGTGAGCGTGCGTGGCGATGGACTGCGCCTCGTCGCCATCCCGCGCCTCCCGTTCCGCGTCCCCACCGAGCCCATCGCCGAGGCCCGCTACGAGCGGATCCGCGCGCGCGGCGAGGACCCGTTCCGCGCGTGGTCGCTCCCCGAGGCCGTCCTCAAGCTGCGGCAGGGCTTCGGTCGCCTGATCCGCTCCGGCACCGACCGCGGCGCGGTCCTCGTGCTCGATCGCCGGCTCCACGAGATGTGGTACGGGCGCGTGTTCCTCTCGTCGCTGCCGAACGCGCGCCGCATCGTCGGGCCCTCGCGGATGGTGCTCGCGCAACTGCAGGCCTTCTACGCGGGGATGCGGAGCGAGTGACGCCGAGGGGGCCGGCCGCACGCGGCCGGCCCCCGTGCGGGGCTCCCGCCCCGCAACGCCCCGGGGATCCGGACGGTCGATCCCCCGGAGGGCCCCGCCGTGATAGCGCGCGGCACCATGCGCAAACCGCCCCCGAAGAACGGCCCCTCCGATCGCTACACCGGCCCGCGGGATCGCACCGACCCCCGGGAGCGCCCCTCGCGCCCCGACGAGCGTCCCTCGCGCGGCCCCACCCGCGCCGACGACCGCGGCCCCGCCCGCCCCGACCCCCGCGGCTCGGGCCGCTCCGACGAGCGCCC
>CAJBVW010000217.1 GCA_903959175.1 uncultured Pseudomonadota bacterium
CGCCACGTCACCGAGGCGCTCCGGGCCGAGGGGTGGCAGGCCATCCCGGCCGTGGGCGCCCAGGCCGGGCTCCGCGCGATCGCGCAGCACGACGTCGACGCCATGGTGGTGGGCGGCCCGACCGCGCTCGCTGAGCGCAACCGCCTCGAGTCGCGCCTCCGCGAGCGCAACCGCTGGGCCCCGGTGGTCGTCCCGGACGGCGTCGAGGACGTCGTCGCCGCGGTCGAGCGGGCGTTCGCCGGCGAGGCGCACTAACGGATCGCGTGGGAACGAGGCGCCGAATCAGGCGCGCTTCGCCCACACGTCGGCGATCCACGCCTCCACCGCGTCGGCGTCGGTAGGGATGTGCGCGGAGAGGTTCTCGTGGCCGTCCGCGGTGACGACCACGTCGTCCTCGATGCGGATGCCGATGCCGCGGTACTCGGCGGCGACCGTCGCGTCGTCCGGCTGGAAGTAGAGGCCGGGCTCGATCGTGAGCACCATGCCGACCTCGAGTTTGCCGAACTTGTAGGACTCCTGCCGCGCCTTCGCGCAGTCGTGCACGTCGATCCCCAGCATGTGGCTCACGTTGTGCAGCGTCCAGCGCTTGTAGAGCTGGCGGTCGTCGCGGAGCGCCTCCTCCGGCGTCACCTGGAGGATGCCGAGCGCGTGGAGCCCCTCCGCGAGCACCACCATCGCGGCCCGGTTGGGCGCGAGAAAATCGTTGCCGGGGCGCACCGCGGCGAAGGCGGCCTGCTGCGCGCGCCACACGAGCTCGTAGATGCGGCGCTGCGGCGCGGTGAAGCGGCCGGACACGGGCAGGGTGCGCGTGATGTCGGCGGTGTAGAGCTGGTGGCCCTCGACGCCGGCGTCGAGGAGGAGGAGCTCGCCGGGGGTGAGCGCGCCGTCGTTCCGTGTCCAGTGCAGCACGCAGGCGTGGGAGCCGCAGGCGGCGATGGTGCCGTAGCCCACGTCGTTCCCCTCGACGCGCGCGCGCAGGCCGAAGATCCCCTCGACCCAGCGCTCGGTCGGCGCGGTGCGGAGCGTCAGGATCACGTCGTCGAAGCCCTTCTTCGTGGCGTCGATGGAGAGGCGGAGCTCCTCGATCTCGCCGACGTCCTTCACGAGGCGCGCCTCGGAGAGCCAGGTCGCGAGCTCGGTGTCGCGTTCGGCGTTGGCCTCGGCGCGCGTGGCGTCGACCGCGGGGGCGAAGCCGCGGAGGGCGCGGCGGCGGGGGTCCGCGGCGGCGAGGGTGGCGTCGAGGTCGGCGAGGGGACGGCAGGCGTCCACGCCGAACGACGCGAGGCTGCCCTCAAGGCCGAGGCGCGCGCCGACCCAGAGCTCGCCCTTCTTCCGGTCGGTGAAGAACGCGGCGCTGTCGCGGTGCGCGGGCTCCGCGTAGAGCACGGAGCGGTGGCCGCCGTCCGCGGTCGGCTCGAGGACGAGCACGTTGTCGGCTTCGTGGCAGCCGGTGAGCCAGAAGAAGTCGCTGCCGGGGCGGAAGCGGAAGTGCGTGTCGTTCGCGCGGACCTGCTCGTGCCCGGTGGGGACCACGAGGGTCTCGCCGGGGAAGCGGCGGGAGAGTGCGTCCCGACGCGCGCGGTGCGCGGCGGCGTGCTTGACCGGCTGCCAGCCGCCGTCGGCGCGGGGCGCCCACCCCTGGAGCATGAAGTCCAGCAGGGCCGGCGGGGTGCCGGTGTCGTGGGAGGCGGGGGCCACGGGGGCCACGGGCGCGTCGGCGGAGGCGGGGCGAGGGGCGTCGTGGGCGGTGCTCATACGCACGTTTATCCCGGAGCGGGGCGCGGACCCACCCGCTCGCGCGGGCCGGGGACGCCGCGCGGCCGGCCCATCGTCTACACTTCGCGCATGTTCGTCCCCCTCCTCATGCTCGCCGCGGGCGGCGTGCTCCTGTGGCTCTCCCACTTCGACCGGACCTCACCGATCGCGCTCGCGCTGGTCCAGCTCGAGTCGCAGTTCGGCTTCGCGATGTGGCCGGCGTTTCTCACCGCGGGCGCGGTCCTGCTGATCGTCCGCTTCTGGCACGCCCGCCCGAAGCCCGCCGCCCCGACCCGCCCGTTGACGCGGGACGCCGCCCGCACGCGGCCCCCGCGCCCGCTCGACGCCGGCCTCGCCGCCGACGAGCCCCCCGCCCCCGAGACGGGGGGGCCCACTTGGCTCGCCACGCTCCGCGCCGGCGCCCGCGCCGTCTCCGACGATCCCATGGGGCGCGTGCGCTTCGACGGCGCCGTCCCGATCATGCTCGTCCTCACCGGCGTCACCCGGGAGCAGGCGCGGCGGCGGATCGCGGCGTATGCCGCCTGGCTCGCGACGATCCCCGTGCCGCCCACCGCGCGGGTTCGCGTCGTCTCCAGCCCCGACATCGAGGCTCCCCTCCACGGCCTGTTCCGCGGCGAGCTCGCGAAGCACTTCCCCGCGGACGCCTTCCACGTCGCCTCCAACCACGAGGGCGCCGACGCGATGTTCTCCTGGCCCGACCCCCGCTGGGGCGCCTGAACGGCGCGCGCCTCCCGTCCCGGATACGATCCCCGTCCACGCGGGAGCCCCCCATCCCCTCGCTGCTCCACCTCGGATCCGTCAGCGCCGTCACGCTCGTCGAGCTCCGCGCCCGCGCGGTCGCGGCGCGCAGGGGCGAGCAGCCCACGCTCCGTACGGTCGCGCCGCTCGCGCTCCTCTGCGGCGAGCCTGTGCCCTACGTCCGCGCCGCTGTCGAGGCCGGCGCCGCGCTGCTCGGGCTGCGCGTCGTCACCTACGGCCCGGACGAGGTCGCGCGGCTCGGCAACCCGACGGTCGCGGGCGAGCGCCTCGGCGCCCTCCACCCGGCGATCCTCGGGGCCGCGCTCCCGGCGGACGTCCTCGCCGCCATGGCCGATCGCTCCGCCGCCCCGGTGGTCGAGGCCGGCGGCGCCGGTGGGGACCCTGCCGGCGCGCTCGCCGATCTGCTCGTGCTCGAGCGGGCCCTCGGCGGGCTTGAGGGCAAGAAGCTCGCCTGGGTGGGGGACTCCCCCGGGCTCCTCCACGATCTACTGGTCGCGGGCTGCACTCTCGGCCTCTCCGTGGCCGTCGCCCACCCCGTGGGCTTCGCCCCGGACCTCGAGCGCGTGACCTGGGCCCGCGAGCGCGCCGGGCTCACCCGGGCGTCGGTCCAGGTCACCACGGAGCTCGCGGACGCCCTCCAGGACGCCCACGCGATCTACGCCGACCCCTGGCCCGAGGGCGCTTCCGACCGCTTCCGTCCCTACGCCGTCGCCCGGCACGCCCTCCGCGGCGCGCGCGGCGGCTGCGTCTTCCTCCATCGCGCGCCCGAGCGGCGCGGGCCCGAGCTCTCCGCCTCCCTCACGGAGGACGGCGGCTGGCTCGCGCTCGAACAGGCGCGTACCCGGGCGGATGCCTGGGCGGCGTTGCTCGGGTGGCTGCTTCAGCCGGATCCGCTGCGATCCGTGTTATCGGAACCCCGCTGGCCCAAGATGAACTCATGAGCCCTCCCTCCGTCCGAATCTACGAGGTCGCCCCGCGTGACGGCCTGCAGAACGAGGCCGCGGTGGTCCCCACGGCCGAGAAAGGCGAGCTCATCGCTCGGCTCGCCGCGTCCGGCCTCGGCGACATCGAGGTCACGAGCTTCGTGCGGCCCCGGTGGATCCCCCAGCTGGCGGACGCCGCCGAGCTCGTCGGCATGCTCCCGCGCGTCCACCCCGCGCGCTTCTGGGGCCTCGTCCCCAACCGCGTCGGCCTCGAGCGTGCCCTGGAGAGCGGCATCGGCGGCATCGCCACGTTCCTCTCCTCGAGCGAGACCCACAACAAGAAGAACGTGAACCGCACGATCCGCGAGAGTCTCGCCGAGATCGAAGAGGTGCTGGGCGTCGCGAAGGAAGAGGGGCTGCGCACGCGCGGCTACATCTCCACGGTCTTCGGCTGCCCCTACGAGGGGGGCGTCGCGCCCGAGGCCTCGCTCCAGATCGCCACGCGCCTCCTCGCCGCCGGCGCGGACGACATCGTCCTCGGCGACACCACGGGCATGGGCACGCCACTCCAGGTCGAGCGCGTCATCGCCATCCTGGTCGACGGCGGGATCCCGCTCGATCACCTCGCCGTGCACTTCCACGACACGCGCGGTACCGCCCTCGCCAACGCCCTGACCGCGTGGCGGGTCGGCGTCGGCACGTTCGACGCGTCGGTCGCCGGCCTCGGTGGGTGTCCCTACGCGCCCGGCGCCGCGGGCAACCTCGCCACGGAAGACCTCGTCTACATGTTCGAGCAGATGGGCGTGCACACCGGGGTCGACATCGACGCCCTGGCGGACGCCGGCGAATACGCCGCCGGGCTCCTCGGTCGCGAGCTGCCGGGCCGCTACCACCAGTACCATCGGGGGGCGCGCCGCCGCGCGGTGTCCCGGGCGGTCACCCGCTGAACGATGTCGCGCTCCTTCCTCAAGATCGTCGCCGGCGCCCGCCAGGGCCTCAACGTGCCGCTCCCCGCGCGGGAGCCCCTCGTCGTGGGCCGCAAGGAGGGTGACCTCCTCCTCGACGACCCCCTCGTCAGCGGGCGTCACTGCCAGATCATCTCGCGCAACGGGGACTTCGTCCTCCAGGACCTCGGCAGCACCAACGGCACCATGGTCGACGGTCGCCTCGTCCGCGAGGTCGTGCTCAAGCCCGGCAACGAGGTCGCCATCGGCGCCACGCGGCTCATCCTCTTCACCGGCGCGCCGGACGTCGGCGGGGACGACGCCGAGCCCGCCGCCGCGCGGGACTCCGCCCAGAACCAGCTCGAGATCGCCTGGCTGCTGGACGAGGAGCTCGTCGAGCTCGCGGGCAGCGGCGAGCGCACCCGCTCCACGGCGGACGTGATCGGCCAGGATCTCCGGCTGCCTCCCGGCCTCAACGCCCTGGTCGAGGTCGTCGCCGGCCAGGACACGGGCAAGGTCTACCGCTTCACACGCGGCAACGTGAACGTCGGCCGCCGCGCCGGCGAGGTCCCCCTGTCCGACGGGGAGGTGTCGCGTCGCCACTCGGTGATCGAAGTGTTCGGCCGCGAGATGATCTTCTTGCGGGACCTCGGGAGCACCAACGGCACCTACCACAACGGGCGGCGCGTCACGGTCGGGCGGCTTCGCAGCGGAGACACCATCGGCATCGGAAAGACCGTGTTGAAGCTCCAGGTCACGCGGTAGCGGGCCCGGGCGTCGGCCCTACCGGCCCGCCCAGCGCTTCCAGGCGGTGCGCTCCTGATCGGCGGTGCGGCCCTCCTTGTAGGAGAACCCGGCGGCCTTCTCCAGCCCGGCGACCGCCGCGGTGACGACCTCCGGGTCGGCGTCGTCGAGGGCGCGCGCGAGGTACGGCGCGGCGGCGTCCGTGCCGATGGCGGCCATGGACTCGACGAGGTGGCGGCGGAACCACAGGGACGAGCCGCGGTAGCTGTTCGTCGGGTCCTGGAGGGCGCGCTCCAGATCGCCCAAGGTGCTGGGATCGCCCAACTTCCCGAGGGCCTCGGCGGCGGCGGCCCGCACGAGGAGGGCCGGGTCGGTCAGCCGCGCGGCAGCGTAGCCCGAGAGGGTCGCGTCCTTCCGGTCGCCGATGGCGCCGAGGGCCGCCATGCGCGCGGAGGCGTCCTTCGCCGCCAGGAAGTGGAGCAGCGCGACGCGCGCCTCGTCGTCACCGATGGGGCCCAGGGCCCGGATGGCGATCCACCGCTCGGGCTTGGGCGTCGCCGCGTCGTCCGCCATCTTCGACAACGTGCCGACGCTCCCGGGTGTGGCGACGCGGTCGAAGGCGGCCTGCCGGAGCTCGGTCGGGAGGTTGGTGTCGGCCGCGATGGCGACGTCTTCGGGCACGCCCGCGACGGCCCAGGGTGCGAGCGCCGCTGCGAGGATCACCAGCCACATGTCAGAACTCGTACGCGATGCGCGACTGCACCGTCCAGTAGTTTCCGACCTCCTGGCCCGCGCTGTTCACGTAGTAGCCGAGGCCCGCGCTCTTGAGCGGCAGCCGGTCGGTGATGTGGGCGTACCCACCCTCGAGCGTGAAGTTGACGTGGTCGTGGAACCGGTTCTTCAACGCCAGGTCTGCCTCCCACCCGAGCGTGGGGGAGGTCGCCGTGTTCTGCACGCACTCCACCGCGTCGCCCTCGGCGCAGCGGATGTTCACGCCGTCCGGCTTGTCGGGCCACGCTGTGAGGAAACCGCCGATGATCTCCCAGTTCTTGAGCGGGCGCACCCGCACGGTGGGGAAGATGTAGCGGCTGTTGTAGACGCCGCCGTTGCTCCACAGGCCCCGCGCGTCCTCGCCCCAGGTCTCCGCGGTCACCCGCGACAGGATCTCCTCGTAGAGGAGGAGGCCCACGTTGTGGTCCGGCGCGAGGGGGCGGCCGGTGAAGTGCTCGTCGGTCACGGAGTCGTCGCCGGAGGCATAGCCGTGCTCGAACGAGGCCGTCCAGAGCTCCTGCTGGTAGCCGCCGCGCACGGTGTAGCCCCAGATGTCGGCCTTCTTGTAGAGCGGATCCTCCGCCTCGGGGTCGCTGTTCTGCAGGGTGATCGCGCGGGTGTCGCCGCCGATGTGCAGGGCCTCGCCCTCGAGGAACACGCCGGCCACCTCGGCCTTGAGGTAGGCATCGAGGATGAGCACGTTCGACGCGGTCTCGGTCTGGACGCGGTTGACCGCGTAGACGCCGGCGGTGAGGTCGCCCACCTGGTTGCCCGGCAGCTTGATGCCCTCGCCCGCGTAGCGCAGGACGTACACCATCTCCCAGACGTCGTCCTCGGGATCGGCCCACCAGCTGTCCTGGCGGCGCTCCGCGTCCCGCTCCTCGGTGACGCCGTGGTCCTCGGTCGGCTCGCAGCCCTCGATGGCGGTCGCGGGGTCGCAACTGTAGCCGTAGTACTGGATGAGCGGGTCCTCGACGAGGCGGTCGACGCCGATCGCAACGACGAAGGGGATGCCCGTGTCCGGCTTGCCCAGGATCGTCTGCACGATGGAGATCGGGCGCGTGGCGAAGATGGCGCGGTCGTAGGTGGCGCCGAACTTGTTCTCGCCGAAGGTGTCGTCGAAGCCGTTGCCGTCGTTCGCGAGGAGGCCCATGCCCCACTGCGAGCCCTGTCGGCCCACGCGCAGCAGCCCGACCGGCACCTTGAACTCCATCCACGCACGCTTGATCTGGATGGGCGCGACCTCCTGGCCGGTGATGTCGGTCAGGGAGGGGTCACCGGCGAACAGGGCGGTGCTCGCTTGCGACGCGTTGTCGCCCCAGAGCACGCCGTCGAGAGCGTCCGCCATCATGAAGAACTTCGCGCGTTCTTCGAAGTTCAGCTCCGGCTGAAGCCGGATGCGGTGGGTCATGTACGTGCCCGCCTGCTCCTGCCCCTGGTAGAGGTCGCCGAAGACGTTCGCGCGGACGCGGTAGTACCCGTCGAGCTTGAACTTCCAGTTGTCGGGCGCGTCGGCCAGCGCGGGGCTGGCCAGGCCCAGGAGCAGCGCGGCGGCGATCATCCCCCGCACGCGGAGAGGCAGGAGCTCGGGTACCAGATGCCGTCGGAGATCCCGGTGTAGATGTTCGAGATGCTGATGGAGCCGGCCGCGATTTCGAGCACGGTCGAGCCCATCTCGACGTAGGCCGCGCCGTCCCACCCCCACTGCTCGACGGTCCACGTCCCGGGGGGGATGTTCATGACGACCCACAGGCCGTTCGTGTTCGTGTACGGCTGGGACACCTTGTCCGTCGGCAGGCTCGTGTCGCCGCTCTGGCTGAAGTAGAACACGTCGCCGCTGGGGGGCGGCAGGTCGTTCTCGTCATGGATGTAGATCTGCGCGTACTGCACGGGGTTCACGTCGCAGTCGTATGCCGTGCCAGCGATGATTCCCGAGCTCGCCTCGTCCCAGATCACGCCGATCAAGGCCGGAATCAGCTTGGACGTCGCGTCGCTGACCGAGTTGAAGGCCTCCTCCGAGCTGCCGTCCGAGGAGTAGCCGAACACCTGGTGCACTTCGTACGTGTCCTTCGTCTCCTCCCACTCCGGGGGAGTGAAGGTGCCGTAGGCGATGGGCGTGCAGGACGGCGCGCTCTCGAACGTGAAGCGGCCGTCCCCGTCGGAGGAGGTCGTCGCGTCCGCGCTGCCGCTGATGCTGTCCGAGCGCCAGAGTTGCACGGTGGCGTCGGGCACGGGGTCGGCCGTCTGGAAGTCCTCGATCCGCCCGTTGACGACCATGTCGACCATGCAGGAGGGGTCGACCGTCTGGACCTTGCCGGCGATGCACGCGTCGGTCTCGCCGACCCAGGGGGTCGTGACGTTGACGAAGTCCTCGAAGGTGCGCGTGGCGTCGGTGTCACCCCCCGCGGTGTCGTCTCCCGTCTTGTCGGTAGCGGCGTCTCCGGCCGGCGGACACGCGGTCAGGAGGAGGGCGAGGAGGGGCAGGAGAGCGCGCATGAAGGCCTCAGGGAAACCGGCTCCGTTTACCGGAATTCCCCTCTCCGTGTCAAGCGCCTCTATAGCTCGAGGCCCGCCCGGACGTCCTCTACGCCAGCACGATCGTCGAGCGCCTCCGCGAGCTTCATCGTCTCTTCGTCGGGGGTCGAGGGGAGGACCGGTCGAAGGATCAGGTACAGGTCACCCGGGCCGTTCTTGTCTTGGACCCCCCGCCCCGAAATCCGCATCCGACGGCCGTTCCCCGACGCGGGGGGGACCTTCAGTCGAACGCGCCCCGTCGGGGTCGGGACCTCGACCGTGGCGCCCCCGATCGCCTCGGAGAGGCGCACCGGGAGGTCCATCTCGAGGTCCTTGCCGACGCGCCGAAGGAACGGGTGCGCCTGTACCGTGATCGTGAGGAGGAGATCACCCGGCGGGCCACCCGCGCTGCCTTCCCCACCCTGGCCCCGCAGCCGGAGCGTCTGGCCGGAGCTGACCCCGGCCGGGATGCGTACGTTCAACGTGGCGGCCTCCCGCACGCGCCCGGTCCCGCCGCACGGGTCGCACTCGTCCGCGTAGACGATCCCGGCACCGCCGCACTCTTCGCACTGGACGAGCGCGTTGAGGCCCAACTGGCGCAGGGGACGGCGTCCCTGCCCACCGCACGCCGCGCATGTGCGCCGGCCGGAGCCTCCCTCGCCGGCGCACGCGGGGCAGGGGCCGGGGCGGCGGACGTGGATGGGCAGCTCGGCGCCGCGCACCGCGTCGAGGAACGGGATCTCCACGCTCCCCTCGACGTCCGGGCCGGGGCGGCGGCGATCCGCGCCCCGAGGAGCACCCCCTCCGCCTCGGGTGAAGAGCCCCGAGAAGAGGTCCTCGAACCCGAATCCCCCGCCTGCTCCGCCGGGGAACGGGTAGCCTTGCCCCGGGCCGCCGCCCCCGCCGCCCATGTTCTTGTAGGCCCGTGCCTGGTCCGCGTTGAAGCCGGAGCGGAGCGAAGCTTCGCCGAACTCGTCGTAGAGCGACCGCTTCTGCTCGTCCCCCAGCACCTCGTAGGCGGCGGTGATCTCCTTGAACCGATCGGAGGCCCCGGCGTCCTTGTTGACGTCGGGGTGGAAGGTACGGGCCAACGTCTTGAAGGCCTTCTTGATGGAGGCCGGATCGCCGTCCCTCGAAACACCGAGCACCGAGTAGAGATCTTTCATGGCAGGAGGTCCCAGGCAAAGCTAGGCGCGCGTCGGGTACCCGTCCAGCGCAGGACGAGCAACATGGACGCGGCAGGAGCGGGCATGGTACCGTGAAGGCGCGTCCGCCCAACGGAGGAGCCGCATGTTCCGTCTCGTGGTACCCATCACCCTGCTCCTCGCGCTCTCCGGGTGCGTCAACGTCGAACAGCCCGAGTTCGGCAAGGACGACACGGGCGGGCCGGACGACACCGACACCGACACCGACGCCGATACCGACGCAGACTCGGACACCGACTCGGACACCGACTCGGACACCGACACGGACACCGGGAGCCCCGGGGACGGCTTCGATGACGCGGGCGACATCGTCGACTACGAGGACGTCGAGGGCGTCGTCGCGGTCGACCTCACGGACGCCTCCGGCGACTCGAACAAGGGCCAGGAGTTCTACCTCGTGGTGGTGAACACCGCCTCGGAGGACATCGGGTACCAGCTTCGCTATTACGACGCCGCGGGCTCCTTCTCCCGGCCGTCTCCGCCCCCCTCCGGCCGCAGCACGCCCACGCCTACGCCGCTTCCCTACCGGCCCCGCATGCCGGTCGCGTCGCCGCCCCCCCCTCCGCCCCTCGACGCGACCGACATCGGCTCCGCGCGGGACGAGTTCCTCGTCCGTCGGGACCTCGAAAGCACCACCGAATACGCCACCGTCTCCGCCACCCTCTGGGCGGTCGGCGAGAACGTCGAGATCTGGGTCGACGACGACGTGTCGATCGACTGGGACCAGGACTGCGACGGCACGGTGGACGTCCCCGGCGAGTTCGACGCCTACGGGTTCGACAACTGCGACCTCGCCGACGTCGCTGACATCATCGACACGAACATCATCCCGAACGTGCGTTCGCTGTACGGGGACGAGTCCGACATCAACGGAGACGGCCGCGTCAGCGTCGTCATCACGCCCCAGCTCAACGCCATCACCGAGACGAGCGACGACGAGGCCGATCACCTCCGCGTGCTCTCCTCGTACGCCGAGCCCGCCGTGGACCTCGCCGAGTGGGACTACATCGAGAACCCCGGCAGCGACATGCAGGAGGTCCTGTACGTCTTCGCCCCGGACCCGTACGGGTTCTTCAACCCGAACACGGCGCCGACCGTCGAGTCCTTCACGGGCTACCAGCTCGCCGCCGAGGTCGCGCGCTCCTTCACGTCGCTCGTCAGCTACAACCAGCACTACCTGCTGCAAGGCGAGGACGGCGCGGTCGAGGACGAGTGGGTCACCGACGTCCTCGGCACCTTCGCCGCCGAGTACTGCGGGTTCGGCGCCGCGTACCACCAGGACGCCTGGGACTACGTGGACGCGACCCACCGCTACTCCCTCGCCAGCAGCGGCACGCCGGGCAGCCTCGCGACGCTCTCGCGCGGCGCCCCCTACCTCTTCGGCCTCTGGCTCTACGAGCAGGCCGAGGCTACCTCGGCCGGCAGCGGCGTCGCCCTCCTCACCTCCATCATGCAGAGCGGCACCACCGGCTCCGACTCCATCGAGAGCGCCATCGCCGCGGACGGCGGCTCCCTCGCCAGCCTCGTGCTCGGCTGGCAGGTCGCGCTCGTGACCTCCGGGGTCACCACCTCGGCCGGCGTGCCCCTCGTCGACCCCACGGAGTGGGCGCCCTACCCGGCTGCGGAGACGATCGTCGCCCCCCCGGCGTCCCCAGGCGGCTTCTACGGCGCCAACGGATACCAGTCCGGCCTGAACCTGCACGGGAACAACAGCGCCTACCGCGGCGGCACGACCGACACGCCCGCAGAGCTCCCCGAGCTCGCGGTGAAGCTCGAGAACTCCGACTCCTACATCTACACCCCGGGCTTCGAGTTCGTGGGGTGGATGGAGGGGAACTACGCCGCTCAGGTGGTCCGGCTTACGGGCATCACCTACGACGAGGCCCTGCTCCGCCTCCAGGCGACCGACACCGGCCTCGTGGGCGCGGTCATCCGCTGGGAGGACCCCGTCACCGCCGACTTCTCGGTCGAGAACATCTTCTCCGCGACCGACTCCAACGCCGTACCGCTCCCGACCCTTCCCAGCGACGGGTCGGTCATCCACGCGGTGGGCCAGATCACGGAAGACGACCTCACGACGGCCATCACCGAGGACGGCGCGTCGGAGGTCGAGGTCGCGGACACCGACCGCTGGCTGTTGGACCTCACGGGCCACACCACGGACGAGACCCTGACCGTGGCCGTCTGGCTCGACCGGCACTTCGCGACGACGGCCGGGGCCATGGGGCCGGACGATCCGTGGATCGCGGTCGCCCCCCGGATGCTCGTCCCCGAGCCCACCGTCGAGGGGACGAACAGCGCCACCTGCCCCGACGGCATCGAGTTCTCCTACCCGACGAACCTGCTCGAATACCTCACGGCGCAGGTGTTCCTCTCCTCGACGATGCAGGATGGGACCGAGGACGACTTCGACGCCTGCGGTGACCAGTCGGCCACCGCCACCACGTGCGACCTCGACTGGGACCGCGACGGCGTGCTCGACTCCGACGAGCCGCAGCCCGAGACCTTCCTCGCCCAGGCGCGCGTCATGGAGTGCACCCTCAACGGCAACGTCCCGATGGGCGAGTCCGGCTACGGCACCGAGTGGCTCGACAGCGACGAGCTCGACGAGGACGAGCTCCCCACCTACGACTACCTCCGGAACACCGGCGGCAGCTCTGGGGACGAGGGCGAGGAAGCCTACGCCGAGGTGCGCCTGCGGGGCGGCTACGAGTACCTGGTGGTCGTCGGCGCGAACAGCGGTGGCACCGGCACCTACGAGCTGAGCGTGCGGGTGGTCGAATAGCTCCTGCGCGGGCGCGCCGTGATAGCGGCGCGAGATGATCAGCTGGATGCTCTTGTTCGCGTCGCTCGCCTGGGCCGACGAGTACTATCTGGAGGCCGCCCCCGTGGCGGATCGTCCGGCGGCCGCGCGCGTGGAGCAGGCCGTGAAGTCGGCCGGATTCGAGGCGCGTGTCGTGCGTCGCTTCCGGCTCGGCAAAGGCTGGGAGTTCGTCGTACTGGTCGAATCGCTCGTCGGCGAGGCCGAGGCGGCAGCCGCCGCCGTCCGCCTCGAGCGGGACCTCGGCGTCAAGGTGACCGCCTGGCGCCTGGACGGGGACGAGAAGCCCGTCTCGGTGCTGCTCGCGGCGAACGCGCCGGCGGCAGCGGAGATCGGCGCGGGGGTGTGGCTGGAGCGCGCCCGGATCGCGCACGGCGGGCCCTCGGGCGGCGCCGCTGCCATCGCCCGTGCCGGAGCGGTCCACTTCGCCTTCGTTCGCACTGTCGAGCTCGCCGGCAAGCCGGTGGCCGTCCACCACGACTACTGGCGCGAGGGCGCCTCGCGGCGGCTCGTGGTGGACACCTCCGGAGCCGCGCAGGACAGCCTCGCCGTCGCGACGGGCTCCGGCGCCTGGATCCGGGCCGGCGGCCAGGTGCAGGCCCGCGACATCGGCATCACCATCGGCATGGTGGACGCCTTCGCGCCCGAGTCGGTCCTCACCGTCGCGCTCGAGGCCGCGCGCCTCCTCGACGGCAGCGAGACCACCACGTTCCGCTCGCTCGAGGGCGCCGAGTCGGGGCTCCGCTTCGGATCCGGAAGCGACGAGTCCGACCTCGGGCTCTCCTTCGTCGACCTCGACCCCGTGACCGCCCGCCTGGCCCGTGTGCGGTACGTCTCGGAGGCCGGGCCCATCACCTTCGAGCTCTCCGACTGGCGGCAGGTCGCCCCGGGCGTGCTCGTGCCGGGTTCGGTGCGCGTGGAGCGCGCGGACGGCGGAGCCGAGTCGATCGAGGTCGAGGCCCTCGAGATGCTGCACCGTGCCCCCCAGGCCACCTTCGACAAGCCCACGTAGATCGTCCGACCCGCGAGAGGGAACCCCGCGAAGAAGGGCTCGGGCGACCGGCACCGGCGCCCCAAAATCACGAGAATGGGGATCCGAACCTTGACGGTTCCCCGGTGCACGATAAATGCGCCGGTGCCGGGGTGGTCCAGTCTTTCGGATTCGTCCGGAGGCGTTACCATCGCGGAGCTCGGCTCGGTCACGTTGCTGGCGTGGCTCAATTGGCAGAGCAGCTGTTTTGTAAGCAGCAGGTTGCGGGTTCAAGTCCCGCCGCCAGCTCCACTACATCGCGAATATCGATTTTATGGGGAGATGCCCGAGTGGCCAATGGGAGCGGGCTGTAAACCCGCCGGCTTACGCCTACAGAGGTTCAAATCCTCTTCTCCCCACCATTTACCTCGTCGTTGAGCTCGCTCACGTCGGAGGAACCGCTGAAAACGCGGGAGTAGCTCAGTTGGTAGAGCATCAGCCTTCCACGCTGAGGGTCGCGGGTTCGAGTCCCGTCTCCCGCTCCAACAACATGCCCTTGTGGCTCAGTGGTAGAGCACCCCCTTGGTAAGGGGGAGGTCACGGGTTCAAATCCCGTCAAGGGCTCCATTTCAAGACGCACGCAACGAGGACATTCGCCATGGCCAAGGCAAAGTTCGAACGCAACAAGCCGCACGTCAACATCGGCACGATCGGTCACGTCGATCACGGTAAGACGTCGCTGACCGCCGCGATCACCAAGGTGCTCGCGAAGTCGGGCGGCGCGACGTTCCTGGCCTATGACCAGATCGACAAGGCTCCCGAGGAGAAGGCTCGCGGGATCACGATCAACACGGCGCACGTCGAGTACGAG
>CAJBVW010000218.1 GCA_903959175.1 uncultured Pseudomonadota bacterium
AGCTCCTCGCGGGTGTAGGGCTCGCCGCACTTCCCCTTGAAGCCCGTGCACTTGTAGTAGATGTACTTCTCCTTGTGGATGGAGGCCGACATCGCGCATCCACAGTGGCCGCAAGCGATGAGCCCCGTGAACGCGAAGGTGTTGATCCGCTCCTTGTCGCGCTGGTGCTGGTAGCGGCCGTCGATCACGTCCTGCACCCGCTCCCAGAGCACCCGCGTGACCAGCGGCCGGTGGGTGCCGACGATCCACTCGCCGTGCCACTGGTACTCGCCCATGTAGAAGGGGTTCCGCAGGATGCGGTGCATCGTGCTGACGTGGACCTTGTTGCCGCTCTTCCGCATCCGCAGGCCGCTGTCGTTCGCGAGGGCGGCGAGGACGGGGATGGAGGCGTTCCCGGTGGCGCACTCCTCGAACAGCTTGATGACCATCGGGCCCGACGCCGGGTCCACCTCGATGCCCTTCTTCCCGTCGGGACGGACGACGTTGCGGTAACCGAGCGGGGCCTTCGAGGGCCAGATACCCTGCGACGCCTTCTCCTTCATGCCCTTCGTCGCCTCTTCGGAGAGGTTGTCGATGTAGTTTTTGGCCATCAACACCTTGATGCCGTGCATGAACTTCTCGGACGACCGGGAGTCGTCAGAGAGGACGATGTTCTCCTTCACGAGATGGATGTCGAGGCGCAGCTCGTCGAGCGTGACCCAGTCCTTGAGGTTGCGGTAGAGCCGGTCGGTCTTCTCCACGAGGATGGTGTTGCAGCCGTCCTTGTGCTTCTTGAGCCACGCCAGCATCTTCTCGAAGTTCGTCCGGCCCGCCCGCTTCGCCGTCTCCACGTCGATGAACTCCTGCGCCACGCGCAGCCCCTGAGCCTCGGCGTAGGCGTGGAGCAGCTTCGTCTGCGCGGGGATGGAGAAGCCCTCCTTCTCCTGGTCCTTGGTGGACACGCGTGCGTACAGCACCGCCTCGCGACGCGGGGCAGCGGCGGCGGCGGCGGGGCGGTTCGTCGCGGAGCGGTTCGGGCGCCGGCCGGCGTTGGCGGGGACCGCGCCGTTGGTGGAGGGCGTTTGCGGGTTCACGGGCATGAGGGACCGGGGTGAGGGGTAGGTTATACCTTACATAATTATTGTCAGCACCCTTCGGCGGGAAGTTGGCGTTGGACCGTCGCTGCTGATTGGGGAGGCGCGCTGGGCGGTGGTTTCGTCAGACTTCCCCGGAGCCGATGCGGGAGCGGAAGCTACGCCATCGAGGCTCGCGCCAGAGAACAGCGGGTTCACGGTTGAGGGGATTGCCGTAATCGAAGTCATAGCCCGATGGCAGTGGATTGAACTCCGGCCAACCGGGAATGCTTGGGGCCGATACACACCACCATGCCATTTTTTGGCTTCTCTGCAATATTTTTGAGTCGGTATACACCCGTTCAGTCCACGCGTTACGGCCCCAAAGGTCCAGCCGTCCCGTAATCCCGTGTGGGGGTATTCATATGCCAGTTTTGTCTCACCTTTTTTTACCTCTCGAACGCACATTCTGGTGCGACACGCTCTGCTTCGACGACTTCGATCGCTTCGCCGCTATCGGCGAGGATGAGGATGAGGCCCGGGCGGCGCTGCGCGAGGTCGCCCGCGACGGGGGCGCGGAGCGAGCGGTGGAAGCGGTGGTGGCCGAAGCCGGCGGGAGCCTCGCGGTGCGCGCCAACCTCACGGTGGCGCTGGCGTTCCTGCGCGAGCGACGCACGCAGGCGATCGAGGACGCCGCCGCAGCGTGGCTCACCGCCGAGCAGATCGCGGAGCACCGCGGGCGCAACCTCAAGGTCCGCCGCTTTCCTCTGGCGATCCGGCTCTTCGAGGAGTCACGCGACTCGCTGCTGGCGATCAGCCTCTGGGACCAGTGGCACGCGCGGCGCGGCACATGGTACCAGCTTCAAAGCCCTCTTCCAGAGCCGATCTCGGTGCAGTCCGAGGACTGGGCCACGGTAGCGGCAGCCGCCCTGACGACCGAGCGGGCACGGAAGGGTACGCAGTGCGGAACGTTCGAGGCGCCCGTCGCGTTCCTCGGGGCCGAGGGGGACGTGCTCATCGGCTACCGGGAGTGGCCGCTCCGGCAGGCGGTGAAGGTGAAGGACGAGGTCGTGACGGGCCAGCGGCCAAGCTGGACGCTGGCCCGCGTCTACAGCGGCGGCGACCGGATCGACATCACCGACACGGTCCCAGACCGGGGGGCCTGCTTGGCGGGGGCGATGATCCGGCAGCTTCGCCCGCAGGCCGGCGAGCTCCGGCAGGTCCTCAACGAGCTCACCGACGCCGCGCTCGACGACTTCCTCCGCCGAATCACCGAGGAGGGCACCGCCGAAGGCGACGCATTCCCGCTTGTCGAGCTGACCGCCGCCCTCCCCTGGGACGCCCGCCACCGGACCATCACGCTGCACGGGAAGCCGGGCGCCACCGCGGAGTCCGTCGTGGGTACGCTGCGCCAGATCGGCCCGTTCGCGAAGGACTGGCGCACGGTGAAGTCCGCGAAGCTCCTGTTCGAAGGTGCGTACAGGATCGAGGTTCACTTTCCCATCGCCGGGAAGCATCGCGCCCTCGCGTACTCGGACATCGATCGCGACAAGCGGGTGACGCGCCGGTTCGCTGTGCGGCTGAACAGGGTGTTGGGCTGCGAGGTGGCCCCGAAGGCGCGCGCCGATTCTCGACTGCCGCGCCCGCAAGCCGACAAGCCACTCCGGCCGCAGACGGCGGCGTGGTGGCAGCGGTTGCTGGTGCCGGCGCATGACCAGCCGCCCGACTGGGTGCTGAACGCGCTGGCCGATCTGGTGAAGCTCTGCCTGATACGCACCGAAGAGGTCGGCGTGCTCAACTGCGGCAGCCCGTACCTCGAGCGCGGGAAGGCCGGCGCGGATTGGGCGGAGTGCAAGGGCGAGGTTGAGCTCCCGCTCGCCGCGGAGGACGCGGAAGATGAGCTGGCGGTCGAGGACGACGAGGGGGTCTGGTGCTCGGAGCGTGATCACCGCTGGCGGCCCAAGCGTTACCGCCTCCCCGTGGACCACCGGGTGAAGGTCGCGCTGCTGCACGACCGCGCATGGGGGTTGGTGCGAGAGGAGGCCGCGCACTACGGCGTCGTGGAGGAGGAGCCAGGCCGACCGGGGATCGCGAGCGTCCGCCTCGCCGACTCGCGCGCGTACGTCGGGTACACCGAGCTGGCGGGCGCCGAGGAGCGGGAGCCGGGGGCCTTCGGGCGGGCGCCTGTCGCGTGGGTGGCGCCACCGTTTGGTGCGACAGCGCCGAGCCACGCAGGGGCGCTGCCGCTCGCGCGCGTGTTGGCGGGAGACGACGTGCTCGCGCCCGCGTGGGGCCTCGCCGCGCCACGTCGCCGCGAGGCGGTCGCTGGCATCGTCGCTGCACCCGAGGGGGAGCGGATCGGCGGCACCGTCATCGAGGTGCGCGGGCCGCGCGACATCCGCGTGGGCGGGCGCCCCGTCGCGAAGCACCGCCCCGCGGTCGCCAAGGTCGCGAGGCTCCTGCTCTCCGCCCAGTTGGCCGGCGAGCGCAGACCCCGAACGACCCCGGAATTGGTGGCGTTGGCGAAGAACACGGACGTGCTCAGCGCGTCCGACAACGACGCCCACCTTCATGTGCTCGTGCGCCGCGCGCGCGAGGGTGTAGACGATGCAGCAGGCGTTGTCGGGCGAGGCGCAGAGGCCTTCGTGACGGACGTAGGCTACCGGCTCGGGGACGGGTGGGAGGTGCGTCACCTCGCTGACAGGTCGGCCGACCAACTGTAAGGATCGGCGGATCGCAGCCAAGGAAGAACGGTCACTATTCGCGGGCGATGAAAGGCGCCGCAGGGGACTGGACGGGGATTAGCCGCCTATAACGGGCGACATTTGCGGTGTGGATGATCCCTCTCCCAAGCGCCGCAACCGCAAGGCTCACGAAACGCATGAAGCGCTCGTGGACCGGGCGCTGGCACTGTACCAGCCGAGGACGACGCGCCCCCTGGACCGGGAAGATGGGCGGGAGATCATCCACAACCTCTCTGGCTTTCTCTCTGTGCTCGCCGAATGGAAGCGCAGGGAGCAGGCCGCGTCGTTGCCTGGAGCCGCCAAATGACCGTTTTTCGATTCGCCGAGGATCGCCTCCCCTTCTTGAAGTTCGTAGACAAGCGGGACCGATCACCCGTCCCGAGCGAGGACTTGCTGGGCCGCGCGCTCCCGGTCCACCGCGTCCACACCGCCGCCGCGCTCACCCCGGGCGTCGCGTTCGCGACAGCGCTCGACCCTGCCGGTCAGCCGACGCGCGTCACCGCTCTGGCCTTCGGGTACGTCCACCTCCCCGCCGAACGAGCGCAGGCGGTCCTCACCCGCGTCCGCCAGCTCGGCACCGCGTACCTGACGTTCAGCACGCTCGCACACGCCGCGAAGGGCGACGACGACAGCTGCTTCTGGGTCGTTCTCCCGGTCACGCGCCCGCTGACGTGCGAGGAGCACGCGCGCGCTTGGCGGGCGTTCGACAGTGACCTCGGAGGCTACGCCGACCGGCGGGGACGCCAGCCCTTCACCCTCGTGCCCCGGCCGTCGTCCCCACGCGCACGCCTTCACCGCGCGCTCTACGAGGCGCGCGACGGGCTCGAGGTGGACGTGGACGCCCTGCTCTCGGGCTCGCGCACGCTGCCGGACGACGACGGGCCTGGACCGACCGCCGCTCCGCGCGCCGCTGGCGCCGCGTTGGCTGCCGGGGGTGCTCCATGAAAGAGCCTCCTCCGTCAGCACCTCCCGCGCCGAAGGGGCCGACGCCCCCTCCGCGACCGAGGCCAATGCCCAAGCTCGACAAGCGCGGCCTGCACTCAGGCAACGCGCCCTTCGTCTACCGAGCCGTCGGCCGCCGCGGTGGCCACCGATGAGGACCTACACAGTAACGGTCCTCCCCGCGCCCGTGCTCCGGCCGGGCGGCGACCCCAACAACGCTGACGACGTGATCTGGCCCGCAGCCGGCGAGCGCGTCGTCCTCGATCTGCGCGCATTGGTCGCGTTCTTCCTCGCGCGCCACATGGTTCCAGGGAAGTTCTGCACCCCGTACTTCCTCGTCGGCGCGTTCACGGACGGGGTCCGTCGAAACTCGGCCTTCGAGTTCGCCTCCGTCATCGCGCTCGACGTCGAGAACGGTCCGACGACCCACGAGGCGCACGCGCTGTTCCGCGGGTGGTTCCACATCATCTACACCACGGCGTCGCATCGTCGTGACGCCCATCGCTTCCGCGTCGTGTTCCCGCTGGCGCGCGACGTGACGGCCGCCGAGTACAAGCTGCTCTGGG
>CAJBVW010000219.1 GCA_903959175.1 uncultured Pseudomonadota bacterium
CTCGCGCTCTTCGACGCCCACCCCTTCGACGTGTACGGGAAGGTCCAGCGCACCTGGATCGACGGAACCGTCGTCTACGATCGTCGCACGGAGGGCACCCCCGATGGCGTCCGTTAGTCGCCGCGCGCTCCTCGTCGGAGCCGCCGCCCTCGCCCTCGCGCCGCGCGCCCGCGCGTCCACGCTCACGCTCTCCAACGCGCGCATCCTCCTCGGCGACGGCACCGAGGTCCGCGGCGGGATCTCCGTAGAAAACGGGCGTGTCACCGCCGTCGGCCCCGCCGTCACCGGCGGTGAGGACCTCCGCGGGGGCGTCCTCTACCCGGGCGTCTACCTCTCTGGCGCCCCGCTCGGCCTCTGGGAGGTAGACCTCGAGGCCGGCACCCACGACGACACCGAGGCCGGCGGCACCAACGTGCCCCAGGCGCGCGTGATCGACGCCTACAACCCGCGCTCCGCCGTCATCGACGTGTGCCGAACCGGCGGTATCCTCGGCGCCCTCGTCACCCCCTCCGGCGGCCTGCTCGCAGGCCAGGCGGCGTGGATGCGGACCTTCGGCGACACCGTGGCCGACGCGCTCATCGCCGCCCCCGCGGGCCTCTGCTTCGGCCTCGGCGCCTCCGGAAAGGGCGGCCCCGGCGGGCCCACCTCGCGCATGGGCGTCGCGATGGCGATCCGGGACCTCCTCGAGGCCAACCCCGCGCCCGTGGTCCCCGCGCCCGCGAAGGGCAAGAAGGCGAAGGAGCCGCCGAAGGAGGAGAAGCCTCCGACCGGCTACCAGGCCGCGCTCCACGCCCTGCGCCGTCGGGAGACCAAGGCCATCTTCGCCGCCGAACGCGCCTCGGATCTGCTCGTCGCCATCGAGCTCGCCGCCGCCTACGACCTCGACGCCGTCATCCTCGGCGGGGCCGAGGCGCACCTCGTCGCGAAGGAGCTCGCCGCCGCGAAGATCCCCGTCCTGCTCGGCGCGGTCACGACGCAGCCCTCCTCCTTCGATACGCTCAACGCCTGCTACGAGAACGCCGCGCGCCTCCACGCGGCCGGCGTCCCCTTCGCCTTCCGCGTCGGCGGCCCCCACAACGCGCGCGACCTGACGACGGAGGCCGGCATCGCCGTCGCCTACGGCCTCCCCTGGTCGGCGGCGATCGCGGCCCTCACCGGCAACGGCCCCGGCTTCTGGAACCTGAAGGTCGGGCAGCTCCATCCGGGCTTCGAGGCCTCCTTCGTCCTCACCGACGGGGACCCCCTCCAGCCGCGCACGCGCGTGCTCCGGCACTGGGGCCGGGGCGTGGAGATCCCCGTCGCCGACCGTCAGACGGAGCTTTACGCGCGCTTCAAGGGGCCGAAGCCCATCCTGCGGTGACGAACCGGGCCCCGATGGGGTACAACTCGCGGATGCGCCTCGCCCCCTTCCTGGTCCTCCTCGTCGCCTGTCAGGACAACAAGGTAGGCGTCTACAACACGCCGCCCGCGGTGAGCATCGTCTCGCCGGCAGACGGCGCCGCGCTCGATCCCGGCACCCTCGTCGAGCTCCTCGGCGCGGCCAACGACAGCCAGGACGCCCCCACCGCGCTCGCCGTGGTGTGGGAGAGCTCGATCGACGGCGTCCTCGGCACCGACCCGCCGGACGGGGACGGCAACGTCTACTTCGCGACCGACCGCCTCACCTCCGGCGACCACGTCATCACCCTCACCGCCGTCGACACCGACGCGGAGAGCGCGTCCACCAGCGTCGCCGTCTCCGTGGCGCCCGGCTCGAACACGGAGGGTTCGCCCACGATCGTGCTGCTCGGCCCTACGGACGGGCAGGTCTTCACCGCGTCCGAAGCGGTGAACCTCGTCGCTGCCGTCACCGACGGGGAGGACGCCTTCGACGCCCTCTCGGTCGAGGTCATCGACGTACCGGACGGCTCCCTCTGGACCGGGGGCCCCACCGCCACCGGCTCGCTCACCGTGCCGCTCACGCTCACGCCGGGCGCCCACCACCTCACCGTCAACGCCGTCGACAGCGACGGGAACACCGGCACTGCGGCCGTCTCCTTCGAGATCCTCGCGGACGGCCGGCCCACCGTCGCGATCGACACCCCCGCCGACAGCGCCGTGTTCGACTTCGGCGAGGCCGTCTCCTTCCGCGGCGTGGTCGGGGACGACGAGACCGCCGTCGAGCTGCTCGGCCTCACCTGGGCCAGCGACACCGTCGGCGTCTTCGGGACGAACCCCGCCGACTCCTCCGGCGCCACGTCCACCGCGTACGCGCTCCCCGTCGGCATCCACACCGTCACCCTCACCGCGACCGACGCCACGGGCCTCACCGGCTCCGACGCCATCGTCATCACCGTGGAGGACCCCCTCGACCGCGACGACGACGGCGACGGCTACACCGAGAACGGCGGCGACTGCGACGACGCCGACCTCCGCTCCAACCCCGGCGCGACCGACCTCTGCGACGACATCGACAACGACTGCTCCGGCTACGTCAACGACGCCGACTGGGACACCTACGAGCTCAACGAGAGCGCCTCCACCGCGCGGAACCTCGACGAGATCGACGCCTCCTTCGGGTGGAGCAACTCCTCCCTCACGCTCTCCGGGCTCACGTTCTCCGCCGACACCGACGAGGACTGGTTCCAGTGGGACGCGGACGACGAGATCTGGGACAACATCTCGATCACGGTGACGGCGTCCGGCCTGCCCGCGCGCGGGAGCTACGTCCTCGAGCTCTACGACGGGGACGGGAACCTCGTCGACTCCGACTCCGGCACGTCCTCGCTCTCGGTCAACCACGAGGGCGAGCTGTTCGACGACGACGAGGACGACTGGAGCATCCGCATCTACCCGACGACCTGGCCGGCGAGCTCCTGCAGCTCGACCTTCTCGGTCACGATCCGGTCGTAGCCGCCTTGGCCGCCGCGCGCTGATTGTACTTCCAGAAGCCCCAGAAGTACTCGGCGCCGCTCGCGAGGGAGAAGAACATCGAGACCCACAGCAAGAGGATGCCGACGCTGTGGGCGTCGATCCCGATCGTGTGGTAGTGCCAGAGGAGGAAGCCGAGGGCGGTCGACTGGTAGGCCGTCTTGAACTTGCCCATGCTGCCGGCGGCGATGACCATGCCCTCGCTCATCGCGATGGAGCGCAGGCCGGAGATCGCGAGCTCGCGGCTCTCGAGGACGACGACCATCCACGCGGGGACCCACCCGTGGGGGATGAGCATGACGAGCGTGGTGATGACCATCAGCTTGTCGGCGAGCGGGTCGAGGAAGGCGCCGATGGTGCTCTGGAGGTTCCAGAGGCGGGCGAGGTAGCCGTCCACGATGTCGGAGAGCATCGCGCCGACGAAGATGACGCAGGCGAGGACGGCCTCGTTGCGGGTCGGCTCGTCCCACAGGAGGGCGACCATGACGGGCACGAGCGCGCACCGGACGACCGTGATGGTGTTCGGGAGGTTCCAGAACCCCTTGGACTTGAACCAGGCCGGCAGGGTCAACGACGGTCCCTCAACGCGAGACGGGGCGCGTATCCCGGAAGTGCGCGTAGAGGCCAAGAACGCGGGCAACGTACGTCGTGGTCTCCTCGTAGGGCGGTACGCCCCCGTAGCGGCGCACGGCCGTGGGGCCCGCGTTGTAGGCGGCGATCGCCAGGGTGTAGCTGCCGAACGCCGCGACCTGCCGGGCGAGGTAGGTGGCGCCGGCCTTGATCGACTGCTCGCCGTCGAAGGGGTCGGTGAGGCCGAGGGCACGGGCGGTCGTGGGGATGATCTGCATGAGGCCCTGCGCGCCCGCTGGGGAGACGGCCGCGGGGTTCATACGGCTCTCGGCGACCGCGACCGCCTTGATGAGCTCGGCGGGCAGCCCGTTCGCGGCGGCGGCGAAGAGGAAGGCGTCGTCGTAGGCGTCGAGGTTGGCGATGCGGTCGAGGCGCGGCATCGGGACGCCGTTCGGCAGCGTGCGGCCGGGCTCGGTTTCGCTCCACCAGAGCTCGAAGCCGGCGTGCCGCGGCGAGTCGGTGAGCACCGCGGTGCCGTCGGGCGCGACGTAGGTGTAGAGGTCCCGCGCGTCGCTGGGAGGGGTCACGAGCGCGAGGAGGAGCATCACGCCCCCGAGCGTACCAGAGATCGAGGTCGGGACGGTCGCGGACGGCGCGGATCGGGGCCCCTGAAAACTATTTTCTCAAGGCCGGATCCGCAGTAGGCCAATCGAAGCGGGGTGACACTCCAATACAGTGGAGCCGGGGGTCTCCGGGCGGAACCGGCGGGCGACCGGCTGGGCGAGGGGCGGGGCGGCGTGGGATCGGAGCGCGCTCGACCTGCGACGAGTACGTGGCGGTGGGGGTCGTAGCGGGGGATGAGTCGATCGTCGCCCGGCTCGGGTGGCTGGCAGGGGGACGCCCTGCCACACGACCGCGGAGGAGCTCACCGCCCCAGGGGCGAGCCCTGTCCGCTCCCAATGGAGACAACCCCATGGTCGCACCGAATGCCAAGTTTCTCACGACGCTGATCGTGCTCCTCGTCGGCTGCGGTACGCAGCCCGACTCGTCGGAAGGCACGGGCGGGGACGGCCTCGGGCGCGCCCATCCCGCGAGCCCGGAGCAGCCCGCCTCTCCCGACGGAGACGCCGACACGGACACGGACGCCGACACGGACGCCGACACCGACACGTCCCCCGGCGCCGATGCGAGCGGGCCGATCCGCTTCGTGGCGCTCGGCGACGCCGGCACCGGCAGCTCCGACCAGTACACCGTCGCCGACGCGGTCGCGACGGTGTGCGCCAGCAAGGGCTGCGACTTCGCCCTCTACCTCGGGGACAACATCTACAGCGACGGCGTCACGGACGTCGGGGACTCCGCGTGGGAGGACAAGTTCGAGGTCCCCTACGCCGCGCTCGAGTTCCCGTTCTACGCGGCGCTCGGCAACCACGACTACGGCGGCAACGGCGGCGCCTTCGAGGTCGACCGCGCCAACACCCAGGTCGAGTACAGCAGCTACTCGGACAAGTGGGTGATGCCGGCGACGTTCTACAGTCACGTCCAGGGCGACGCGACGTTCATCGCCCTCGACACGACGGCGCTGGATTGGGGGCGCGGCGAGGAGCAGCAGGCGTGGCTCCCCGGTGTCATCGCCGCGGCTGACACCCAATGGAAGATCGCGTACGGACACCACCCGTACATCTCCAACGGCGACCACGGGGACGCGAACGACAACTTCGGTCCCTTCTTCGAGGACAACCTGTGCGGTCAGGTGGACGTGTACCTGTGTGGGCACGACCACCACCTGGAGTGGCTCGAGCCGACCTGCGGCACGGAGTTCATCATCTCCGGCGCGGGGGCGAAGCTGCGCGGGGTCGGGGGGGCGAACCCGGACTTCTACGCGGCCGCCCAGCTCGGCTTCATGTGGGTGGAGATCGACGGCGACACCTTCACGGGCGTCTTCTACGACGAGAACGGCGACGAGCTGTTCCGCCGGAGCTTCCAGAAGTAGTCCCGGCCCCTCCCGCGTGGAACCTTCCGCCCGGGCGGGGGCCCCCTGGGTTAGCGCGGGCTGCCATGCGGTGGCTCCTCCCCTGGTTCCGGCCCCACGCGGGGCGGCTCGTCGTCTACGAGGCGCTCCTCTTCGGCGCCACGACCCTCTCCCTGTCGAGCTCCTGGCTCGTCGCGCGCGCCCTCGACGTCGACGTCGCGGGGGGCGACCGCGCCGGCCTCGCCCGCACGGCGGCGCTCTACGCGGCGGCCGTGGTCGGCGCCGGCGTCCTCACCTGGACGGCGCGCGTCGGCATCGAGCGCGTGGCCCAGGACGTGATGCGCGGGGTGAAGGAGCGGCTGTTCGCCCACCTCCTCGACCACGACCTCGCCTTCCACGACCAGCACCCGCCCGGGCGGCTGATGAGCCGCGTGCAGGGCGACACCGAGGCCCTCCGCACCCTCCTCTCGGAGGTCATCCTCCAGGCCGGGCCGGACGCGCTGCTCTTCCTCGGCCTGCTCGGCGTGCTCGCGTACGAGGCGCCCCTGATGGCCGGGCTCGTGGCCGCGACCCTCCCGATCTACGCCGTCCTCCTCTACGGGTTCCGCCGCGTCTCCCCCGCGCGGTTCCTCCTCGCGCGCGAGATCGCCGCCCGCCTCTCGGGCTTCGTGTCGGAGCACCTCCGCGCGCTGCCGCTCCTGCGCGCCTACGGCCGCACCGACTGGATGCTCGCCCGCGCCGAGGCCCTCTCCGAGGAGAAGTTCGAGGCCGACTACCGCGCCGGCATCGCGATGGTGTGGTTCTTCAACACGCTCTTCGCCGTGCGCTCGCTCGCCTACGCCGCGATCCTGTGGGCGGGCGCCGTCGCCGTCGCGAAGGGGGCGCTCACGCTCGGCGTGCTCCTGATGGCGCTCGACTACCTCCGCAAGATGTTCGAGCCCTTCCTCCGCCTGCAGTTCCACATCGTGACGCTGGAGAAGGCGCGCGCGGGCGAGCGCCGGATCCGCGAGATGCTCGCGCAGGCGCCCACCATCCGCGCCCCGGCCGACCCCGCGCCCTGGCCCGCCGCCGGCCGCCTCGCCGAGGGCCTCCGCATCGAGGACGTGCACCTCGCCTACACGCCCGGGGTGCCCGTCCTCCGCGGGATCTCCCTGTTCGTGCCCGCCGGCAAGCACGTCGCCCTCGTCGGCGCCACGGGCTCCGGCAAGTCCACGCTCGTGCAGCTGCTCTTCCGCTTCCGCGACCCGGACGCCGGCCGCGTCACCGTCGACGGCATGGACGTGCGCGCGCTCGACCCCGCCGTGCTCCGCGCGCACGTCGGCCTCGTGCAGCAGGCCGTCCACGTGCTCCCGGGCACCGTCGCCGAGAACCTCGGGGTGGACGCCCCCCGCGCCGCCGCGCTCCTCGCGGACGTGGGGCTCTCCGGCCGCCTCGCCCCCGACACCCTCGTCGGTGAGGGCGGCGCCGCCCTCTCCCGCGGTGAGGCCCAGCTCCTCTGCTTCGCGCGCGCCGTCGCGACGGACCCCGAGGTGCTCGTCCTCGACGAGGCGACCGCCGCGATGGACCCCGCCACCGAGGCCCGCATCCAGGCGCTCCTGGCCGCGCGGCCCGGCCGCACGCGCGTCACCGTGGCGCATCGCCTCCGCACCGTCGCGGACGCCGACCTCCTCTACGTCATCGACCACGGCGCGGTCCTCGAGGCCGGCACCCACGCGGAGCTGCTCGCGCGGGGCGGCCGCTACGCCACGCTCTGGCGCGCCCAGCTCGCGGCGGAAGGGGCGGCGGCGTGATCCTGACGTGGCGCTGGTTCCGGTACGTGTGGCGCGGGCACGGCGGCGCGATGGCGTGGCTGCTCGTCGGGAGCGCGCTCACGGCGCTGCTCTACGCGGCCTTCGCGTGGTCGTGGAAGGTCATCATCGACGCCGCGCAGGGCGGCGAGCTCACGCGCGCGGCGCTCACCTGCCTCGCCATCGGCGTTGGCCAGGGCGCCCTCTACATCGGCGTGCAGGGCACCCGGACCCGCGTGAACGAGCGCATCCAGCAGGCCGCCCGCCGCCGCGTGCTCGCCGCCGTCGCCGCCGCGGAGCCCGGCGCGCTCGCCGCGTGGCGCACGGGGGACCTCGTGACGCGCCTCACGGACGACGTGAGCACCGAGAAGCTCGCGTGGTTCCTATGCAGCGGCGTGTTCCGCGCCTACGAGGCCCTCCTCATCGTGGTCGCCTGCGTGGTCGGCATGGTCGCCATCGATCCCGGTCTCACGCTCTGGTCGATGGCGCCGCTGCCGCTCCTCGTGCTCTCCCAGCTCGTCGCGGGGCGGGAGCTCGGGCGGCGCGCGGACGACGTGCAGCAGGCCGTCTCGCGCGTCGGCGAGGTCGTCCAGGACGTGTTCGACGGCGTGCGCGTCGTGCAGGCGCGCAGCTCCGGCGCGGGGGGCCTCGGCGCCCTCGCCCGGCGGGCGTTCGCGACGGCGGCGGGCGCCCAGGTGGAGGCGGAGGTCCGCAACGCCCGCCTCTTCCACTTCCACATGGTCGAGTTCGGCTACGGCTGGCAGATCACGCTCGCGGCGCTCCTCTACGCGGGCGGCGTGCGCGTCATCGACGGCACCCTCGGCATGGGCGACTTCGTGGCCTTCAACGGCTTCGTGATGACGCTCGTGTTCCCGATGTTCGACTTCGGTTCCTTCATCGTCCGCTTCCGCCAGGCCTCCGCCTGCCTCGGCCGCCTTCAGGCCCTCGCCGAGCTCCCGGCTGCCCCGGCCGCCCCGCGCGTGGACGCCTTCGCCCTCCCCGCCGTCCTCGACACCCCGCACCTCCGCCTCGACCTCGGCGCGCCCCTGGTCCTGCGCCCGGGCCAGCTCGTCGCGGTCACGGGCCCCGTCGGCGGCGGCAAGTCCACGCTCCTCGCGGCGCTCGCGGGCCAGGTGCGGCTCGTCGGCGGCGCGCCCCCGCTGCCGGCGCCCGCGTGGGTCCCGCAGGACCCCGTCATCCTCTCCGTCACCGTGGCCGAGAACATCCTCCTCGGCGGCGCGGCCGCGGGGGAGGGGTGGCCCGATCTGCTCGACGCCGCCTGCCTCACCGACGAGGTCGGCCGCTGGCCCGACGGGGTCGGCACCGCCGTGGGCGAGCGCGGCGTGACCCTCTCGGGCGGCCAGCAGCAGCGCGTCCAGCTCGCGCGTGCCCTCGCCTCGAACCTCCCCGTGCTCCTCCTCGACGACGCCACCTCCGCGCTCGACGCCGACACCGAGGCCCGCTTCTGGGACCGCCTGGACCGCGCCGGCCGCGTGGTCGTCGTCGTCACGCACCGGCCCGCGACGCTCGCCCGGGCGGACGTGGTGCTCTACCTGCGCGCGGGGCGGGTGGAGGCGCGCGGCACGCACGCGGCCCTCGTCGCGACCCATGCCGCGTACGGGGTGGCCTACGGGGATGCCCGTGAGGCGACGCCCCCGCCCCCGCGCCCTACGCCGGGCTCACCCGCCCCGCCTCCAGCGCCCTGAGGATCTCCTCGGGGTCCGCGTGGTCCCCCGCGGCGTCGCTCCGCTGCTCGTACACGACGCTCCCGCCGGGCAGGATCACGAAGGCGCCGCCGAGCTGCCAGGGGTCACCCTGGGTGCGGCCCTGGTGCTCGCCGGTCTTCGCGGCGCGGACGGCGTTCGCGATGGTCCGCAGGTTCACCGCGGCGGCGACCCCGCGGCGCATCCCGGCGGCGCGGTAGGCGCGCATGCGTGGATCCACCAGTACGGGGAAGGACAAGTGGCGCTCCTCCCGGAAGGCGCGGGCCTCGTCGGGGGTGCCGTTCCCCACGACGACGAGCTCGGCGCGGAGGGCGCGGAAGCGGTCGAGGTACCCGGACAGCGAGCGGACCTGCTCGCGGCAGAAGATTCAACCGAAGTGGCGGATGAACACGAGCACGACGGGGCGGTCGCGCCAGAGGGCGGCGAGGGGGACCTCGGCGCCGTCCACGTCGAGGACGGACAGCGGCGCGAGATCGTCGGAGAGCGACACGGAGGCTCCAGGTCGACCAGAAGGTGCGCACCGCGGCGGCGTTCGCCAAGGCCCCGCCACCGCCCCGAGGGCCCGCGGATCAGCCGCCGAGCACCTGCGCGAGCTCGTCCCACTCGCGCTTCGAGAGGCCGCTCTGCTCGAGGGTGACGGCCTCGCCGGCGAGGCGGCGGCGCACGACGTCGAGCATCTGGCGCGAGAGGGTGACCGCGCCCACGCGGTAGTCCTGGAAGGCCTCCCACACCAGCGGCACCCACGCGGCGGTCAGGGCCGCGATGGCCTCGCCGTAGACGCGGATCTCGTACTGCGCGTGCGGGTCGATGCGCAACGAGAGGAAGTGCAGCAGGTTGTGGAGGTCGATCTTCCAGTACCACTGGGTGTAGTAGTTGACGCCCAGGTTCATCCGCGCGAGCTCGCGGGCGAGGTGGTGGGTGTCGAGCAGCGCCTCGTAGGTGTCGTAGGACTGCTCGGCGTCGCGACGCAACAGGCGCAGCACCTCGGCGGAGGTGTCGGCGTCGAGCTCCTCGCCGCGCCCCTGCTTGTTGTTGGTGGACTGGACGGCGAGGTCCTCCGGACGCGGGAGGTAGAACTCGCGGTCGAGGATGGAGTAGCGGCCGGAGTTCTCGTTCACCGAGGCGGTGCGGTGCCGGATCCACTGCCGCGCCACGAAGATGGGCAGCTTGACGTGCAGCTTGAGCTCGCACATCTCGAAGGGCGTCGTGTGGCGGTGGCGCATGAGGTAGCGGATGAGGCCGCGATCCTCGCTCACCTTCTTGGTGCCGCTGCCGTACGAGACGCGCGCCGCCTGCACCACCGCGCCGTCGTTCCCCATGTAGTCGACGGCCCGCACGAAGCCGTGGTCGAGGCACGGGAGCGGCGTGAACAGCATCTCCTCGAGCGCCGGCACGGTGGGGCGGCGCGTCTCGAACCGGTGCGCCTTCTGCTCGGCGAGGGCGGCGCCGTCCTCTGCGGACAACGATGCGGGGGGCGGCAGAGCGGGGGGCGTGGAGGGGGGCATCGGTGCGTGCTAACATCGTCGCCCCGTCCCGCCGGAGCGTCATGGCCACCGAGATTGAATCCCCAGAGGCGCTCGCCGATCGCGCGCTCAAGGCCCTCTCCGAGGAAAATCCTCGCGAAGCGCGCAAGCACCTCCTCGCGGCGCTCGAGGCCGCCCCGGATCGCGCCGACCTGCTCAACGCCCTCGGCTTCGTGCACCTCCAGCTCGGGGAGCCCGAGCTCGCCAAGCCCCTGCTCGAGCAGGCCGTGGCCGCGCTCCTCACGGACGTAGCGGCGCACCCCGAGCGCAAGGCGCAGGCCGACACGATGCTGGAGGGCTTCCTGCTCTCCCTCGCCGCCGCCAACGAGGACCTCGACCTCCCCGCTGAGGCCGTCGCCGTCTACCGCCGCGTGCTCGCCGCCAACCCCGGCCAGCCGCGCGCCCAGCAGGGCATCGCGTTCCTCTACTTCGCGTCCGGCCAGCTCGCCGAGGCCCGTCGCGAGCTCGCTCGCTACGTCGAGGAGGATCGCGACGAGAACCCCTTCATCGAGGGCGCCGAGGCCTACCTCCAGGAGGTCGTCCGCTTCCTCCGCGAGGACATCCACCCGCGCGAGCTCCTCAACGCCCACCACGGCAGCTACTGCCAGATGTTCGACCACTACGCGGCCGAGCAGGCGAAGAACGGCTGGATCGCCGAGGCCGCCCGCATGAAGCGCGCGCCGGACGGCCGCGTCGTCCCCATCATCCCCGAGGGTGCCCGGCCCTACGCCGCGATCCGCGTCGATCTCGTGAACCCCTCCACGTCCGAGGTCGGGCAGGTCGGCGATCAGCCGATGGTCGTCGCCCTCGCGGACTACCAGGCGCTCGCCCGCTCGCCCGCGCTCTTCGCGTGGCGGGAGCGCGCGTTCGACCTCTACGTGTCGACGCAGGCCCCCTGGGACCAGCTCCCCATCCAGATCCTCTTCGCGGGCAGCGGCGCCATCGACGACGCCGACGCCGTCATCGGCGACTGGTACATGGCCGGCTGGGACGGCGCGTGGGGCACCCGCGACGGCGGCCGCATGCACTACATCTCCGACCCCGACGTGCGTCGGGACGGCCGGGCGCTCGTGTACCACGTCGACATGGGCCGGGCCTCGGTCGCGGCCATCGAGGACCTCATCCGTCGCCTCGAGGGGCTGCACGGCACGCACCGCATCGCGCAGGTCATCCTCGGCCGCGGCCACCTCGGCGGGTAGGATTTCGCTGCACAACGGCGGCACCCACGCGTACTGTGCGCGGGTGACCCTCCCGCTGCTGCTCCTGACCTTCCTCGGCTGCACGGGCACGCCCGTCTCCGACCGCGCCGACACGTCGGCGGACGCCGACACCGACACCGATTCGGACACGGATACCGACACCGATTCGGACACCGATACCGATTCGGACAGTGACGCCGACACCGACACGGGATCCGGCGAGGTCGACGCCGACGGCGACGGCTACCCCGCGTGGTCCACCGCCCTCGATCCGGCCCGCGCCGACTGCGACGACGCCGACCCCGACGTGACGCCCGACACCGAGGTCTACGTGCCCGCCGGCGCCTTCATCCGGGGCGACGACGGCGACGCCCTCGCCGCGCCCGCCCGCTCCATCACGCTGTCCGACTACTGCATCGACCGCCTCGAGGTCACTAACGAGGCCTTCGTGGGGCTCCTCCAGGAGCGCGAGGATCGCGGCCTCCACAACGTGGACGACCTTGGCCAGGCCCTCTTCGACCTCGCGGACGCCGACGACTCCTTCGCCGAGCGCGTCCTGTACGGCGACGGCGTGTGGTCGGTTTCGCCCGGCTACGAGCGGCACCCCGTCGTCGAGGTGTGGCACTGGTCCGGCGCGCTCTACTGCGAGGCGAACGGGAAGTCGCTCCCGACGGAGGCGCAGTGGGAGAAGGCGGCGCGCGGGGCGACCGACGCGCGGATCTGGCCCTGGGGCGCCGAGGATCCCGACTGCGCGCGGGCGAACTTCGCCTACTTCGTGGCGGACGCGATCGTGCTCTGCGTCGGCGACACCGCCGAGGTCGGCAGCTACGACAACGCCTCGCCGTACGGCGCGCTCGACCTCGCCGGCAACGTGGCGGAGTGGGTCTCCGACTGGTTCGACGCCGACGGCTACCAGACCGACGCCGACACCGATCCCACCGGCCCCGCCGAGGGCGAGCCCTTCACCGACCCGATGGGCACCTTCATCGCGCGCGTGGCCCGCGGCGGCACGTTCCTCAACGTCCCCACGTTCATGCGCGTCAGCAACCGGGCGCCAGAGCCCGAGGACGCGACCAGCAACGGCGTCGGCTTCCGGTGCGCGCGCCCGCTCGTCGCGGAGTGAGGGCGGAGTGAGGGCGGATCGCGCCTAAGAGCGCGGGTTCTCGGCGGCCCAGGTCGCGAAGCGGCGCATGACCGTCTGGATCTCCAAGGTGTCCGGCGCGGCGGCCATCTCGCGGTCGGTCGCGGCGGCGGCGGCCTCGTCCGGCGAGTAGTGGGTCCGGTAGTAGGTCCAGCGCTCGAAGGTCGTGGCCTTGTTGAGCTCCGGGTGGAACTGCGTGGCCCAGAAGGGCGCGTTGTCCACCTTGAAGGCCTGGTTGTGGATCTTCCGGCCGGTGCAGAGGAGGGTCACGCCAGCGGGCAGGCGGTCCACATGGTCGTGGTGGCCGAGCTGGGCGATGAACGTGCGCGGGAGCGGGCCGAAGAGGGGGTCGTCCGTGGCGGCGTCCGTCAGGTCGATCGGGAAGGCGCCGAGCTCCTGGCGGGCGTCGTCGTTGTTGACCTCGCCGCCGAGGGCCAGGGAGAGGCCCTGGAAGCCGAAGCACGAGGCCCACGCCGGCACCTTGTGGTCGACGACGCGCACGAGGAAGTCGAGCATCTGGCGCACCCACGGGTGCGGGTCGAGCACGGAATAGGCGCCGGAGCCGCCGAAGAAGAACATGCGCGCCTCGTCGAGGAGGCGGTCGTCGAGCGGCGCGGTCGAAGCGTGCACGATCTCAAGCGAAGCGAGCCCGGTGGTGTCCCGGAAGCAGCGGAGCTCCTGCTGGGCCATGGGATCGTGCGGATCGCGGAGGGAGATGAGCAGGTCGCGCGGCATCCGCCGCGTCTATCCCGGGCGCCGGGCCGCCGCCGGGTCGGTGCGCCGCCCCCCGTCGTGTGGTCGCCGATTCGCTGTAAGGTCCGCGGACCCCCGTCGTTCCGGTGGCACCTTCGCCTCGCCGCCTCGCCTTCCCGGCCGAACGAACCTCCGGAGCCACCGATGTTGACCCTCCTCGCCCTCTTGTCCTGCCAGCCCGTCACCGAGGCCAAGACCCCCGGCATCGCGGAGGCGAAGCCCGCGCCCGTGGTCGAGGACGAGCCCGTGCGCCCCGTGCGGATGCCCACCGGCGACGTCATCGTGCGGGAGTGCTACGGCGGCAACGAGCGCGAGATGGCGCGCCGCAGCTCCGGTCGCCCGCCCCCGCCCCCGCCGGCGCCGCCCACCTCGGTGGCGAGCGCGCCGGCCTCGGCGCCGATGGGCACGCTCGGGACGACCTCGGACTACGCCTCCGGTGACGGCGGCGCCGCGGGCTACGGCGGCCTCGGCACCCAGAGCTCGGCCGGCATCGGCGGCGCCGGCCCCTCGCCCGCCAAGGCCGCCGCGGGCGCGAAGAGCCCCGTCCCGCGCACCCGCGCCGCGCCCGCCGAAGAGGCCGAGGCGTCTCCGCTCGCCGACGCCACCGCGAACGACGCGCCCGCTCGCTCGATGACCGATGCGAGCGAGAGCAAGAAGAAGGAGGACAAGTCCAGCCGCGCCGATGAGAAGGCCTCCGACCGGGACGAGTACGCCGCCTACAACAAGGACGCGAACCTCGACTGGGGCGCCACCGTCTACCTCTCCAACGACGACTCCATGAGCCTCGCGAGCGCCCAGCGCCTCCTCTGGGCCATCCAGAACAAGGCCCCGGTCACGACCTCCCAGGTGCGCCCGCACGAGCTCCTCAACTACTTCAGCTTCGAGACCGACCCCGTCCGGAAGGGCGAAACCTTCTCGGTCAAGGGCTCCGCCGAGCAGACCGCCCCGGACGTGCTCACCTTCGCCTTCGCGGTGAAGGGCGTGACCCCGGCCCGCGAGCCGCTCGACCTCACGATGGTCCTCGACCGCTCCGGCTCGATGTCCGCCGAGGGTCGCATGGAGTACCTCCAGCGCGGCCTCACGAAGATGGCCGACCAGCTCGTGCGCGGCGACCGCGTCGATCTCGTCCTCTTCGACGACCAGGTCTGCACCCCGCTCGAGAACTTCGTCGTCGGCCGGGACGATCCCTCGCTGCTCAACGACGCCATCGCCCGCCTCGCCCCGCGCGGCAGCACCGACGTCGACCTCGGCCTGAAGGAGGGGTACCGCATCGCCAACGCCCGCAACGGCGGCGAGAGCGACGGCCGCAACCGCCGCATGATGCTCATCTCCGACGCGCTCCTCAACACCGGCGACATCAACCCGAACACCGTCACCGAGGTCGCCAAGGCCTACGAGGAGTCGGACATCCGCCTCACCGCCGTCGGCGTCGGGCGCGACTTCAACGACAAGGTGCTCGACATGCTCACCGAGAAGGGGAAGGGCGCCTACGTCTACCTCGGCTCCGAGGCCGTCGTGGACCGCGTCTTCGGCGTCGGCTTCCCCTCGCTCGTACAGACCATCGCGCACGACGTGCGCTTCGCGCTCGACCTCCCGCCGAGCCTCGCCATGAAGAAGTTCTACGGCGAAGAGTCCAGCACCAACAAGGAGGATGTGCAGCCCATCCACTACTACGCGGGCACGACCCAGCTGTTCCTGCAGGACCTGCAGATGAACGGCCGCCCCGTCGGGAGTGACCCGGTGACGTTGACCGTCGAGTGGAAGGACGTGAAGAGCGGCGCCGCTCGCACCCAGGCGTTCACCACCACCGTCGGCGCGCTGCTCGAGAGCGACCCCCGCAACATGCGGAAGGCCCGCGCCCTGATGAGCTGGACCGACCTCATCCTCGCGCGCACCCTCGGCGGCTCGCCCTGCGGAGCGCCCTTCGGCGCCTGGCAGGACCGCGTGAACACCCTCGGCGAGGACGCCGAGATCCAGTGGCTCGACGGCCTCACCAGCCCGCTCTGCGGCGCCACCCCGGTGCCCCCGAAGCCCGCCGCGCGCGGCGTCGCCTTCAAGGTCAAGGTCGACAGTGACCTCCCCATCGCCGAGGTCGGACTGACCTGCTCCGGCCGCACCCAGACCGAGGCCCTCTCCGGCAGCGACACCATCGCCCGCTTCGCCAGCGCCACCCCCGGCGGCTGCACCCTGACCCTCCAGGGCAACGTGCCGATGGCCACGAAGATCGAGGTCCCGGCCACCGGCGGCGAGGTGCGCTGCACGGTGCGCGGCGGCCGGATGAGCTGCGGGTAACGAGGCGCGGTAGGTGGGCGGGCATGAACCCTCGCGCCGCCCACAACCTCAACGCTCTCCGCGAGCGCATCGCGAGCTGGGCCACCCGCCACCACCTCGACGAGCTGCGCGCGAACGTGCGGCGGTTCCTCGGGAAGGCGCCGAGCACGGAGGAGGAGGCGCGGCGCGCCATCGCCTTCGCCATCGTGACCGCCCCGCCGGGCGGCACCTCCTTCATCGACCGCTTCCACGCCCAGGCCGGGCACCTCCCGCGCGCCGAGCGGGCCGTGTTCGACGAGTGGGCGCGCACCCGCTTCGCGCTCTTCCGCGTCGTCGCGGTCACGGCGGGAGAGGGCGTCGAGGCCCACGACGTGCTGTCCGACCGCACGCTCCACATCGTGGAACGCGAGGGCTCCAAGCAGATGGAGGCCGACATGTGGTTGGCCGCCTTCGTCTACGAGGTCGACGGGCGCTGGGCGCTCGAGGGCACCATCGCCGGGGTGCCGCCCGGGCCGCGGCTCGCCGCCGTGCAGGCCGCGCTCGGCGTCTACGCCACCCTCGGGGTCGATCCCGCTGCCGCGGGGCCGTCCGTCACCCGGCAGGTCGCCAACGCCGTGTTCGAGGCCCTCGCCGCCGCCCCTCCCGCCGAGCCGGCCGCCGGGATCCCGGACGACGTGTTCACCCGGCTCGACGCCGCGTGGCCGGACACGCCGCTCCCCGCCCTCGGGGATCTCACGCCGCGCGAGGCCCTCGCGCGGGGCCGCCGCGCGGAGCTCTGGGCGCTGTCGACGAGCCCGGACGGGGACGTCTGGCCGGCGGCTGAGGCGCTGCTGAGCGGCTGATCGTGGGTCCTTACGCCGGCTCCATCCGCTCCAGCGCCTCGGATCGCGGCAGCGCCTGGGACGCCGCGTCCAGCCCGTCCAGGATCGCGTCCCGGGCCGCGTCCGGCAGGGTCCCGAGCACCCGCGCGGCGGCCTGCGCCCGCATCTCCACGAGCTGCGCGACGAAGTCGCGGCCGCGCTCCGTCAGGCGGATGCCGTCCGGCGCCTCCACGACGAGGCCGTGCCCGTCGAGCGAGCCGATCACGATGTCGGCGTCTCCCTCGCCGACGAGGGCCTCGACGGCCGCGCGCCCGACGTGCTCGCCGGGGGCGAGGAGGAACAGCACCGCGAGGTCGCGGATCGTGAGGTCCTTCGCGCGCTCGAGCGCGGCCAGCTCGACCGCGATGTCGGGCCACGCGGTGGTCATGCGGTTGCCGATGGTGCGGAGCTTGTCCAACAGGTTGGTCTGCATTCTCTGGATGTGGGCTCCCGCGGGGGCCGCGGCCGTCACGGGGTGTGTCAAATTGCACGGATCGGTGTGCGTTCTGCGCGCCCGGGGCGGCCCCGTTCAGCGGAAGGTGCTGTCTCTCCCGGCGAAGTCGGGCTGGCCCACCCTTTGCAGAAGGGTGGTCATCCCCCTCACGGAGTTGAATCAATGGCTATGCACTGGGTTGTGGTAGGCGATGCGGCGAGCGCCAAGATCTACGAGTCCGACGCGCTCCTCCAGGAGCTCACCCTGGTCGACGACATCCGCGTCTCGCACGATCGGGTCCAGCACCTCGACGCGAACGGTCACTCGACGACGCACCTCCCCGGCTCCGGTCAGGCTGGCGCCCAGGCCGAGCACGACCCCCACAAGATGACGGAGGAGCGCTTCGCCCGCGCCGTCGCGCAGACCATGAACGAGGCCGACGGCCACCACCGCTTCGAGCGCCTCATCGTCGTCGCGCCCCCGCGCTTCCTCGGTGACCTCCGCGCCGCGCTCTCCCACACCGCGAGCAAGCGCGTCGTGGCGAGCATCCACCACGACTGGACGCGCCTGTCCGGGCGTGACCTCGCGGAGCAGCTCCGCAAGAACATGCCCTCCGACGCCGGCATGCCGTAGCATGCGCTGGGGGCGGTGAAGGGCACGATGATCCAACGTCCGATCCTCCTCGCCGCCGCCGCCCTGCTCGGGGTGATGGCCCTCGGCACCTACGGCTACGTCGCCATCGAGGGGTGGACCCCCTTCGACGCCTTCTGGATGGTGGTGATCACCCTCACCACCATCGGCTTCGGCGAGGTCCACCCCCTCTCCGACGCCGGCCGCATCTTCACCCTCGGCGTCATCCTCGCCGGCGTGAGCATCGGCACCTACACGATGACGCAGGTGACCCAGCTGGTCATCGAAGGCAAGATGGGCGAAGCGCTCGGCGCGCGCCGCAGGAGACGACGCATGGACGCGCTTCGGGACCACTACATCGTCGTCGGCTACGGACGCCTCGGGCAGACCATCGTGGAGGAGCTGCTCGCGAGCGGCTCCACCGTGTGCGTCATCGAGAAGGACGCCGCCTCCGTCGCGCGGGTCGAGGCCCTCGGCCACGCCGCCGTGCGGGGGGACGGCGCCAACGACGACGTCCTGCGCGCCGCCGGCATCCTGCGCGCGCGCGGCATCGCCATCGCGGTGTCCTCCAGCGCGGAGGCCGTGTTCGTCACGCTCTCGGCGCGGGAGCTGAACCCCGAGCTGAACATCGTCACCCGCGTCGCCGACAGCGAGCACGCGCTCAAGGCGAAGCGCGCCGGCGCGTCCAGCGTCGTGAGCCCGCACACGATGGGCGGCTGGCGCATGGCCCACGGCCTCGTGCGCCCCCACGCGTCGAGCTTCCTCGACCTCGCGACGCTCGCCTCCCACGCGGAGCTCCTCCTCGAGGAGTTCGAGATGCCCCCCGGCTCGGCGCTCGCGGGCCGCAGCCTCGGCGACCTCCGCCTCGGCGAGCAGCTCGGCGTGCTGATCGTGGCGATCCGCCGCTCGAGCGGCGCGATGATCCCCACGCCGTCGGCGAACGAGGTCCTCGCCGCCGGTGACGTGCTCATCGCCATCGGCGCCCCCGCGAAGGTGCGGGCGCTCGGGCTGCGGATGGAGATCGTCCCGCGGGCCGCGCGCGTCGGCTGAAGTCCGGAGCTTATTTGCTCACGGCCTCGTTCTGCTCCTTCAGATCTTCGGTCACGAAGTCGAGGAGGGTGGTGGAGAGCTCGATGATCTGCTGATGGGAGAAACCCTCCGTGCGGAGCTTCCGGTAGAAGCTGCGCGCCACGGAGCGGTTCCGGTTCCGGTACAGGTCCTGGAGTTCGTTCTGGGGCTGCATGGGAGATCCTCCGGCGACGGATGGGTGGGTTCGCTTCGTAGCCATAGCAAGCTCCGTGCCGCGGCGGTGCGGAGTGGGAAATGTACGTAGTACGCTGGTTTCCGCATGTCCAGCGCGTAAAGGGATGCGCGGTTGGGCGCGCGAGGTGCGTAAGCCCCTACGCACCTCGCCCTGTTCCCCCCGCGATCGCCGCCGGCGGACGGCTCAGCCGGTAAGCAGCCCGAGGCCCACGGCGCCCACGGCAGGGAGCGCGCGCATCGGGCTCCAGAACCCCGTGTTCACCGCCAGGAACCCCGCCATCCCGCTCGGGAAACGCCGGAGCGCCCGCACGACGCGGCGCCGGAGCCACGGGCGCTCGGCCACCTGCAGGAGCAGCCCCGTGAACAGGAGGTGGCGGCGGGTGATCCGCGCCCAGTCGGCTTCGTAGCGGGCGGGCGCCTCGGCGACCGTGGCGGCGACGAGCGCCTCGGCACCCTCGAACGCGAGCGAGAGCCCCTCGCCGGTGAGCGCGTCGAGGTAGCCGGCGGCGTCTCCCACGAGGAGGACGCGGCCCTGCGTGCGGCGCGCGACGGAGACGCCGAAGGGGCCCGCCCCGCGGACGACCGAGTCGGGCTCGCCGAGGCGCGCGGCGAGCGCGGGGAAGCGCTGGAGGAAGGCGGCGTGATCGCCCTTCCCGTCCCGCCACAGGAAGGCGACGCCGATGCGCTCGGGCCCGACGGGGGTGACGTACGCCTCCACCCCGTCGCCCCACCACACCTCGACCTTGTCGCTCCAGGGCGCGGTGTGGAAGTGGCGACGCACCCCGAGCCGCCGGCCCTTCGTCGTCATGGGCGTCGCGGCGATGCCGGCCTGGGCGCGCACGCGGCTGTGGAGCCCGTCCGCCGCCACGAGCCAGCGCGCGCGTACCGGACCGCGCGAGGTCTGGAGGGTGACCCCCGTCGTGTCCTCCGTCCACGCGCCCGCCTCGGTGCCCTCCCAGCGCGTCACGCCGAGGGCCTCGGCCCGCGCGATGAGCGCCTCCGAGAGGGCGAGCCGGCGAACGCCGAGGCCCGGCCCTTCGGGGAAGTCGGCCTCCGCCACCACGTCCCCGTCGACGTAGCGGATGCCGGCGAAGGGGTGGCAGCCCCACGCCGGGGGCTCGACGCCGAGGGCGCGGAGGCGCGCGACGCCGGGGGGCATGAGGCCCTCGCCGCAGGCCTTGTCGACCGGGCCGTGGCACCGCTCGATCACGACCGCGGTGCGCCCCGCCAACGCAGCCTCGATCCCGACGGTGAGCCCGGCCGGACCGCCGCCGACGATGGCGTAGTCGACGTTCACCGGGCGCGGACGAGCATGCGGTGGACTAGCGTGCTCGCCGTGCCCGCGCATCCGGCCGTGCCCGTCGCGACCCTGCTCATCCGCCGAGCCGCGCCTTCCAGTGCGCGAGCGTACCTTTCGCGAGGGCCCCCGCGAGGCGCCAGGCGGTGACCTGGTCGGGGGGGAGGAGCTCGCCGGCGAGCCAGCGGCGGAGGGCCTCGCCGCGCCGGATCTTGCCGGAGGAGGTGCGCGGGAGCGTGCCCGGCGCGAGGAGCACGACGAGCGCGGGGTCGAGCCCCGTGGCGGTGAGGATCGCGGTGGAGCACCGCTCCGCGAGCGGGGTGGGCCCCTCAGGTGCGTCCGCCTTGACCTCCACGAACACGACGAGGCCCTCCTCCTCGGCGCCCTCGGCCCGCCACGCGACGGCGGCGGCGCAGCCCGTGCGCACGCCCTCCACGGCGTCGACGGCCTGCTCGATCTCGTGCGGGGCGTGGTTCTGGCCGCGCAGGATGACGACGTCCTTGGCGCGGCCGGTCAGGTAGAGCTCGCCCTCGTGCAGGAAGCCGAGGTCTCCGGTGTCGAGCCAGCCGTCGACCATCGCCTCCGCGGTGCGCTCGGGCTGGTGGAGGTAGCCGGCGAAGAGGGACGGTCCGCTCACCTTCACGGGGCCGACGCGGCCCTCCGGCACGTCCACCGCCATGCCGGGGAGGGGGGTGCCGACGCTCACGAGCTCGACCCCGTCCGCCGCGGGGACGGCGCGGCCCTCGGCCAGCGCGGCGCGGTCGAAGCGGGTCGTGCGGAAGGGTTCGTCCAACGCGGAGAAGGTGACCGCGAGGGAGGCTTCGGCGAGCCCGTACACGGGCGTGAGGGCGTCGGGGCGCAGGCCCCACGCGGCGAAGCGGTCCACGAAGCGGCGGAGAGTGGCGGGCGAGACCGGCTCGGCGCCGTTGAGGGCGTAGCGCCAGCGGGAGAGGTCGACGCCGTCCATCTCGGCGTCGGTCACGCGGTCCACGCAGAGGGCGTAGGCGAAGTTGGGCGCGGGGCTGATGTGGGCGCCGGTGCGGCCGAGGGCGCGCAGCCAGAGCCCCGGCCGGCCGATGAACACCTCGGGGCCGAGGAGCGTGAGGTCTCCCGCGCGGAGGAGGGCCACGAACACGGCGCCGACCAGCCCCATGTCGTGGTAGAGCGGCAGCCAGCTCACGCCGGCCTGGTCCTCGTCGCCGGGCGCGATGAGGCCGAGGATGGCGCTCGCGTTCGCGATGACCGCGCGGTGCTGCAAAGCGACGGGTTTGGGGGCCACGGTGGTCCCCGACGAGAACTGCACGAACGCGAGGGCGTCGCCCGAGACGGCGGCGTGGTGGGGCTCCCCGGTCACGTCGGCGATGTCGACGGCGCCGAGCGGCGGGCGCGCGAGGGCGACGGCCTCGCCGAGGATGCGCCACGTCCGGGCGTCCGTGAGGAGGAGGCGGACGCGCGCCGCGGTCATCATCGCGGCGGTGCGCGCGTGGTACTCCGTGAGGCGGCCGAGGCGCACCGGGGGGTAGAGCGGCACCGGGACCGCGCCGGCGAGCACGGCGCCGAAGAAGGCGTCGAAGAAGGCGGGGCCGGTGGGGAGCACGATGCCGACGGTGTCCCCGGGGCGGACGCCGCGCGCGAGCATGCCGCCGGCGGCGCGGCGGGCGCGCGCGTACACGTCGGGCCAGTCCACCCGGGTCTCGCGCTCGTGCCGGTCGAGGAAGCGGAGGCCGCGGCCGGTGTCGGCGGCGGCGGCGGCGGCGAGGGCGGCGCCCAGCGTGGGAGCGGGGCCGCGGGGATCGGCGTGCATCGGGGGATATAGCGCGCTGTACGGTTGGGCGCATCGCTGGCACGGTTCGTGCTTAGCCCATCCACCCGCACGGTTCTCCGAGGCCCCCCATGACACTGGTGTCGTTGTTCTTCTCCCCCGCGCTCGCGTGTGGTGGTTTCGCCCCCCAATCGGGCGCCCTCGCGGCGTCCGACGCGCAGCAGGCCCTCTTCGACCTCGGCGCGGAGAGCATCTCCGTGACCTACCGCGCCCATTACACCGGGAACGCCGACGACTTCGCCTGGGTCCTCGCGGTGCCGGGCCGCGTCGACGCCGTCGCCGAGGGGGACGGCGATCGCCTCGACGCCATCGCGTTGGCGTCCACGCCCCAGGTCGAGATCGACCCCGCGGTCGACAGCGGGGGCGGCTGCGGCTGCGGCGCCCAGAGCAAGGGCGGCCTCACCAACGACCGCGCCTTCGGCGGCGACACCGGCGTCGAGGTCACGGGGAGCGGCCTCGCCGGCGACTACGCCTACACCACCCTCGCCGCGTCCGACGCCGACGGCCTGGTCCAGTGGCTCACGGACCACGGCTACGACGTGTCCCTCCTCGAGGACGCTATCGCCGCCTACGTCGCGGACCCGCTCGACTACGAGTTCGTGGCCGTCCAGCTCGTCCCCGACGCCCCGGACGTCTCCGACAACGGCGTCGACCTCGTCCCCCTCCAGATCACCTACGGCCCCGCGAGCGACGGCGCGCTCCACGCCGTGTTCCCCGCGAAGCTCGGGGCCACCTCCAGCGTGGAGACCGTGCGCACCGAGATCTTCGTGCTCGGCGAGGGCACCGCGGCGCTCTCCGGCTGGGACCCCGTCGCCAACCCCGACGAGGCGGACGGCCACACCTGGGACGCCGTCGCCCCCGACTACCACGACCCCTCCGGCGTCTACTACCAGCACCTCCTCGCGTACGGCGGCGCCCAACGTCGGATGTGGCTCGCGTTCGCGGACACCTACTCGGATGAGGGCACCGAGCGCTGGCTGACCCGCTACGACGCGATCGTGTTCCCGGCGACCAACACCGTGGACCCCGTCTTCACCGACTCGGACGACCACACCCCCGCGAGCACCGTCATCTACCTCATGGAAGAGAGCGCCTTCGAGGACGCCTACCCGGGCGACACCGCCGCGGTGCTCGTCGTCGGGCTGGTCGGCCTGCTCGGTTGGCGTCGTAAAACGCGCGCGTAGGCCCGTCAGTCGAGGCTGCGCTGGAGCCGGAGCATCGCCTCCTGGGACACCCGGATCCAGCCGTCGCGGGGATGGTCGAGGTCGAGGATGACGACGAGGATCCCCGCCATCAAGGTCGCGAGGAGCAGCATCGCGGCGCGGTGGGGGCCCCGGAACAGGCCGAAGCCGAACGCCACGGTCGCCACGCCGACGACGGTGAGGACGATCTGGAGCGCGAGGATCGGGCCGGGGACCCGCGCGTCGTGCGCGACGATGCGGCCCGCGGCGAGGTCGATCGCGTCGTTCAGGGAGCTCACGAGGAGGGACAACGGGAGCGAGCCCGGGCTCGCGACGGCGGCGCCCTCGGCGATGCCCCAGATCCGCGCCTGGAGGGCCTCTCCCGCGCGGATCTGGGCCTCGATCGCGCCGCGATCCTCGCCCACCTCGTAGTACTCCACCCGCGTGGCGACGTAGTCCCGGAGGAGGGCGCGGGCCTCGGTGCGCGCGCCGGGGGCGAGGGCGTCCGTGCGGAGCCAGGTTGTCCCGATGGCGTTGGCCTCCTGCGTCACGAGGTCGCGGCGCGTGTCGAAGCGCGCGAGGGCGATGGAGAAGCTGAACGCGAGGAGTAGCCCCACGAGGCCGATCACCGCGCCTTGGAGCGCCCCGATCTGGCTGCGGAAGCGGTCGTCGATGGTCGGCTCGAGGCGCGCGCCGAGGCGGCCCGCGAGCTCCCCGAAGGCCGCGGCGAGGACGAAGGTAGCCCCGGCCACGAGGGGCGGGTCGAGCAGGGCGAGCGACGGCATCCGGTCCGGGCCTCCCCCGGAACCTACGCGCGCAACCCGCTCCCGGCCGAGGTGCGATCAGGCCTTCGGGTCGGCCGCTTCGGCGGCGGCCTGCTCGGCGACCTTCCGGTGGACCTCGGCCATGTCGAGCGCCTTGACCTTCGTGAGGAGGTCTTCGACGGCGGCGGCGGGGAGCGCGCCCGGCTGCGAGAAGAGGAGGACCTTCTCGCGGAAGATCATCAGCGTCGGGATCGAGCGGATGCCGAAGGTTCCGGCGAGGGCCTGCTCGGCCTCGGTGTCGATCTTGCCGAAGACGACGTCCGCGTGGCGCTCGGAGGCGGCCTCGAACGTCGGCGCGAACGCACGGCAGGGGCCGCACCACTCGGCCCAGAAGTCCAGGATGACGATGTCGTTCTCCTGGATGGTGCTGTCGATGGTCTCGGCGGTGATGGCGCGGGTGGACATGGCGGCCTCGTGGGGCATGGTCCTTAACCCGGCGGCGTTCCCTCGGCGGGATCGGCGGGGCCGGCGCCCATCCGCTTGCGGAGCACCGCGACGAGGTCTCCGACGCAGGCGATGTCGGCCTCGTCGCCGTCCTCGAGCATCACCGCGAAGTGGTTCTCCAGCTCCGCCACGAGCGTGAGCAGCCGCACCGAATCGAGCCGGAGGGCCTCGACGAGCGGGGTCGCGTCGGTGAGCTCGCCCTCGAAGCCGAGGTGGGTGCGGGCGACGTGGGCGATGCCCTCGCGGAGCGCGGCGTCGGTCATGGGGACCTCCCGAGGGCGTGATCCTCGACACGGATGCGGGCGCGGAGGAGGAGGGCGTTGAGCACGGTGAAGGTGAGCGCCGTGATCCACGCGCCGTGGATGAGGGGGAGGGCGATCCCCTCAGTCACCACCGCGAGGTAGTTGGGGTGGTTGAACCAGCGGAAGGGGCCGCCGGCGACTGGGGCGAGGCCCGGGATGACGATGACGCGGGTGTTCCAGCGCGGGCCGAGGGTGGTGATGACCCACCACCGGAGCGCTTGCGACGCCACCGCGAGGACGAGGCAGGGGATGCCGACCCCCGGGTTCCACGCGCGGTCGAGCAGGAGGACCTCGGCCACCGCGCCGACGAGGAAGCCCGTGTGGAGCACGACCATCGCCGGGTAGTGGCCGCGCCCGTGCTCCACGCCGCCGTGCGCGAAGCTCCACGCCGCGTTGCGCCGCGCCACCACGAGCTCCGCGAGGCGCTCCAGGCCGACCAGCGCCATCACGCCGAGGAACAACGTCACCATCGCAGGAGGACCAGCTCGGAGCAGAAGCCGGGGCCCATCGCGATGAGTAGGCCGTAACTGCCGGGTGGAGGCGGGTTTTCGAGGGCCTCCCGCAGGACCATCAGGACGGATGCGCTGGAGAGGTTGCCGACCTCCCGCAGGCTGCGCCAGGTGCGCTCCAGTGCGCCCTCGGGGAGCGGGAACACGGCCTCCATCGCCTCGAGGACCTTCGGCCCGCCGGGGTGGGCGATCCAGGTGGCGATGTCGGGGTAGTCGAGGCCCTGGTCGGCGAGGAAGCGGTCGACGTCCCCGCGCAGGTGGCGCGTGACCATGTCCGGGACCTCGGCCGAGAGCACGATCTTGAAGCCGTCCGTGCCGATGTTCCAGCCCATGACGCCCTCGGTGTCCGGGTAGAACACGCTGCGGGTCGCGACGACGTGGGGGCCGGCGAGGCCCATCGCGGCGGCCCGCCGCTCGCCCGTCATCACCACGCACGCCGCGCCGTCTCCGAAGAGGCCGCTGGCGATGAGGTTGGGGATGGAGAGGTCCTCCTTCTGGAGGGTGAGCGAGCAGAGCTCGACGGAGAGGAGGATCGCGACGTGGTCGGGGAAGCCGCGGAGGTAGTCGGAGACCCGCGCCACGCCGGCCGCGCCGGCCACGCAGCCGAGGCCGAAGATCGGGGTGCGCTTGATGTCCGGGCGGAAGCCGAGGCGGTTGACGAGCCGCGCGTCGATCGAGGGGGCGGCGATTCCGGTGACGCTCACGAACCAGATGGCGTCGACGTCGGCGGGGGTCAGGCCGGCGCGCGCGAGGGCGTCGGAGACGGCGGCGGCGCCCACGTCGGTGCCGACGCGCACGAAGGCGTCGTTCGCCTCGGTGAAGCCGCGCAGCTGCAGGTAGTCCCCGATGGGGAGCGCGAGGTGGCGCCCGCCGACGAGCACGTTGCGGTGGAGCTGCTCGATGCGCCCCACGTTGTGGTACCGGGCCGCCCACGCGGCGCGGAACGCGGCGATGAGGGTGTCCTGATCGGCGTAGTGCGGGGGAAACGCCCGACCGACCGTCGCGATGTGCACCGTCCCTCCGAGACGCGCCGCCCCTATTGCGGCAGAGGCGGCAGCGCGAACGGGGCCGGGTAGGGGGCGCTACGGAGGCGGCGGTCACCCGCGGCGCGCTATGCTGCGCGCGGAGGCGTGATGGGGCTCTGGGCGATGTTGTCCGCCTCGGCTGCGGCGACGGTCCTCGGGTTCGGGCCCGGGGACAGCCGTCTGTCTTTCGAGCTCGCGTCCAGCCTCCATCCGATCGAGGGCCAGGCGCTCGCGTACTCCGGCAGCCTCGACACCGACGCGCTCACCGGCACCCTCACGGTCGGCGCCAGCGCGCTCACCACGGGGCTCGGCCCGCGCGACAGCCGCATGGGCGTGTGGTGCCTCGAGGTCGCGCGCTTCCCGACGATCGCGCTCGCCGTCGCCCGCATCGAGGGAGACCTCGTCGCCCTCCGCAGCGGCGTCGGCACCGGCCGCGTCTCGCTCCTCGGAACACTCACCATTCGCGACGTCGCCCTCGCCGTCGCCGTGCCCGCCACCTACGCGTGGGAAGGGCAGAAACTCCGCATCAAGGGACGCCACGACATGAAGTGGACCGACTGGAACATCCCCGACCCCTCCATCCTCCTCTCGACGGTGCGCCCCGAGATGGCGGTTGTGTTCGACCTCGTGGCGGGTCCGTCGTGAGCGAGCGTGTATTCGGGACCCTCAAGGTCCGCCTCGAGGACGAGATCGCGTGGCTCGATCTCGACCACGGCAAGGCCAACGAGATGGGGAAGACCGAGATCGGCGCGTTCGAGGCGCTGTCGAGCTGGCTCGAGGGCGGTAACGCGCGGGTGCTCGTGACCTCGTCCCGCCGCGTCTCCGGGCGGGGAACGCCCATCTTCATCTCCGGGGCGAACGTCACCGAGCGGACGACCTGGGACACGCAGTCGATCAAGCGCCATGTGCGCTGGCAGCGCGCGATCCTCGCCCGCCTGCGCCGCGCGCCGGTGTTCCACGTCGCCGTCATCCACGGCATCGCGCTGGGCTGGGGAACCGAGTTCATGCTCGCGTGTGATTGGCGCATCGCGACGCCCGGTGCGCGCTTCGGCCTCCCGGAGACCAGCCTCGGCATCGTCCCGGGCGCCGGCGGCGCGAGCGAGCTCGCCACCCTCATCGGGCTCCCGCAGGCCCTCCGCCTCGGCATGACCGGCGAGCAGGTGGACGCCGAGGAGGCCCACCGCATCGGCCTCGTGGACGAGCGCGTGGCGGACGTCGACGCCGGTCTCGCCCGCGCCGCGGCCCTCGCGGAGATGGTCAAGCGCCGCTCGCCGACGGCGGTGGCCGCGTTCAAGGCCGCCGCGCTCGCCGCCGGGGGCCGGAGCGAGGAGGAGCGGCGCCGCCTCGAGGCCGAGGCCTACGAGCACTGCGTCGACACGGGCGAGGCCGCGATCGGCCGCGCCAGCTTTGCGGACGTGGTCGCGGGCGGCCAGGCGCCGTGGGGCCCGTTCCAGGCGTGGCGGCACTGATGCTCGTCTGGCTGCTCCTCGCCTGCCACACGAAGGACCTCGCCGGGTGTGCCACCCTCGGGGATCCCATCGCGCGCGAGGAGTGCCGGTACGACTTCATCAAGCCGTTGCTCGCGGACGAAGCAGCGTTCAAGGCGGCGATCGACTCGATGACGGACGCCCCCTCGCGGGACCTCGTCCTCCTCCGCCTCGCGGTGGACAACCCCGAGCGGGCGCAGTCCCTGTGTGGGCTCGTGCGGCTCCCCGCGACCCGCGAGAAGTGCGACAAGGTGATCGGCCGGCCGCACATCGCGGGCCCCCGCCCCTCGCCGTGACCCCGTGATCTGGCTGCTCCTGGCGTGCGCGGGCGGCGGCTCCACCGTCGCGCCCGAGGTGCGCGCGCTCCCGCCCGGCGCCGGACCGGAGGTGTGCGCGGAGGAGCCCTTCGAGCAGCTCCGCGTGGCCTGCTACGTGGAGGCCGCGGCGCGCGCAGGCCGCGAGGGCGACGCCGAACGCGCCGAGGCCGCGTGCGGCGCCGTAGGGGAGGGGACGTGGCGCGACGAGTGCCACTTCCGCGCCGGCGAGGAGCTCGGCCGCGCCGGGAAGGTCGTGCCCGCCCTGGCCCATTGCGGGCGCGCGGGGCGCTTCGCGACGTTCTGCACCACGCACGTCGGCTGGGGAATCCCCGCGAGCGACGAGCCGCTCGCCGCCTGGCTCTCCGGGGTCTCCGCGCTCCCGACGGACCTCCAGGCCGAGGGCACCGACATCCTCCGCGCGCGGTGGTGGTTCAACCACAGCTTCGGGACGGGCACGGCCGACCCCGCCGTCGCCAAGGCCGCCCCCGCGGACGACGCCCCCCACGCGCGCGGCGCCTGGGCGCTGGAGGCCATCCGGCTCACCGGCGGCGATCGCGCGGCGGCGCGCGCGGCGTGGGACGCGGGCACCATCCTGACCGGAACGGCGCTCGAACGTCGGCTCGGCAGGTACGACGCGCCCTTCCGCGTCACCGGCGAGGACGCACTCCCCCGCGTGTGGACCTTCGGCGGCAGCCGCCGCTTCGTCGGCGAGACCCCCGACGAGGACGTCGACATCGCCCTGCTCGAGGGCCTCTACTTCCGCGAGCAGGTCGGCGCCGACGCCTTCGCGCCGTCCCTCACCGATCCCCGGCCGCGCGTGCGCTACACCGCGCTCCGCTGCTACCGCACGCTCCCCTCGGCGGACGCCGCGGCGGTGCTCGGCGCGATGGCGGCCGACCCCGACCCCATCGTGCGCGCGCACGTGGCGGACGCGCTCAAGTACAAGACGTGGAAGGGGAAGCGGAACGCGCCCGGCCTGCGCTGAGCGTGCTCTGGAGGGGCGCTACTCCGCGTCCATCCCCGTCGCGAGCCCGCGCTCCTCGGCCTCGTCCGGCGTCGTCCAGTGGATGCAGGTCACCGGGCAGGCATCGATGGCGTCCTGGATGAGGTCCATCGGGCCATCCTGGGCGATCGGCGTCGCTTTCCCGTCGTCCGGCAGGTAGTAGACCTTGTCCGTCTGCTCGACGCAGGTGCCGCAGCTGATGCACTCGAACTGGTCGATGGTGAGCACCTTCCCGTCGGCCTTCGCGCGGGAGGAGTCGTTGTCGACGGGGCCCCAGTACGCGGCGCCGTCCTCCGCGCGGTTCACGCCCTCGCCGCCGGTCACCGAGTCGACCGAGCGACCGTTCGCCTTGGCGCGCGCGACGTAGGACGCGATGTCCGTCGAGCCCATGTCGGCGTGGAGCGCGCGGGTCGTCACCTTGCCGGCGGCGGCCGCGGCGGCGGCGAGGGAGGCGACGGAGGGCGCGGTGGCGGCCACGGGTTCGGCGGAGGGGGGAGCCGCTTCCTCGACGGGCGCGGCGAATACGGGGGCGGGCGGCGCTTCCACGACCGGCGCGGCGATCACGGGGGAGGGCGGCGGCGCCTCCGCCACGATCGGGGCCACGACCACCGGCGCGGCGACCACCGGGGCCGTCGGAGCGGGGCGCGCCGGCGCGGGCGCCACGGGCCGCGGCGGCGCGGTCGGTGGCGCGACGTAGGCATCCGCGGCGTCGACGCGGCGGCCCTTGATGTCCTCGACGACGCCCTTGATGCGGGTCTTGAGGTTCGACTTGAGGTTCCCGAACATCGGCTAGCTCTCCGGGAGCACGAGGCGCGCGACGGGCCGCCCGTCGATGAAGTGCGACTGCACGATCTCGCGCACGTCCGCGGCGGTCACCGCGCCGTACCAGGTGTTCTCGGGGTAGACGACGAGCGTCGGGCCCGCGCGGCAGGGGCCGAGGCAGCTCGAGCTGTTGACCTTCACCGTCTCGAAGAGCTCGAGGCGCTCGACCTCGTCGTTGAGCGCGAGCAGGACGTCGCCGCAGCCGCGCTCGCCGCACGAGCCCTTCGGGTGGCCAGGCGGGCGCTTGTTGGTGCAGACGAAGACGTGATGCTTCCAGGTTGGCATGGCCGTCATCCTACTCGGGGAGAGGGGGGCGTGTCCGTAAGCTACCCCTTCGACTCCGGGACGGGTGATACTCCCGGATGGCCGCACCCCGCCGCCCCGGCCTCGCGCTCAAGCTCGGCTCCCTCCTCACCCTCGCGGTCGTGGGGGTGATGCTCCTCACCTCCGTGTTCACGCGCGCCTACGACGGCAGCGGCGACACCGCCTGGGTCGCGCTCGCCCTCGCCGTGGCCCTCGCCTTCGCGTTCGCCTTCGCCGCGGCGCTCGACTGGCTCGTGGTTCGCCCGCTCGTGCGCCTCGCGCGGCAGGTTCGCCGCATGGAAGAGGCCGACCTCGCCGAGCCCTTCGTCGCGACCGGCATCGACGAGCCGCGGGAGCTCGGCGAGGCGCTCGAGCGGCTCCGTACGCGCGTCCTCCTCGAACAGGAGGGCCAACGCCGGCTCAACGCCGACCTCGAGCAGCGCGTGCAGGAGCGCACCCTCGCCCTCGCGGCGGCCCAGCGCGAGCTCTCGGACGCGGAGCGCCTCGCGAGCGTCGGCCGGCTCGCCGGCGGCGTGGCGCACGAGATCAACAACCCCGCGGGCGTCATCCTCGGGCGGGCCAGCTTCCTCCGGGAGATCCTGCAGGAGTCGGGCGGGGACCCCGAGCTCGTGGCGGACCTCGCGGTGATGGAGCGGCAGGCGGAGCGCATCCGCCAGATCACGGGCTCCCTCCTTCGCTTCGCGCGGAAGACCACCGGCGAGCGGCGCCCGGTGGACCTCGCCGACGTCGCCCGCGACGCCATCGCCCTCGCGCGGCTCGAAGCGCGCGCCCGCGGCGTCGAGCTGACGGGCACGCTCGCCCCCGCCCCGGTCCTCGCCGACCCGCACGCGCTCGAACAAGTGGCGTATAACCTACTCCGAAACGCGATCCACGCCGCGCGCGCGACCGTCCGCGTCCGCACCGGCCCCGAGGGCCTGGTCGTGGAGGACGACGGCGCCGGCGTCGCCCCCGAGCACCTCCCGCGCGTGTTCGAGCCCTTCTTCACCACGAAGGCGCCGGGCGAGGGCACGGGCCTCGGCCTCGCGGTGGTCCACGGCATCGTCGCGGAGCACGGGGGCCGGATCACCGCGGAGAACCTGCCCGACGCGGGGGCGCGCTTCGTGGTGAGCCTGCCCGCGCCGTAGGGCGCGCCGTTCCTCTGTTACGATCGCGCCATGGCCCGAGTGCTCTGCGTCGACGACGAGCCCGAGATGCTCGACACCACCCGGCGCATCGTCGCCCGGGACGGACACGAGGTCGTCGCGTGCCGCTCCGGCGGCGAGGCCCTCGCGGAGCTCGAAGGAGAGCCCTTCGACCTCGTCCTGACGGACCTGATGATGCCGACGATCGACGGCATGGCCGTCCTCGCGACGGCGCTCGAGAAGTCGCCGGGGGTCCCCGTGGTGCTCATGACCGCCTACGCCACCATCGAGACGGCGGTGACGGCGATGCGCGCTGGCGCCTGGGACTACGTCACCAAGCCCTTCTCCATGCAGGAGCTTCGCGTCGTGGTCGACCGCGCGTTGGAGCACGGCCGCCTCGCCCGGGAGAACCGCCGCCTGCGCGCCGAGCTCGAGGCCCGCGGCGCCGCCCCCGCCTTCGTGGGCCGCTCCGCCCCGATGCGCGCCATCGACGACCTCGTCGGGCGCGTCGCCCCGACCGACCTCACCGTGATGCTCACCGGCGAATCCGGCACGGGCAAGGAGGTCGTCGCCCGCGCCATCCACGCACGGAGCAAGCGCGCCGAGGCGCCCTTCGTCCCGGTGGACTGCGCCGCGATCCCCGCGAACCTCATGGAGAGCGAGCTCTTCGGCCACGAGCGCGGCGCCTTCACCGGCGCGACGACCGTGCGGCGCGGGCTCGTCGAGGAGGCCAACGGCGGCACCTTCTTCCTCGACGAGATCGCCGAGATGGAGCCCGCCGTCCAGACCAAGCTCCTCCGCCTTCTCCAGGAGCACGAGTTCCGGAGGGTGGGCGGGAACAAGCTGCTGCGGGCCGACTTCCGCGTCGTCGCCGCCACCAACCGCGACCTGGAGGCCGAGGTCGCCGCGGGCCGCTTCCGCGAGGACCTCTTCCACCGCCTGAACGTCGTGCGCGTGCGGCTGCCGCCCCTCCGCGAGCGCGCGGAGGACGTGGGCGCACTCCTCGACCACTTCGTCGATCGCTTCCGCCAGGAGAGCGGGCGCGCCGCGCTCCGCCTCACCCCCGAGGTCCGCGCGCACCTTGGCGCGTACGCGTGGCCCGGAAACGTGCGCGAGCTGGTGAACTGCGCGCGCTACCTCGCCGGCCTCGCCCGCGGCCCCGAGGCGGACCTCGCCGACCTCCCCCCCGGGCTCCGCGCCCCGTTCCCGACGGCGCCCGCCGCCTCCCCGCCGCCTTCCGACGACGCGCCCCCGGTCGACGCGATCCGCCCGGAGGTCCCCTACAAGACGGCGAAGCGCGTGTGGTCCGACTGGTTCGACGAGCTCTACATGCAGCGCCTCCTCGACGCGCACGGCGGCAACGTCTCGGCGGCCGCGCGCGCCGCGGGCATCGACCGCAAGTCGATCCAGCGGATGATGAAGCGCCAGGGCGGAGCCGGTGGGCTCGACGTGGGCGACGACTCCGACGACGACGAGCCCGACGCCGAGGGGACAGTGCGCTAAGCTCGCGGCCGATGTCCGAGATCACCAGTACGATCGCGAGCGCCGGAGCCCGGCAGATCCACCTGCGGCGCGCCCGGGTGTCCTGCGTGGAGGGCGCGAACGCAGGGAGCGACTGGAAGATCGAGCGGGACGTGATCCGCATCGGCTCGCGCGAGGACAACGACATCCGCCTCGGAGACACGACCGTCTCCCGCCTCCACGCCGAGATCGTGCGCGGCCGCGAGGGCACGATCCTCCGGGACCTCGGCAGCACGAACGGCACCTTCGTCGGCGCGGTGCGCGTCCGCGAGGTGTACCTCGCGCCGGACACCCGCTTCCGCGTCGGCAACACCCACCTCGTCTACAGCCCGGCGGACGAGATCATCGACGTCGTCCCCTCCGAGAACGACCGCTTCGAGGGCCTCGTGGGCCGCGGCCTCGCGATGCGCGAGGTGTTCGGCATCCTCGAGCGCGTCGCCCCGACGGACCTCACCGTGCTCGTCACCGGCGAGACCGGCACCGGCAAGGAGCTCGTCAGCCGCGCGACGCACAACCGCTCGACGCGCAAGAACCGCCCCTTCGTCGTGTTCGACTGCGGCGCCGCCACCGAGAGCCTCGTCGAGTCCGAGCTGTTCGGCCACGAGCGCGGCGCGTTCACCGGCGCCATCGCGGTGCGCGAGGGCCTCTTCGAGGTCGCGGACGGCGGCACCATCTTCATCGACGAGATCGGCGAGCTCCCGCTCGAGCTCCAGCCGAAGCTCCTCCGCGTGCTCGAGCAGCGCGAGGTCCGCCGCGTCGGCGCCACGAAGGTCCGCCAGGTGGACGTGCGCGTCGTCGCCGCCACCAACCGCAACCTCCGGGACGAGGTCGCCGCCGGCCGCTTCCGCGAGGACCTCTACTACCGCCTCGCCGTCGTCGAGATCCGCCTGCCCGCGCTCCGGGAGCGTCGCGAGGACGTGCCGCTCCTCGTCGAGCACCTCCTCCATCGCGCCGAGCACTCCCAGGGCGGCGGGCGCGGCGTCCGCGGCCTCGCGCCGGAGGTCCGCGCGCTCTTCGACGCCTACCACTGGCCCGGGAACGTGCGCGAGCTCAACAACGTCATCGAGCGCGCGCTCCCGTTCACCGACGGGACGACCATCACGCTGGACGCGCTCCCCGAGGCCCTCCGCGCCTCACGGCCCGTCGCGCCCGCCGTGCCCCGCCCGAGCCTCCCGGCCGACACCACGCTCTCGAGCCTCCCCCTCAAGGACGCCAAGGACGCGCTGATCGAGGAGTTCGAGCGGCACTACCTCGTCGACCTCATCGACCGCCACGACGGGAACGTCTCCCGCGCCGCGCGCACCGCGGGCATGGACCGCAAGTCCATCACCCGGCTCCTCAAGAAGCACCAGATCCGCTACCGGGACGTCTGAATGTCCATCATCGTTGCAAGTGTTCTGGCGGGTGTGGGCGTGGTGGTCACCGCGGTGTGCACGGTGCTGGGCGCCCGCGCCTTCGGGAACGCGCGCCTCCTCGCCGAGGCCGCCCCGACCGCCGCGAACGCGCTCGACGAGGGCCTGCACGAGGTCGCCGGACGGCTGGTCGCGGAGGGGGAGATCCTGGCCCCGCTCACCGGGCGTCCCGCAGCGTTCTACCGCTTGTTGTTGGAGCAGCGCCGTCGTAACCGATGGGAGACCGTCCTCGACCAGCGGGACGGCGTGCCGAGCGCGGTGGAGGACGACACCGGGCGCGTGGCCCTCCTCCTCGCGAACGCCGACGTCGTCGTCTCCGCCGCGGATCGCATCCGCACCGGCATCTACACGGTGCCGAGCGCGGAGCTCAACACGCTCCTCGCGCGCGTCGCCACCCCGATCGTGGCGCCCGCCGGCCCGTTCCTGCGGTGGCGCGAGGAGATCCTCCTCCCCGGGGATCGCGTCTTCGCCGTCGGGAACGCCCAGCCCGAGCCCGACGCGGAGGGCCCGCCGGTGTGGGCGCTCCACGCGCAGGAGGGCGCTCCGCTCCTCGTGTCGGATCGCGAGGAAGCCGAGGTCGTCCGCCATCAACGGCGCGCGGGTCAGCGCTGGGCTGCGTTCGCGCTCCTCGGGGCGGCGGCGGCGGCGCTGGGCGGCTGGGGCCTGCTCCCGCTCCTGTAGGCCTACGGGCGGGTCCCGATCCAGGGGCGACCGGGGAACACGCCGCGATCGAGCGACGCGATCGTGTCGTCGACGCGGAGGCCGGCC